>JAPLBX010000066.1 GCA_026392535.1 Actinomycetota bacterium
CCAAGCGAAAATTAATGTTCCTGCTACAACTTGAACCATTGATGGTAAGAAAAAGATTGTGCGCCAGATATTGCGGGTCTTGCCAGCTTTCGTCAGTAGGAATGCTGTGAACATCGCAAATGCGATGCGAATCGGAATACTGGTGGCAGAAATCCAGATTGTGTTTTTGAAAGATAACCAGAAAAGATCATCTTCAAAAAACATACGTTTGTAGTTGTCTAATCCAATCCAGCGCGGAGCATTAACCATGTCCCAGCGAGTAAAGGATTGATAAAGACTTGCAACCATTGGATAGGCCGTGAAAAGTACGAAACCTGAAGTCCAAGGCAACATGCACATGAATACAAAAAAGACCGGCGTTTGCACACCGTGTTTAGGAGCAGTCGCTCCCCGCTTGCGCGGGGAGCGAACTGCTTTACCTGAAGGGAACGACATTATTGATTGTTTCGCGCCAACAAGTCGTTAATGTCTTTGGCAACATTCTTGAGTTCACCCTTTAGATCGGTGACTGCAATTCCGCCTGCTTGCCAAGCATTAAATAGCTCTGCTAGTGCTGTGATTTCTTCGTGTTCACCAGTATTGAGCAACTTGTGGTAGCCCGACTTTGGATGATTTGAAATACGGAAGAAAGGCTTCAACCAAGCTGGAATGAAAACTCCAGCGTCTGCCTGACGTGCCGCATTCAAGTGCGAAGGATCACCATAGGTGTTTGCCCAGGTTCGAGCCAACTTGAAATCAGTTGTGAATTCTTTTAGAACTGTCCATGCGTCTTGCATGTTGCTTGTTCCGCGAGAGATTCCCATTGGATTGCTACCAACAACTCCAGCACCGTATTGGGTGTCATGGATTGAGTCTTTAACTGGAATTGGTGCTGCGCCAAAGTTAACTTGTGGATCTTCACAGTCGAATGCATTCCAGTCTGGATTGCAGAACAATGTTCCCAACCAGTCAGCATGTGCAACCATTGCCAAACGACCGGTGTTGAAGTCGTTGTCATCAGCCCACCATGCACCAGCTTGTGCGATGAAAGCTTGAACGCGTTGGCTACCTCTTGCAAAGTTTCCACCACCATAAACATCAGCGATGAAGTTACGTTGCCACTTAAATGCTTCAAGCCAAGCAGGATCAGAAGCAAATGCTGACTTGTTCTTGCTTGTGAACCATTCGGCACCGAATTGCATACCTAGGAACATAGTTTCCATGTCATTGTCCATGTAACCGGTCCAAGGCAAGTAACCAGCGGTGATGATTTCACCATTGCGAATAATTGTTAGCTTCTTAGATGCAGACTTAAGTTCGCTCAAAGTTTCAGGTGCATGCTTAATGCCTGCTTCTCTAAACAAATCTTTGTTGTAGAAGAAGCCGAAAATTTCAGAACTGAATGGCAATGCACAGTGATTGCCTTCTGAGGCAATTCCGTTCAAGGCAGCAGGGCTGAAAGTTTTCTTTAGATTGATTCCATTAGATCCCTTGATGTATTTGTTCAAGTTCTTCCATGCACCAGTTCCACAGAACCATCCAACGTTTCCAGTGCCACTGGCCATAGAAATATCTGGACCATTACCAGCGTTAATTGCTGCAAGAGTTACTTCCATGTCTTGACCGCCAACGATTGTGACTGTCAAACCTGGGTGTTTGTTTTCAATGCGGCTTGCTGCTGCATTGAAAAATCTAAGCTGGCTAGCGTTGCTAGTTCCAACCCACATTGTGATTTCGCGATTTGTAGCCGAAGCCACGTTTGCACTAATCAGACCGGTTACAAGCAAAGCGCTTGCTAAAAGTCCGGCCAGAAGGCTTTTTTTCTTCATGTATTCCTCTCTCCCAGCAACTAGGCACCTTGGGTTAGCCAAGAGTGGTAACGTTCCTATTGCCTTTGTGTTAGGGTAACTTACACGAGGAACAGTGCTTGTCAAGGGTATGGATTGGGGTTTTATGCGTACTGAAACCAAGTTGTTATGCGCCAGCACAGCCGTAGCCCTATTTCTGGGACTAAGCACTGGGCTGGCCCCATCTCAGGCAGTCTCAATTCCCGCGGTTTCCCCAAAGGTAGCTGGTCTGGGTCTGACCGGAAAACTCTTCTATCATCGATACGGCCAATACGGTGATTGGAAATCGAAGGGTTTTGAACTAGATCTTGCAACTGGAAGATTGGTGCGCATAGATAAATTGTGGACTAGCGCAAAATCACCACTAAACATTCATCCAAATCCAGCAGGCACCGAAATCACCTTTATGGGAACTGCCACAGGACTTGTTGAAAACGAATGGGATGTATTTGTTTCCCATTGGGATGGAACCAAGTGGGCTGACCCTATTAATCTAACTGGACCAAACAACAAACGTGATGAAGATCCAAAGTTTTCGCCAGATGGTCACACTGTTACATATAAAGAAGACGGTGTGATGGCAACCATTGAAATGGACACCGAAGGTTTGCCGGAATCCTCAATGCCTTATTTCACTTCCGATGGGCTTGGACTAATTTTCGAGCGGCAAGGATCTATCTGGCTTAGAGACCAAGCAGGTGTTGAAAGCAAAATTTGGAATCGTGGCATCACTACCGCGTATTACCCGATAAATGCGAATGTGAACAAATTTCTTTTCACTGAAGTTCAATCGAATCGGCATGACCACATAATGATGGGTTATTACAACGGTGATAAAGCTATTCCACTTTTCTTTGGTGAAGATTATTGCGATAACTCTGATCCATATCCATATAAGGCTGCTAAACGCTTTATTTTCTATGTATCAACCTGCCCAATTCCATATAAGAATTACTGGAAAGGCGGTTACAACCTGATGGTTGCGGATCGCAAAACCAAAAAGGTTTACAACATGGATGCATTTAACATAAAGACAAACTCACACTTTTTAGAGTTAGGTCCTGCCTGGTCTGCTACCGCGAATATGCCACAGTGAGGAAAACAAATGACTGAGACAACAGTATTTATCGGCGATAGTGTCACCGATTGTGGCCGTATCGATCTGCCACCTTTTGGCGATGGATATGTTCGTGATATTGCAAACAGCGGCAAACTTGATGGAAACATAATCAATGTTGGCACGAGTGGTCATCGCCTCGTGGATTTAATTGCACGTTGGGACCAAGACGTACTGGCCCATAATCCAACTCGAGTATCAATAGCAATTGGAATCAACGATACTTGGCGTCGTTATGACGATAACGACATAACAAGTATTGAAGATTTCAAACGAAACTACGACGAGGTGCTCGAGAAAACCAAAAACGCTTGTAATCCAGAGTTTGTATTGTGTGAACCTTTCTTACTTCATGTTAATCCTGAAATGAAAACTTGGCGGGAAGATTTAGATCCCAAAATCGAAGCTGTGCATAGCCTTGCCAAGAAATATGATGCAAAACTTGTTCCGTTCGATGAATATTTCAATGGTCTAATCGGGAAGCACGCGATTGAAGAACTCGCAGACGATGGCATTCACCCCTCAGCCCTTGGACATGAACTCATGGCAGAGCTGTGGCTGGCAAAGGCTGTTCTTTAGTTTCAAAATAACCTTTAGTCCGCAAAGTGGGGACAGTGACGCATAAAACACATGAGTAATCTCTCTAGGCTTGACCTATGACGGTCCCAAATCCCAATCCTGCCTTTGCAGTACTTGAAGACCACCCAATAGTTCGGGCTGCGCTGATTGAACGGCTTCTTGGTCAATACCCGAGCGCAAACATTGTTTACGAAGGAAAGTCAATATCGCAAGCAATAGCAGCGATAAAAGTTCATCCGGTTGATTGTGTTATTTTGGATTTGGATCTAGGTGACAATCGTCCACCAATTCAAAACACACTTGACCTAATTGATTGTGGAAGTCCAATCCTAATTATTAGTGCACTTGCAGATCCAGCAGTTGTTCGCAGCTCCTTAATCGCTGGTGCACTTGGATATGTTTCAAAGAATGCTAATCAAGAAGACTTCCTCGAATGCGTTGGTGCGACTTTAAGAGGTGAACAATCCATTTCAAGAGACTTAGCTGCGATTCTTTACAACGACACTCTCTCGGTCGCACTTTCAGCAAGAGAGCGTGAAGCCATGGTGCTTTATGCATCAGGCCTAAAGCTTGAAGCAGTTGCACGGAAGATGAACGTGCAACCAGGAACTGCAAGCGAATACATCAAACGCGTACGTGAGAAATACACAAAAGCAGGGAAGCCAGTTTCGACAAAAACTGATTTATACAAGCAAGCAGTACAAGAGGGTTTGCTACCTTGAAGAAATACACTTTCATTAATTCACCTGAGTTAGCATCGGTTGTATCTAC
>JAPLBX010000199.1:0-659 GCA_026392535.1 Actinomycetota bacterium
GTTTCTCGATGACCTTCCAGCGATTATCAATAAAACTCTCGACCACGATGCTGGTCCAGAAGATGTGATTCTTACTGCACCTTCAATCAAGTCGACACCTGCCCCCATCTTCCCTGAAGAGCTGTCTGCATACATCCAAGTCGAAGACATTGACGATTCATCGCTGGATGAGGCTCCTTTTGATTCAAGCACCCCACCATCTGTTCTTGCCGGTGCAGCTGCACGCAAATGGGCTTATCAGTGGCTCCGTTGGGCGCCCTCTCTAAGTTTCGATACGGCTTTACTCGATATCTGTAAACATTAAGAGCTGCAAGTTTTCTAATTATAAAGCTAGAAGTCTTCTTCTTCTTTTTGTCGGGACTCACTTCCATAACTTTACTCCCCTTGCGTTACTCAAGTTCAAGATCGAACTCAACTCAAATTCTGATTTCCGAAATCGAGCAGATAATTCAATCTTGAACAACATTCGTTAGTCGGGATCAATAGATTTTCTTACTTTCGAAATTTGATCGTCGCTTACGCGTTTTGACGGTGGAACTGGTCGAGCCCGCTCAGTTTGATTTTCCTTTTCAGTCTTTCGACCTTCTGCCTGGCGATTCCTGTATTCAGCCATGTATTCAAGACCGACGAGACCATCTTTGGAGAAACCGACCTTTGCA
>JAPLBX010000199.1:746-1689 GCA_026392535.1 Actinomycetota bacterium
GCAAGACGCCCTCTAATGCCACCAATCTTTCCTGCAGTTGTAGTGCGCTTCATGAACGGTTTAGCAAAGAAAGGTGCGCCGAATCCGATATTGCTTCCAATCACTACAAGAAATTCCTCGTGCGTTGTCGACTTCTCACATACGTCACAATCACGACGAATTGTTCCGATGTGATCAATGGGAACACTCTTGGTGAACCATCCATAGTCAACTGGATTACAGGTTGGAAATGTCATTAGGCGCTCCTTCTGAGCTGGTTGATTTGTTCTCTATGTCGACGAATATTTACTAAATTTGCTGAGAGCATGACGGGGTTCATCAATGCACTACGAACTCCGGTCCATCCCTTTATTGCTGTCTGCTTCTGAAAGTCCACATAGGAACGTTCTGCACATGGCGAGCAAAGGACGGCATCCACCTCATATTGACGCATGACAATAACCATGCCGACTTGTCGCCGAAGTGACAGTGAAGCAGCCGGGCGACTTCCACATAGCTCACAAGCACGTCCCACTGTTCCACTACGTACCGCGCGTGCTTCGGACTGAGCTGCTTCAAAGAATTCTTCAATCGACTCGGTTGCCGAGATTATTTCATCAACTTTGACTTCATCGCTCTTGTCGATGCTCAGGGTCTCCTTGTCGAGGAGATACAGAATTTTCGCCTGAGTCAAACTCTCTTCAATACGTTCACGCGCAGCAGCCCCAAGTTCAGATAAGTCGTAATTGATTCTCACCTGCTCGGCCGCCTCTCTCGATTAAAGCCCGCTTGGCTTGTTCTCGCTAATAGTAGGTGCTGCTTGTGTCATGCATTTCGTTTCAAAAGACAACGGCTTATTCAGTGAAAACGGTTGAGGCGTAAGACTCAGGGTTGGAGAGAACCCACCATTGGGCACTTATTCCTGCCCGTAACTGAAATGACATAAACGCGTAACTGGCTCAGT
>JAPLBX010000156.1 GCA_026392535.1 Actinomycetota bacterium
AACCAAGCGCCCGTAGCTCAA
The DNA here is from genome assembly GCA_026392535.1 of Actinomycetota bacterium. Lineage (GTDB taxonomy): Bacteria > Actinomycetota > Actinomycetes > S36-B12 > UBA5976 > JAFMIT01. The sequence goes on from JAPLBX010000156.1 coordinate 22, forward strand.
CGGATAGAGCAACAGGTTTCTACCCTGTCGGTCGAAGGTTCGAATCCTTTCGGGCGTGCAAATAAAGACCTTTTTTGCGCTGTCGCCATTTTGACAGTTTATTTGACAGTTTAAGTTGAAAACAGAGCAGATTCCGTACGATAAGCACATCACAGCCCCAGCCTTAGACGGCAAATCCACTTTCTCGAAGTGCATTGGTCAACTGTCCATAGAAGCGATCAGACGGCGAGTTAGTCACCAGCCGAATTGTTTGGCTTATCGGAACGTTAGACCTGATGGCTAAATCATTGCGCTCTCTTAAGTCCTGCAACATCTTTGCCGTGGGAGGCTTGTCGCGCTTCTCAATATTACAGTGGGCATGACTGACCACTAGGTTCCAGACACCGTCGATATCGACTCCGCGCCAAAAGTCAGACTTGAGAAAGTTTCTCTCTACATAAGCACGGGCGATGACATGATCCACATGTGGCGTTCTCGCAGCTCCAAGAAGTGTCTGCTTGCAGTGGAAACACAGACCCTCTTGGAAGCCTGTCAGCGATGGCCGCGTCTTGGATATTGCTCGTCGCCGACCGACGTTAGATCCCTGAACCACTCGAACATGCTCTAAGAATTCACGATCTGCCGATACAACGAGCCCTTGATACTGAAAGGTGCCACGTATGTCTGGACTAAATGATGCTTGAACAACTTCCCAGCGTGCCGACAACTCATCATTAAGAACGGTCAGTGCCGGTGAACTTGCTACCTGCATGAGTTGATCTGAAAAGTGAACTTCTTGAATTCCATTGACTTTTTCCAACTTGTAGAACTCAAAGTCTCGGACAAAACCTGTTGGTACATTGTGAAACTTCTGCATGACCATGCCAGGCATCGTCCTGACCGCGGCATCCACGAGAGCTTCTGTGGGCTGGCCTGCATCTAGAGTTGCTGCGCGTTCTCGCTCAAGAATTGCTAAGAAGTCCGTGGGACTTTGTTCGTCTACGCCAGACCCTTGAGGGTATTCATCGTGCTTGGCAATCTCAAGTGAGTAGCTCATAGCCAAATCTTCAAGCGTTACAGAAGTCTTTCCCCTACTGGCACATTCCAATAGGGCGTGCCCTAATGCGAACTTGTAGGTGCGAGTGTTATTCCCTAGCAACACAATTGTCCGCCACGCAGCTTGGGATGTCGGAGCAGTACTGTAGAAATTACTCATTAGTTATTAGTAACATGCAGAGGTGACAAATATGGGCAAGCTCGTACGCGATTTGATTCCGCAAATCATTGAGGCATCTGGTCGCACCCCCGTTACTTCCGTCGTCACTGGTAGTGACTTAATCAAGGCTCTTAAGGACAAACTCATCGAAGAGGCTCAAGAAGTGTTTGATGCACCTGCGGAAAAGGTCATTGAAGAACTTGCTGATGTTCAAGAGGTCATTGCTGCACTGATATCTGAACTCAAGATTGATGAGCAGGAATTGAAACAATTACAGAGCGCTAAGCGTGACGAGCGTGGCGGCTTCGGGTCAGGAATCATCCTTAACTAGGAAATCTGATGGCCAAAAAATCCCTTCAAGAAACTTATCCAGAAATTGCCCAACAGGCCACCTGCTAATTGGAATGCGGAAGTTTACGTGGCCAGAATGTCATGTGATTTCCTTGGCTGGATAATGCTAGGAAAATTCTGGACTGCTTCATCCCATGCCTCACGAGCTGACGGACCACTGTGAAGTACGCTTCGTA
>JAPLBX010000128.1 GCA_026392535.1 Actinomycetota bacterium
ACATCGAGCCAACCGTCGTGGCTAATCTTTTGCAAGATGACGAAATGATTCAACAAGAAATTTTCGGACCAGTAATGACGATCCAAAGATTCAAGACTGAAGAACAGGCAATCTAATGGGCCAATGGCGTCGATTACGGTCTGGCTTCAAGTGTTTGGACACGCGACTTTGCTCGGGCAATGCGAATGTCTAAATACCTAGACTTCGGTGCTGTGTGGATCAATACTCATATTCCGATTGTTGCTGAAATGCCACATGGTGGCTTTAAGCATTCAGGATACGGTAAAGACTTATCAATGTATGGTTTTGAAGATTACACCCGCATTAAACACGTCATGGCATCACTCGCATAAAGGAAAGAAGCAGATGGAAAAGAAACCGCTAGACGCAGAAACTCGAGAATTTCTTAATGCGATGTCACGTCGTAGACTTTTACAAGTCGGTGCGATCGGTGGTGCAGCTGCATTTGCAACTGCATGTGGTGTTGGTAGCTCAAGCCCAAGTCCAACCAAAGTTAAAGACTTATCTGACAAAGAAAAAGTCCTAAACTGGTCTACCTGGATTGACTACATCGACATTGACGATGCAGGCAACTATCCAACACTTGAATTATTTCAACAACAAACTGGTGTCAAAGTTGAATACGACGAGGATTACAACGACAACGATGAGTTCCTAGCAAAAGTTCGAACTCAACTAGAGGCAGGACAGGGAACCGGTCGTGACATCGTCACTCCAACTGACTGGATGGCTGGTTACTGGATTCGCAAGGGCTACGCACAAAAAATCACAGCAGCGAATGTTCCTAATTCTGTAAACATGGGAGACGCCTGGAAGGGTGTTGGTTTCGATCCAAGTCGCGAATTCAGTTTGCCATGGCAAAGCGGCTTCGGTGGCATTGGTTGGAACCGTGCAAAACTTAAGGAACTAACCGGTAAAAGTGAATTAACTTCACTAGACGAACTTTGGGATCCGAAGCTAAAGGGGCGCGTTACTTTGCTCAGCGAATGGCGCGACACAATGGGTGTAACTCTGCAAGCTATGGGACTAGATGCAAGTAACTTCACTGAGTCTGACTTTGCGGATGCAATCGCGTTACTGCAGGAACAAATTGATAAAGGTCAAATTCGCGCCGTTATGGGCAATGATTACAAGACTGCAATGGCTCGCGGCGATGTTGTCGCAGCAATCGCATGGTCTGGCGACTTGCTAAACAACACTGCTAAATACGGATTTGCTGTTCCTGAATCTGGTGGCACTTTGTGGACCGACAACATGATTATTCCAATCGGCGCTACTCATAAGAAGAACGCTGAGAAGTGGATGAACTTCTACTACGAGCCAGAAAACGCTGCTCGGATTGCTGCTTATGTAAATTACATCACGCCGGTGGCGGGCGCTCAAGCAGCGATGGAAAAAATCGATCCATCAATGGTTAACAACGAAGCCATTTTCCCAACTGATGCAACACTCTCACGTGTCAAGACTTTCATGGCATTGAGTGATGCTCAGCAAGCATCATTTACTGACCAATTCAGCACTCTTTCAGGTGCATAACTAGCGAAAGGAAGTTCGGTGGCGGTAGCTGTTGAACACTCAAAAGTTGAAGACCTACATCTCGTCAATTTGACGAAATCTTTTGGGGCTTTTACCGCCGTCGATAATCTTTCTTTAACGATTCCGGCAGGGTCGTTCTTTGCCTTACTTGGTCCTTCAGGTTGCGG
>JAPLBX010000096.1:0-7124 GCA_026392535.1 Actinomycetota bacterium
GTTGTTGCACGCATCGCTCGCAGATTAGGCGCACTTACAGTTGGCGTTGTTACAAAACCATTCTCTTTCGAAAATGCACGTCGTATGCAACAAGCTGAACTTGGTCTTGAAGCACTTCGCGCTGAGGTTGACACATTGATCGTGATTCCAAACGAACGTTTGCTATCACTTTCAGATAAATCAATTTCCTTCATTGAAGCTTTCAAAGCTGCCGACACCGTTTTGCTAAACGGCGTTGGCGGCATCACTGACATCATCACCACACCAGGATTGATTAACTTGGATTTCGCAGACGTGAAAAGCGTTATGGAAAATGCCGGTGGCGCATTTATGGGTATTGGTAAAGCACGTGGCGAAAACCGCGCAGTAATTGCTGCTGAAGCAGCAATTGCCTCCCCTTTGCTTGAAGAAAGCATTGAAGGAGCACGCTCTGTCTTGATCTCAATTGCTGGAGCTAGCGATATTGGACTATTTGAAGTCAATGATGCAGCAAACCTGATCAAGAATTCTGTCCACAAAGATGCAAACGTAATTTGGGGAATGTCCATCGACGAGAAGCTCGGCGATGAAGTTAAAGTCACCGTTATTGCGGCAGGTTTTGATTCTGGCACGCCAAGCTACCGTCCAGCTCCAAACATTGTGACCAATGAAGAGGGCAGCGTGAAAGTTGCACCAGAGGATGATGTCGTTCCAGCTTGGCTAAACACTGACGCTGAATCAGAAGCCCCTTCGGTTAATGCACAAACACGATCAGAAGAGCTAGCCAAGTCAGAAGAGTCAACGAAGACTGAAGAACCAGCCGTTTACGGCGGCCCAACTCGCACAATCGTGTTTGAAGATGCCGACTTGGGCGAAGAGATTGATGTACCAGATTTCTTGAAGTAGAAATCTGATCCCATGTTGCAGACAGTTCAATGGCAGTTGCTTTCAACCGAAGTAAAGTCTTAAATGAATTTGGTTACCCCGATGCGACTTGGCCAGGTCCGGTTCATGGAACCGATATTGGACTAGTGGAAAAATCAAGTGGACTTTTCCCAGATGTTGATGGGCTGATAACCAAACGACGCGAAACCGTGCTCACCACAATGGGAGCCGATTGTGTTCCTCTGATTGCAGTTGAAGTAGAAAAGAAAATTGCTTTGACCGCGCACATCGGCTGGAAAGGTGCAGCGGATTCGATCCATCAATCAATATTTGAAGCTATTGAAAACTTAGGTGGCAACTTGTTGCACACACAAGTTTTGCTTGGCCCAGCAATTTGTGGCAAATGCTATGAAGTGGATGAAGAAAGAATCTTGCAAGTGTCAAAAGTTTTACCGGCAGCTAAATCTGAATCAGGCCTTGATCTGCGCCTTGGTCTGAAAGATGTTTTGAATCAAAAGGTTAAGTCGGTTGAAATAGTTGGTGATTGCACATACGAATCTCCAAATCTTTTCTCTCATCGCCGAGATGGTGTGACCGGCAGACAAGCTGGATTCGTGGTGCTGTTATGACGCGACTTCAGGAATTACAACAAAACCTGGATGAAATTAATTCTAGAATTCAAAATGCTTGCGCCGCCGCCGGTCGTGATTTGAGCGAAGTTACTTTGATTGCCGTTTCTAAAACTTGGCCAGCTGCAGATATTCGACTTTTACATGAATTAGGAATTCGCGACTTTGGTGAAAGCCGGGATCAAGAAGCATTTGAAAAAGTTGCAGCCCTTGCTGATTTAGAAATCAAATGGCATTTCATTGGCCAAGTGCAAACCAATAAGTTGAATCACATTGCCCAATATGCCCACTATGTCCACGCTCTAGATCGAGCTAAGGCCATTACGGGACTCAATGAAGCCGCTGCCAAACACAATCGCCAGATCAATGCACTGTTGCAAATCTCACTCGATGGGGATATCTCCCGCGGTGGAGTGGCAATTGAGTCGGCGATGGAGTTATCAGACCTAATTTCATCCCTTCCGTCACTTGATTTTGCTGGGGTTATGGCTGTTGCACCACTCAATATGGAACCAGACATGGCATTTTCACGGCTAGAAGAGATTGCAAGAACTATTAGAAATACCTATCCCGCAGCCAAAATAGTGTCTGCTGGGATGTCTAACGACCTCGAAGCAGCGGTAAATAATGGCGCGACACACCTTCGAATTGGCTCTGCCTTACTCGGTAACCGTGAGTAATTCGGGTAATTTTGCCCCTAACAAGCGTGCTTCCCCTGAGCGCTCACTTTGAAAGGTTAAAGAGATGTCCGCTATACGCAAGATTGGCAACTTCCTCGGTCTTACCGACGATGACTTCATCTATGAAGATGCAACAGTAGAAGAGACCAAACCAACCGCAATCCGCGATCGCCGTGCTGAACGTGAAGAACGCGCCATGCGCCGTGAGCGCAACGCAGATGTTGTGCAGATCCATGAAGTTATTGAAGAACCAGTAATTGCTCGTAACATCACTTTGGCCCCAGACTCTTTCAACGATGCTCGACAAATCGGTGAAGAATTCCGCAGCGGTTCAACCGTCATGATCAACTTGCAGTCACTAGACACAGAAACCAAGCGACGCCTTGTTGACTACATGTCCGGACTAGCACACGCACTTGATGGGAAATTCACCAAGGTTGCTATGAGTGTTTTCATGCTGGCTCCTAAAAATGTTGAAGTTCGCGATGAAGCCGGCATGGAAGTAAAGAACGACGGATTCTTTAACCTCAGCTAATGCAAATATTCTCAACTTTAATTGAGTTCTACATATACATTCTGATTGGTAGATTGATTTTGGATTATGTCTTGATGTTCTCGCGGGGTTTCCAACCGCGAGGCATCATGGCAGTTCTATTTGAATTCGTCTTTGCGCTAACTGATCCACCACTTAAATTCTTGCGCCGCTTTATTCCATCATTGCGAATTGGCAATGTGTCCTTGGATATGAGCTTCATCATTTTGATTCTGGCATTAAATCTTCTTGCATCAATCTTAAGTATTTAATCAATCTTTAAGTATTTAACTAAGTTAAGTTAAACAAACTAGAACTTGTCTTTACTAATCCTGTTTCCTAACAATCTTGCACTTAAAGATAATTACCTTTAGGCAACGCTGAAAGTTAACCTCAATCCAATTTCATTTTCTGGCACCGAATGAATTAATGCATCCGCAGATTCATTGAAGCTAGTTGCCAAGACTTCATTAGCAACAGTTTCGCCATGCATACGAAGTGCATCACTGGTTTCAGAGTTTTCTGAAGACCAGTTCACGCTGATGCGATCGCCAATTGCCAATCCCGAAGTCTTTCGAGCCTCTTGGATTAGTCTGATTGCTTCGCGAGATAGGCCAAGTAATTTAAGTTCTGGAGTGACGGTGAGGTCTAGGGCGACTGAAGCGCCACTTTCGCTCATCACTGCCCAACCTTCGCGTGGGGTTTCAGTGATGAATACGTCTTCGGCTGTTAGTTCAACCTCGCCAACTTCGGCAACTTTGATTTTGGCAACGCCATTGGCGTTTATTTCACTTGCAAGCTTCGCGGCATCAGCATTTGCAACTGCAGTTGCCACAATTTGTGTCTGACCGCCATATCGTTTACCGAGATTTCGGAAGTTTGCTTTGATGCTCACATCTACAAGTTCACTGCCACCACTCAAACTTTCAACTGATTGCACGTTCAGTTCAGCTGCAACTTGTTCTTTAAGTTCAGCATCTAAGTCATTCCACTGGGCAGCACCAATTAATGCCCGACCAAGTGGTTGACGGGTTCTGACTTTTGCTTCAGCGCGAGCGCCACGACCAAGTTCAACAAGTCGGCGCACCAATTCCATATGGCCGGACAACGTTTCATCAATTACTGATGGGTCAACAGATGGCCAAGTGTTCAAGTGAACTGATTCAACCTTTTCGGTCTCGGCAAATAGATCTTGCCAAACTCTTTCGGTCACAAATGGGGTGAACGGAGCCATAACCAAAGTCAATGTGCGAAGCGCTTCATGCAATGTAGACAACGCAGAGTTGTCGCCATCCCAAAAGCGTCTGCGTGATCGGCGCACATACCAGTTTGAAAGGTTGTCAACAAAGTCAGCAATCAACCGACCAGCATTTTGGGTGTCGAAGTCATTTAATGCTGCATCAACATCGCGAGCAAGTTTGTGGGTTTCAGAGACTAGCCAACGATCTAGTAGTGGGCGAGAGCCAACAGCAGGTGCGGTGGCTTCGCTATATGTCCAGTCGGATTCACGCGCATACAAAGCTTGGAATGAAACGGTGGCCCAGTAAGTCAGTAATGTTTTGCGAACCACTTCAGCAATGGTGTTGTGGCCAACCCGGCGGGATTGCCAAGGTGATCCACCTGCCAACATAAACCAGCGAAGTGCATCAGCGCCATGCTCATCCATCAATGGAACTGGTTCCAAGATGTTTCCAAGGTGCTTAGACATCTTGACGCCGTTTTCATCGAGGATGTGTCCGAGGCAAACTACATTTTCATAAGAAGATTTATCGAACACCAAGGTGCCAATGGCCATTAATGTGTAGAACCAACCACTGGTTTGGTCAATTGCTTCACAAATGAAATCTGCTGGATAAACATCATCGAAGTTGACTGACTTGTTGTGTGGGTAGCCCCATTGCGCAAAAGGCATAGCACCACTGTCATACCAGCAGTCAATTACTTCTGGAACTCTTGTGGCCGTCTCTTTACATTCTGGACAAGCAAATGTGATGTCATCAACGAATGGGCGGTGAGGATCTGAAGCCGAAACATCTTTGCCACTCAAAGTTGAAAGCTCTGCCAAAGAACCAACACAAGTTAAGTGATTGCTTTCGCACCGCCAAATTGGCAGTGGTGTTCCCCAGTAGCGGTTGCGCGAAAGCGCCCAGTCAACATTGTTGTTTAACCAATCGCCGTAGCGTCCCCACTTGATGGTTTCTGGATACCAGTTGGTTTTAGAGTTTTCACGAATCAGTGCATCTTTGATTTCAGTTGTACGGATATACCAAGATGGTTGCGCGTAATAAATCAGTGCAGTGTGGCAGCGCCAGCAATGTGGGTAGGAGTGGGAATACGGTTCATGTTTGAAAAGTAGTCCAGTCTTTTCCAAAATCTTCACAAGTTGTTTGTCAGCAGTCTTAAAGAAAACACCACCAACTTCATGAACAGATGCTTCAAAGGTTCCATCTGGCAAAACTGGGTTAACAACTGGCAGGCCATAACCTCGGCAGGTTGCTAAGTCCTCAGCACCAAAAGCTGGTGCCTGATGCACAATGCCGGTGCCGTCTTCAATAGTTACATAAGAAGCAAGTAGAACTGAATTTAGTGGGGCATCAGTTTCTGGAAATTCAATCCAGTCAAACGGACGGGAATAGAAAACACCTTCAAGGTCTTTACCTTTAATAGTTTCAAGAACTTTGTTGCCTTCGCCGAGTACTTTGTCGCGAAGTGCATCAGCCAAAATATATTTAGCTCCAGACTCATCTTCAGCCACAACGTAATCCACATCGGCGTTAACCGCAGCTGCCGTGTTTGAAACCAATGTCCAAGGAGTTGTAGTCCACACAAGAAGTGAAACTCCAGGATATTTATCTGCCAAAGCTTTGGTTGTAACTGGCAAACGAACATAAACCGATGCATCGACTACATCTTCATAGCCCTGGGCAAGTTCGTGATCTGAAAGACCAGTTCCACAACGAGGGCAGTATGGAGAGACTCGATGGTCTTGAACCAATAAACCTTTGTTGAAGATTTGTTGCAAACTCCACCAAACAGATTCCACATAATCAGAATTCATTGTCCAATACGCTTGATCGAAATCCACCCAGTAAGCCATTCGCTTTGTCATGGTGGTGAATTCGTCAACGTGACGTAAAACTGATTCGCGGCATTTGGCATTGAATTTTTCAACGCCATAATTTTCAATGTCGCCTTTGCCGCTAAAACCTAATTCTTTTTCAACTGCTAATTCAACTGGCAGGCCGTGGCAATCCCAGCCCGCTTTGCGCGGTACGTGATAACCCTTCATTGTGCGATAGCGGGGAAATACATCTTTGAAAACGCGAGCTTCAACATGGTGGGTGCCAGGTGTGCCGTTTGCGGTTGGCGGTCCTTCGTAGAAGACCCAAGGCTCACCATTTTTGGTAGCTGCTAGGGATTTATTGAAAATGTCCTGTTTTGCCCAAAAGTCGAGGATCTCATGTTCCATCTTTGGAAGGTCGATTCGAGACGGCACTGCGCGGTACATCTTCACTCACCTTAGGCTCAATTAAGTAGGTGCGAAGAATACCCACCAGACACAGGGCTAAAGGCGTCCAGCCTCACGCACAGACTTCAAGAATGTCTGTAGTTGGGAAGTCTGAGGAGAGTCGATTATCTGCTCAGGATGGCCGAGTTCAAGCAATACGCCATCACAGAGGTAACCCACCTGGTCAGCCACTCGTTTGGCAAAGCCCATTTCGTGAGTAGCCACCACCATGGTCATACCTTCGGTCTTGAGCTCGGCAATCAAAGACAGCACCTCGGCCACTAAAACTGGGTCGAGGGCGCTAGTCACTTCATCTAGTAACAAGATGCGAGGGTTAGTAGCAATTGCTCGCAAAACGGCCACTCGCTGCTGTTGACCACCTGATAGTCGGTCTGGAAAAGCTGTTGCCTTATTGTCCAAATCAAAGCGCTTCAACAAATCAATTGCTTTGGACTCTGCTTCACTCTTATCAACCCCATGAACAACAGTTGGTGCAAGAGTGATGTTGTCTAATACTGAAAGATGCGGAAACAAGTTGAACTGTTGGAAAACAGTTCCAATACGTTTGCGAACTTCATCTGCTTTAGTGCCAACCGCAGTGATGTCTTTGCCGTCTAGCCAAATCTGACCATCATCGATTTGTTCAAGCAAGTTAATGCAACGCAGCAAGGTTGATTTACCTGAACCGCTTGATCCAATCAATACGGTTACTGAACCTTCAGGTACTTCTAAATCTATGTCAGCTAATACAAGCTCAGTTCCAAAAGATTTGCGAACCTGATTGAGTTTCAACAATTCGCTCATAGGCCACCACTTATTGCGCGCTCTTTTTCAAACTTACGTGACAGGTAGTCGGTATAGCGAGTCAATGGAATCGTGAGCAAAACAAACAAAACTCCAGCGACCACATA
>JAPLBX010000096.1:7235-10203 GCA_026392535.1 Actinomycetota bacterium
AAGTTAAATGTCCGGGCAGTAACAATTTGGGCAGCTTTAATTGCGTCCATCGCGCCCAAGATTGAAATCAGGCCTGAATCTTTTTGCAATGAAACTAAATCATTCAAAAGTGGTGGAATTACTCGGCGAATTGCTTGCGGCAAAATTACATGTCGCAAAGATTGAATTGGGGAGAGTCCCAGTGCTCGAGCTGCCATTCTTTGAGTTGGATGAACACTTTCAATACCAGCTCGCAAAACCTCGGCAACATATGCACTGTATGTGAGCACCAATGCCATGCCACCGAAAAACACAACCGAGTTTGGAATTCCTTGCAGTCGCAACCCTGGCACACCAAGACCGAGCAACAAGATAACTAACAACAATGGCAGACCGCGAAATAAATCTGTGAACCCAGCCGCAAAAAGTCGCACCGGCATTAAGACTGGTGACTTAGATGTTCGAGCAAGAGCCAACAAAAGACCAAACACCATAATGATTACAGAACAAACAACTAGCACTCGAAGGTTTAGCCATAAACCCTTCAAGATCATTGGCAGTGCTTCAACTGCATAATCAAATGAGAAGAAAGTGGTCTGCACTCGATCCCAACCAGGAGCTGAAGTAATTGCAATATAAAGAACTAGTGCAACTGCAATAGTTGAACTTGCTGCAATCAGTGCTGAACGACGAGTGGCCCGACGATGTGCTGATTCCCGCTCAATTCTCTGAGCAGAAGGCACATACGTCGAGCCATCTCGGTTAGTCATAGTAGGCGAACGCTACTAGCGCTATTTATTCGGTGAAGAACGGTGCATTGGTGACATCTGCCAACCATTGCTGTTCGATATCAGCAAGCGTTCCGTTGTCCTTCAAGGTCTTAACTGCCTTTGACACACAAGTGGTCAATGGGCTGTCTAGGTTTAGAACCAAACCGAATTGTTCACCAATAGTTTGTGGGGCGAACTGGCCAACGATTAGACCATTATCGATCTGAACTGCAGTCATGAAGAATGCAGTTGGTAGGTCAACAACTAGACCATCGATCAAACCACTTGCAAGTGCTTCACGAGCAATGTCATTGCTGTTGAATGCTGAAATTTCAGTATTCGGAACAATTACATCAGCAATGGTGTTATATGAAGTAGTTCCAACCTGTGCACCAAGAACAGCGTCTTTCAACTCTGTGAGTGTGGTTGCACCATCAAGCTTTGAACCCTTGATAGTGATCAATGCTTGGGCAACGTCGTAGTAACCTTCAGAGAAATCAACAGCCTGCTTGCGCTCTTCTGTGATTGAAATCTGATTGATGTCAAAGTCGAATGCTTTTTCGCCAGGTGCAATCACACTGTCGAAAGTTGCAACAGTCCAAACAACATCAGATGCTGCGAAACCAAGTTCTTTTGCAACTGCATAAGCAACTGCTGATTCATAACCTTCACCGTTAGTTGGGTCATCATCAGAAAACCATGGGCCGTATGCCGGGCTGTCAGTACCAATAGTCAACTTGCCATCGGTAAGTGTTTGTAGATCTGCAGTTGCGCAGCCGTCAGCAGCAACATTGTTGTTTTCAGCTGGTGCACAGCTAGTTACAAATGCAACAAATGCAATCGCAACAAATCCTGTGAGAATGCGACGAGTTGTACTCATCTGTTTCCTTTCATATGGGCCGCGAAAGGTGCGGCCAAGAGGTGGGCAGAGATTATGCAAAACCTCCACCTAATCTGACACCACCCTGACAATGTCCCAAAAAGCCCAGCCTTACTTGCAAATGCATGGCAACAAGCGGGCTTTACCTAATTACTCCTGATTCCAACTACCTTTCTACATATGCGCATAAACATTCGAGTGCGCCCAGCAGTGGGCCGAACCAAAGTTGGCGGACAAGCCGGTGAACCACCGCGTTTGATCGTAAAGGTGAGTAAGCCAGCCGTGGATGGCAAAGCCAACACAGCGGCGCTCGAAGCACTCGCTCAAGCCTTCAATCTCAAGGCCTCCCAGGTGGAGCTCGTGAGTGGTCACACATCTAGGGACAAGGTAGTTGAACTCCAAGGCGATGAAGATGTCCTAAATGTGCGCTTAAACCAATTAGTTAATCTCTAGAAGCAGCGGGGCGGTTTGTGCCTGACATGTAACGCGTCTACGCTCCGCGCGCACTGTCAGTCCTATGGGGGCTGGTATACGAAAAGAGGGCTGTAATGGCTGCAAAGAAATCTGCCAAGAAAGTGGCTAAAAAGCCTGTGGCAAAAAAGGCTACTAAAAAGGTAGCAGCAAAGAAAGCTGCACCTAAAAAGGTTGCCAAGAAAGATGCAAAGAAAGTTGCAAAAAAAACTGCTAAAAAAGCAGTTAAGAAAACAACCAAGAAGGTTGTTAAAAAAACTTCTAAGAAAGCTGCACCTAAAAAGGCTGCCAAGAAGGTAGCTAAGAAGGTAGCAAAGAAAGCAGTCAAAAAAGCCGCCAAGAAGGTAGCAAAGAAAGCCACCAAGAAGGTTGCTAAAAAGGTTGCTAAAAAAGTCACCAAGAAGTCCGTTAAGCCAGCTTCCAAAAAAGCTGCTTCTGCCAAGGCGGTGAAGCCTGCTATCAAGAAGACAAGTAGTGCGGCGCCTTCCAAAAGTGGGACCGGTAAAAGCCAACCCACCAACCCAAAGCTTCAAGGAGCTAGTGGAAAGAGTCCTGAAAAAGGCGGAAAACCTCAAGAACACATTGAAGATTCAGCAGTAATAACCAAACCTCGTAGTCGCAAAGCGATTTTGAGTCCGGATGAAATTCCAGATCCAATTCCACTAGCGCACCAGGCTTCAATGGACTTAGGAAAAGTCTTCAGCCAAAAGGACACCCGTCCTATGGAAAAGACTCGCGTCCAAGAAGATGAATCAATGTGGGTTGCCGCAGAACTAAAAGCAATGCGCAAACGCTTTGAGGAAGAACTAGCACTTCGACGCAGTTCGCTTGAAAATTCTCAAAAGGTCCTCGACGATCTAATCAGTTT
>JAPLBX010000082.1 GCA_026392535.1 Actinomycetota bacterium
AAGGTACTTCAAAGAAGACCGTGCGAATAAGAAATCCATTATTGCGAATATTCCGGTCGCGATGAATCTCGATGACGCGGCTGCTAACAAGCTAGTAGTTGCACGAATAGATTTCGATTCCCAACTACAGTCAACAACTGACCTAATGAAAGTTAGTCGGCAAAAGCTGCGAAATTGGCGTAGCGAGCCAAGTTTGGCTTTAGCCTCACAATTAATTAACGCATCCCAGTTAGTCCCGATTGATTGGATCACTAAGACTCTCAAGACTTCGGATGCGACTATCAGCACCTTGGTTGGTGGGCCTGGGACGAGAAGGATTTTGGGTTACGAACTAAAGGGCGTGTGGCCATTGGTGCCACCAATTGGCGCAGCTCTAAATTTCACTTCAGTGACTGTCGGGGACTATGTCCACATTGGCTTGGCCATCGATTCATTGGTTGTGGAAAATAGCCAACTGTGGGCAAGGTCCTTTGAGGAGGCGTCCTTTGAGGTCTTTGGCGCTAAGATTTTCGAACAAATATTCGAATAAGGCCTGTTAATCCGACCTTTTGCGCTCAAATTTCCCTACGCTAAGGGTCTTAAGGAGTCTTATGCGTGTACTTGGAATCGATCCTGGCCTCACCCGGTGTGGGGTTGGAATTGTTGATTCTGCCCCTGGACGAGTGGTCAAGCTCGTTCATGTGGATGTAATCAGATCCGCTACAGATTTGCCGCTTGAAAAGCGTCTAGCACTCATTCACTTTGAACTGTCAGATTTGATAAGTCGTTTCGCTCCAGATGCGGTCGCAATTGAACGAGTTTTCGCACAAGCAAATGTTCGTACTGTGATGGGAACAGCACAAGTATCAGGCTTGGGCTTACTTCTAGCTGCGCAAATGGACATTCCTGTTCAGACATACACGCCATCTGAAGTAAAGGCATCTGTATCAGGAAATGGTCGAGCTGATAAAAACCAAGTCACGACGATGGTAACTCGAATATTGAATCTAGATGTAGCTCCTAAACCAGCAGATGCTGCTGATGCGTTAGCAATTGCAATCTGTCATTCGTGGCGGGGAACAAGTATGCAAAGAATTGCGCAAGCAGCTCAAAGGATTAATAATGATTAGTTTCTTACGCGGAGTAATAGCGGACATATCCGCTGCTAATTTGATAATTGACGTAAATGGTGTTGGTTACTCCGTAATCGTCACTCCAAGCGTATTGCAAAATGCAAAAGTAGGAACTGACCTTTCTATTCCAGTTGTTCTAGTTGTTCGAGAAGAATCAATGACGTTCTACGGGTTTGCTAACAATGAAGAGCGAAGGATTTTTGAACTCTTACAAACAGTGAATGGAGTTGGCCCAAAACTTGCCCTAACGATTTTGGCCGCGACAACTAGCGAGAATTTGGCAGACGCGATTGCAAATGGTGATGAAAATACCCTCACAAGAATTCCTGGCGTGGGCAAGAAGAGCGCTGCAAGGTTGATTTTGGAACTTGGTGACAAATTCGGGATTAAGGCGAATGCTCGAACTGGCTGGCAGTCCGAAGTTCATGATGCCCTAACTGCACTTGGTTGGAGCAGCAAAGAAGCAAGCGGAGCGGTGCAATCTGTCACCGAAAAGAACCTGCCACATAAATCGGTTCCGCAGGCATTGAAATCTGCCCTTGAAATATTAAACAGAATTGGTAGAGCTTGATGAACGAAGAATTGGAAGCCGATTCAGTAGTTGATGCGAATTTACACGAAGAAGATCAGTCTGTAGAAACCGCATTGCGCCCGAAGTCAATTATTGAATTCATTGGCCAACATAGAGTTCGCGAACAACTTGATTTAGTTCTATCGGCTGCTAGAGCCCGCGGTAAATCTGCGGATCATTTACTTTTCAGCGGTCCACCAGGACTTGGTAAAACAACTTTGGCAAACATTGTTGCAAGTGAAATGGGTACACCAATTCGGATTACATCTGGCCCTGCAATTACGCATGCAGGTGATTTAGCGGCAGTGCTCAGTTCCTTAACGGATGGAGAAATTCTTTTTATCGATGAAATTCATCGAATTGCAAAACCTGCTGCAGAATTACTTTACGTAGCGATGGAAGATTTTCGAGTCGACGTAATGATTGGTAAAGGGCCGGGGGCAACAGCGATACCGCTGCAACTTCCACAATTCACGTTAATCGGAGCGACTACGCGTGTTGGACTGCTTCCAAATCCGCTCAGGGACCGTTTTGGTTTTACTGCGCATTTAGATTTTTACGAGAATGAGGAACTATCTGAGGTCGTAAAAAGATCTGCTGGGTTGCTGCATCTAGACATTTCATTTGATGCCGCAAACGAAATTGGAAGACGTTCGCGTGGAACGCCTCGTATCGCAAATCGATTGCTACGGCGTGTACGTGACTTCAACGAAGTTCATGGACAGGGCAGTATTGATTTACTGCAAACTCAAAGTGCCTTAGAGCTTTATGAAGTTGATGCAGTTGGTTTAGACAGGCTAGATCGCGTTGTGCTAGAAGCGCTAATTACTAAATATAAGGGTGGTCCAGTCGGGGTATCCACTTTGGCAATGGCAGTTGGCGAAGAAGTTGGCACCATCGAGGATGTGGCCGAGCCTTTCTTAGTCCGTGCTGGATTCATCATCCGGACTCCTCGGGGCAGACAAGCAACCCCTGCCGGCTGGAGCCATTTAGGATTAATTGCTCCTGAAACTACGGTTAATTGAACTAGCGGTCCGAGCCGCTAGGCCTGTCCCTTAAACTTTGGCGCTTGAACGAAAGGGCACTCTCTGTGGCTTCAAAAAACGCTGGCTCAACCGCGCGCCCGCTCATCGCACTCACACTCGCAACTCTGAGTGTATGTCTTTGGGCATTTTGGCCAGGTTCTGAATCGAACTCACCAAAACTAGGTTTGGATCTTCGAGGTGGTACTCAAGTTCGGCTTACCCCCAAAGCAGTTTCCGGTGGTGTAATTACAGATAGCCAACTTGGTCAAGCTGTAATAATTATTCGTCAACGCGTTAACGGTCTAGGCGTTGCAGAAGCCGAAGTGGCCACTGAAGGTAGCGGAGACAATGCAGCGATCTTGGTTTCAATTCCAGGCATTTCACAGCAAGGCATCGCTGATGTTTTAAAGCAGACCGCGTTGCTTTCCTTCCGCCCAGTGGAAGCAGAGGAAGCAAGTACGGTTCCAACTGCGAAACCTTCGGACATAATCGCGCCTATATCTGCCGATACTAATAGTGCGGAATTGCAAAATGCTTTTAAAGTCATCGATTGCACCAACCCTGCTACGCGACAAGGTGGGGAAATTGAAGACTCCACTAAATGGATTGTGACTTGCTCACGCGATGGATCTGTTAAGTATCTACTACAACCAGCTTTCATTAAAGGTGAGTCAATCACCGATGCTCGCGCAGAGATTCCACAGAACTCAGCAGCATGGCAAGTGAGTCTTGATTTCAACGATGAAGGAAGCGCTCAGCTTGCTGACGCTTCAAATCTGCTTTACAAAAAGACGTCACCACAAAACCAGTTCGCAATCGTTATTGATGGAATGGTTTTCTCATCTCCGTATTTCTCGGAACCTATTCTTGGTGGAAGCGCATCTATCACTGGACAGTTCACACAAGCACAGGCAAACGAACTTTCCTCGGTCTTGAGATACGGATCTTTGCCGTTAACTCTGGAATTGGCTGAAGTAACTTCGCTTTCTCCAACTCTAGGTCAAGGGCAACTTGACGCTGGAATTTTGGCTGGCGCGCTTGGTTTGTTCCTAGTCATGATTTACCTGTTGTTTTACTACCGAGCTTTGGGACTTGTTGCGGTGTTTTCACTAGTCGTTGCGGCCATTATTACTTATGCGTCAGTAGTGGCACTGGGTAAACAAATTGGTTTCACACTAACTCTGGCTGGAATCGCCTGTGCAATTGTTGCTGTTGGTATTACTGCTGACTCCTTTATCGTTTATTTTGAGCGAATACGAGATGAAATTCGTGAAGGCAAGAGTCTTAAAACTGCCGTTAATTCTGGTTGGACCCGCGCGCGACGCACAATTTTGGTAGCTGACTTCGTCTCACTACTTGCTGCTGTGGTTTTGTATTTACTCAGCATCGGCAGTGTTCGTGGTTTTGCGTTCACACTTGGTCTAACAACACTGATTGACGTTTTTGTGGCTCTGCTATTTAGCCGCCCAATGGTTCTGATCTTCACTCGCAGTAAGTGGTTCGCATCTGGCTCACCTATGACCGGGCTTAATGCAGGCCGAATTGGGCGAATCCACGCAACGAATGCTGAAGTTCTAGCAGAAAGCGCAGGCGAATAACCATGAGCAAACTTGGAACTTTAGGTGGCCGCCTTTACCGCGGCGATGTGTCTTTTGATTTTGTTGGACGCAAAAAACTTTGGTACACCCTTTCAGGTGTGATTTTGATTCTTGCTGCAGTTGGACTTTTCGGCAGAGGATTAAACCTTGGAATTGAATTTAAAGGTGGTGCTGAATTTCAGGTAGTTTCTTCAACGTCTGGCGTAGATCAAGCAAAGGCTGTGGCGATTGCTGCAGGTGTTGAAAATCCAATTGTTACCCAGCTTGGAAATGGAACTATTCGTGTCCAAACTCCTGAGCTCCTACAAGATGTGCGAAACACTCTAGTTGCCAACTTAGCTACTGCATTCAATGTGGATCAGGGCGAAGTAAGAGTTCAAATTGTTGGACCGTCTTGGGGATCCGACATCACTGGCAAAGCGATTAACGCTTTAATCGTATTTTTGATTCTCGTATCTTTGTTCTTGGCAGTAATGTTTGAATGGCGAATGGCAGTAGCGGCGCTGGTCGCTCTAGTTCATGACGTTGTAATCACAATCGGCATTTACGCCCTAACCGGCTTTGAAGTTACTCCAGCTACCGTTATTGGCGTATTGACCATTCTCGGATTCTCTTTGTATGACACAGTTGTTGTGTTCGACAAAGTGAAGGAAAACACTAAGAACATAACTCGACAAAATCGTTTCTCATACTCCGGAGCTGCGAACCTCGCTTTGAATCAAACTTTGGTTCGTTCAATCAATACATCTATTGTCGCCTTGCTGCCTGTTACTGCAATTTTGATTGTTGGCGCAGGACTGTTAGGCGCAGGAACTTTGCGAGACCTTTCGCTATCTCTTTTCGTTGGTATGTTGGCAGGTACTTATTCGTCAATTGCAATTGCAACTCCAGTGCTTGCCCAGTTGAAGGAAAGAGAACCTGAGATGAAGGCCTTAGCAAAGCGAGCGACAAACAAGTCTGCTGCAGTGGCGTCAGCTCTTGATGTTTCGGTGGTTACCCAGCCAAATAGTCAGGTTTATGAAACTGGTCCACGTAACCAACCTCGACGCAAGTCCCGCAGCAAGCGTTAATTATGAGTGCCTTAGATCGCCTAATCCGGGTAATTCCAGACTGGCCTTCGCAGGGCGTGACTTTTCAAGATTTAACTGGTGTTTTAGCGGATTCTCAAGGTTTACGCGAAATCACTGAAGAACTTGCTGCTCCATTTGCCAATCAAAAGATTGACGTTGTAGCGGGCATGGAAGCTCGAGGATTCATCGTCGGAGCAGCCGTTGCTCGGCAGCTTGACGTTGGATTTATTGCGCTACGTAAAGCTGGCAAACTTCCAGGCATCGTTCATAGTGCTACTTATGCCTTGGAATATGGCACTGCAACCTTGCAAGTCCACCAAGAAGATGTAAAAGCTGGAACCCGTGTACTCATCATTGACGATGTCTTGGCCACTGGTGGAACCGCCAAAGCTGCTGCGCAGTTAATCGAAAGCGGTGGGGCAGAAGTTGTTGGTTTTGGCTTTATTCTCGCTTTAGATTTCCTAAATGGTTCCGAAAAGATTTCACAATACCCAATTCATTCTTTACGCACCATTTATGCTTAGGTTTTAGTTAAGGAGGTGTAGCGTGTCCCGAGAAGACCAGGTGACTCGTACCGCTGCGCCAAGCCCTGAAGAAGTTTCCAATTATCCAGAATCTGTCACTGCCTTAGCGTCTGAGTTTTTACAAATCGTCCAAACAGTGCAAAGTTTTCACCCAAAAACTGATGTTGCTTTATTGGAGCGCGCGTTTGACCGAGCTGCGTATTTTCATCGTTTTCAATATCGCAAAAGCGGAGAGGCTTACATAAGCCATCCACTCGCTGTCACATATATTTTGGCTGATCTCGGCATGACCGCACCAACGTTGGTCGCGTCGCTTTTGCATGACACAGTTGAAGATACTGAATACACATTAGAAGAACTAACTAAAGATTTTGGTGATGAAGTCGCACATCTTGTAGATGGAGTAACCAAACTGGACAAAGTTTCATATGGGCAAGCAAGTGCAGCTGAAACTGTTCGTAAAATGGTCGTTGCGATGGCTCGTGATATTCGGGTTCTAGTGATAAAACTTGCTGACCGATTGCACAATATGCGAACTCTTGGTGCCTTAGATGAGGCTAAGCAAGAAATGAAAGCTCGTGAAACTTTAGAGATATTTGCTCCGCTGGCTCATCGGCTTGGAATGAATACAATTAAATTCGAATTAGAGGATTTAAGTTTTAAGTATCTTTACCCAAAAAGATACGAAGAAATAGTCCGGCTAGTAAATCAAAAGGCGCCAGAACGATCCATAGAACTTGAAACCGTTCTCGGCGAAATCCGAAGCGATCTTGATACTGGCCGAATAGCCGCGTTAGTTTCTGGAAGACCTAAACATTTCTATTCGGTTTATCAAAAAATGATTGTGCGCGGCCGCGACCTTGACGACATTTATGACTTGATCGGGATTCGTATTTTGGTCGATTCAGTCGGGGATTGTTATTCAGTGCTAGGTCGAATCCACGCAAAATGGAATCCAGTTCCTGGCCGATTTAAAGATTACATTGCGATGCCGAAATTTACGATGTATCAGTCATTGCATACAACTGTTATCGGGCCTCATGGACGTCCAGTTGAATTCCAAATTCGCACACATGAAATGCATAAGCAAGCGGAGTTCGGAATCGCAGCACATTGGCGCTATAAACAAGGTGCTGACACCAAGAACACAGATGATTTAGGTTGGTTGCGACAACTGCTTGACTGGCAACGTGAAGCTGAAGATCCTGATGAATTCCTCGACTCCTTGCGGTATGACTTAGCTTCGAAAGAGGTTTACGTATTCACGCCTAAAGGCGATGTGATGGGTCTGCCGATTGGGTCTACACCGGTCGATTTTGCCTACAGTGTTCACACCGAGATTGGACATCACTGTGTTGGAGCAAAAGTAAATGGAAAGCTGGTTCCCCTCGAGTCCGCCTTAAACAATGGCGATGTTATAGAAATCTTTACATCTAAAGCAGACAGTGCAGCGCCAAGCAGAGATTGGCTGAATTTTGTTCAAAGCTCGAGAGCAAAAGCAAAAATTAGAGGTTGGTTTACAAAAGAACGCCGCGAAGATGCACAGGAAAAAGGTAAAGAAGAGATTATTCGCGAGATGCGAAAGCAAGGTTTACCTCTACAGCGTCTTATGACAGCGCAAGCCATGACAACTTTGGCATTAGACCTTCGCTATACCGACGTTGATGATTTGTATGCCGCGGTAGGTGAAAATAAGATTTCAGCAGCATCAGTTATTCAAAAACTCTTAGCTAGCCTCGGCGGAGAAGAAGGTGTCCTAGAGGATCTATCTGAAACTATTACGCCATCGAGAGTTGCTTCAAATAAGTCGATACCTCAAGGCGATCCTGGTGTAATCGTGCAAGGCGCAGATGACGTTATGGTCAAGTTGGCAAGATGCTGCACCCCTGTGCCAGGCGATGAAATTGTGGGCTATGTGACGCGCGGGAATGGCGTCAGTGTTCACCGCGAAGATTGTAAGAATATTTTGGCGCTAACGATTGAAAAAGACCGAATAATTGAAGTCAGTTGGCAACCTCGTCACAACAGCGTTTATCTAGTTAACATTCAAGTTGAAGCACTAGACCGAGCCAGGTTGCTTTCAGATGTCACAAAGACCTTAAGCGACCAGCATGTGAATATCTTGAGTGCATCGGTTTCAACTTCAAGAGATCGGGTAGCGCTTAGCAGGTTTACATTCGAAATGTCTGATCCGCGCCATCTTGGTGCGGTAATGCAATCAGTTCGCCAAATTGATGGCGTGTATGACTGCTATCGCGTTTAAGCGTGTTTCATAGCGGCGTCGAGCATCGCCTTAGCGTTTGCTAACTGTGCTTCAAGTTTCGCGACATCTTTCGAGCCGTTAGTGGTTGCTTTTAGTAAGTCAGATTCAATTTGTGCAACCGCGTCTTGGAATTTTCCTGCAGTGTTAGCTGCAAAAGCCTTTCGACTTGGGTCGTTTTTACGCCATTCCTCTTGTTCAAGTTCTTTAATGGCACTTTCAACTTTGCGAAGTCTGCCTTCAACTGTCTGCATGTCAGCCCGTGGAACGTGGCCAATCTTGGTCCAACGGTCGAGCACTGATTTATATGCTTTCTTAGCCGCTGTGATATTGGTGATTGGCAAAATGGCTTCCGCTTCAACCAAAAGCGCTAGTTTCAACGTTAGGTTGCCACCGAATTCTTCATCCCGGACTGATAAAGCTGCAGTACGTGCATCGAAGAATTCTTGTTGAAGTGCACGGAATTTATTCCAAAGCGCATCATCGTCTTTTTTGTTGCCTCTTGGAGCGGTGCGCCAGCGATCCATTAGTGCTTTGAATTTGTTAGCTGTTGCCGTCCAATCTGTGGATTTAGCAAGTTCGGTTGCTTGAGCGATGATTTCATTCTTAACAGCTTTTGAAGCGGCAGTGGTCTTAGTCAACTCAGCAAAGTGAGTGCGACGAGATTTGTCAAAAGTTTGACGAGCTGCGCTGAAACGCTTCCATTGAATCTGTTCCGCATCTCTTTCGCCACGTGGAAGTTTCTTCCATTCATCAAGTAGCACTGCAAATCTTTCCTGCGCAGTTTTCCAAGAATTTGATTTGGCCAGAATTTCTGCTTCGTCTGCAATAGCAGTTCGCTTGATCAATGCAGCATCGCGGGCTGCAGCTTTTGCTGCGGATTTTTCAGCAGCTTTGATCTGACCAAGTTCGCGCAACTTTGCGGGCAAGTCAGCGAAGGATGAGAGATCTCCTACAACTGTAGGAGTGATTGCTTGGGCATCTAGTTTGGTCGCAAGTTCAATTGCGCCCTCAGAGCTGCCTTTGCCATTTTGCAATCGACTGATTGCAAGGTTAACTTCAGAGATAAGGGACTCATACTTGTTGACGTAGAAGGCCAAAGCTTCTTGTGGGGTGCCGATTGTGTATTGACCAATTTGTGTTTCACCAGTTGCAGTTTTAACAAAAACTGTGCCGTCTTCACTTGCTCGGCCAAATTGTGTGTCGACTGTCATAGTTATCCCTTACTACTGGTTGGAGACGCTGACGGAGAACCTTTAGGCGTCTGGGAATAATCCTTCTCGACAGTAAATCGAGCGTTCTTTATTCCAATTGGTTGATTCTGATTACGTGACCGAAGATTGTGTAGTTAGCGCCAAGTGTTGTGTCGTCGTAGACGATAAAGAATTGGCTGCCATTTGTTCCAGGACCACTGTTCGCCATTGCGATAGTGCCAGCTGGGTAGTTGTTCTCTTTTTGTTTTGGAAGATTTTCGTCTTTAAATTTGTAGCCTGGTCCGCCGCTTCCGACACCAGTTGGGTCACCACATTGCAAGACAAAGAGACCACTTGTTGTGATTCGATGGCAAGGAGTGTTGTCGAAGAACTTATTCTCAGTTAGAAAGAGCATTGAGTTGACCGTTGTCGGTGCAGCTTTGTGATCAAGCTCAATGACAATCTGACCGCAATTAGTGTTTAGAACCCATTGGTAAGACTTTTTCGAAAGATCCATTTTGTCAGGCTTGGTGAAACTGGCTGCTGCGACATTTGCAATCGGTGCATCACCACAGTAGATGGAAGAACTCTGGGTATTTGATTGGCTTGGGGTGACACTAGTTTGTTCGCTGTTCCACTTGTTCCATACGACTAGTAATGCGATAACGAGAATCAATGCAGCCGGAGCAAAAACTCCACGTTTGCGTTTGGCGGAAGTTGCCCGGTTTACCTGGCGCTCACGTTTAGCTCTTGCAAGTTCACGCTCACGCTTATTAGATGACGACACAAAGACTCCTATGTGGGGTAGGGGCGCAAGTGTATTAGGGCTAAATATGAGCAAAATGCCGAGTTTGGTTCAGGGCACTGGCTAGCCGTCGCTTACACTTGGCTCGCTCACCGAACCGGTGGGTGTCCTGTTCAGACCGTCTATCTGAAGGGTTTAGCCATGCTAATTGCCGGCTTCAGTGCCGGCCCCTGGTCCACCAACTGTTGGGTGGTATCACCAGGCGCCAATCATGAGTGTGTCATCATCGATCCAGGCTATGAATCTGTAGACCAAATTGCTCAAATAGTTTCTGAGAATCACCTCAAGCCAGTTGCTGTCTTAGTTACGCACGGACATATCGATCACATGTGGTCTGTGACACCTGTTGCAAACGGATACGAAATCCCGAGTCTGATTCACAGCTCAGACCGGCCATATCTAGCGGACCCAATTTCCACATTGGACAAAGACAGTCAATCAATGGTTAAAGCGCTGGGTGGAAATTTTACTGAGCCGCAACTGGTGACCGAGTTTTCGAATAATTTGAATTTACAGATTGCTGGTTTAGAAATCGAAATTCTTTGCGCACCTGGGCACACTCAAGGATCCGTGATGTATAAATTCAAGGATGCAGATGAACCTATTCTTTTCAGTGGAGATGTTTTATTCCAAGGATCAATTGGCCGCACTGATTTACCCGGCGGCGATTGGAACGCGATGCAAGAAACTTTGCGTAATGTTGTGATTCCTCTAGACAATGACCTTCTGGTTTTGAGTGGTCACGGAGCACAGACAACTATCGGGGAAGAAAAAATGAATAACGCGTATTTGCAACCTTTTGTTGGGAGTCAAAAAGTATGAGCGAAATAATCCGTGCACCTAAAGGCGTGCCAGACTATGCGCAAAATGACGGCATTGAATTTCTTGCCATTCGCGATTCTTTGAGCGAACCAATTATGTTAGCTGGCTATCAATACATTGAACTGCCAATCTATGAAGACACAAACTTGTACGTCCGGGGAGTGGGCGAATCAACAGATGTTGTGAGTAAAGAAATGTTTACTTTCAGCGACCGTGGAGACCGCTCTATTACCTTAAGACCTGAAGGAACTGCTGGTGTTATGCGAGCAGTAATTGAACATGGATTAGATCGTGGTCAGCTGCCAGTAAAGCTTTGGTATGCAGGACCATTCTTTAGAGCTGAAAGACCACAAGCTGGCAGATATAGACAGCTACAGCAAATCGGAATTGAAGCAATTGGAGTGGACGATCCGGCGTTAGATGCAGAAGTGATTGCAATTGCCTATAAAGGTTTTAAGAATGTTGGCCTAAAGAATTTCACTTTGAAATTAACATCTCTAGGCTGTGCTAAATGTCGTCCTGCGTATCGAAAACTTTTGCAAGAGTTTCTTGCCAAACTCAATCTTGACGAAGCCACTCGTGCTCGGGCCAGCATAAATCCGCTGAGGGTTTTGGACGACAAAAGGCAAGAAGTGCAATCGCAACTCGCAGATGCACCATTGCAAGTGAATTATCTTTGTGAAGAGTGCATCAGCCACTACAACCAAATCCGCGATTATTTACGTTTATTCGGTGTGCAATGGGAAGAAGCCCCTCGAATGGTTCGCGGATTGGACTATTACACCCGAACCACATTCGAGTTTGATCATCCGCAGTTAGGTGCCCAATCTGGCATTGGCGGCGGTGGTCGATACGACGGGTTGATGAGTGAACTTGGTGGCCAGAATCTTGGTGGAATTGGGTTTGGTTTAGGTGTGGACCGAACATTGCTGGCTGCAAGAGCTGAAGGCTTGGCCATTGGAGATAAATCAATAGCTGATATCTATTTGATTCCATTAGGAGATGCCGCCAAGAATCAAGTTATTGAATTGATTTCGCAACTGCGAACTAACGGTCTACGAGCAGACATGGCTTTTGGAGATCGCGGGTTGAAAGGTTCGATGAAATCTGCCGATAAGTTGGCTGCTAAATGCGTAGTTGTTATCGGAGATGGCGAACTAGATTCGAAGATTGTAAATATAAAGCGAATGGCTGATGGAAAAACTGTCGAAAGTTCATTTGAAGAACTAGATAGCAACATTAAAAAATTAATCGAGGAGAAATAAGTGTTACGTACCCATAATTCAGGAATTTTGCGCGCTTCAGATGCGGGTACAACTGTAACTTTGGCAGGTTGGGTTGCGCGTCGCCGTGATCACGGTGGTGTTGCCTTTATCGACCTGCGAGATGCTTCGGGTGTTGTTCAGGTTGTAGTAAGAGATGAAAGAACTGCGCACATTCTGCGAAGTGAATTTTGTGTGAAAGTAGTTGGAGAAGTCTCTTTAAGGCCGCCAGGCAATGAAAACTCCGAACTGCCGACTGGCGAAATTGAAATTTTGGCTGATGTGGTTGAGGTGCTAAGCGAATCTGCACCTTTGCCATTTCCGATTGATGACAATTTGGAAGTTGGCGATGAAACTCGACTCAAATGGCGCTATTTAGATCTCCGTCGATCTGGGCCTGCTGCTGCATTACGGCTGCGAAGCAAAGTGAACCAAATAGCGCGTGAGGTGCTTTTAGCTCAAAATTTTGTTGAAGTCGAAACTCCAACTTTGACACGTTCAACGCCAGAAGGAGCTCGCGACTTTTTGGTTCCTGTGCGATTGAAACCAGGAAGCTGGTATGCGTTGCCACAAAGTCCACAGTTGTTCAAGCAACTTCTAATGGTGGCTGGAATGGAGCGTTACTTCCAAATTGCACGTTGTTACCGAGATGAAGATTTCCGAGCAGATCGTCAACCTGAATTCACTCAACTCGATATTGAAATGTCATTTATTGAGCAAGAAGATATTTTGATTCTTGGCGAACAACTGGTGCGCGCGCTATGGAAAGGTGCCATCGATTACACAATAGGCGATATTCCTCGAATTACTTACAACGATGCCATGCGTCTATACGGAACCGATAAACCAGACTTGAGATTTGACCTCCAACTTGTTGACCTAACAAATTATTTTTCTAAAACAGAATTTAGGGTTTTCCAAGCTGAGCATGTTGGCGCAGTGGTGATGGCTGGTGGCGCAGATCAACCACGACGAACATTCGATGCCTGGCAAGAATGGGCTAAGCAGCGTGGTGCTAAAGGTCTTGCTTACGTAACGTTTGGTGAAGATGGCGAACTTGGCGGCCCAGTTGCTAAAAACTTGACTGATGCAGAACGAGATGGACTAGCCGCTGCAACTGGCGCAAAGCCCGGAGACTGTATTTTCTTTGCAGCTGGAAAGAGATCCGATGCCCTTGGTTTACTTGGAGCAGCGCGTTTGGAAATTGGCAAACGTATTGGTGCAATTGATGAGTCACAATGGTCTTTCCTGTGGGTTGTGGATGCGCCGATGTTTGAAGAGATCGAAAACGAAGATGGAAGCTTGGGTTGGACTGCAGTACACCATCCGTTTACATCGCCTAATTCCGAATGGTTAGATAACTTCGAATCAGATCCGAGTAATGCGCTAGCTTGGGCTTACGACATCGTTTGCAATGGAAATGAAATTGGTGGCGGTTCAATCCGTATCCATCAAGGTAGTGTGCAAGAAAGAGTTTTCAAATTGCTTGGCCTTTCTGACGAAGAGACTCAAGAGAAATTTGGCTTCCTGCTTGAAGCATTTAAATTTGGTCCACCTCCACATGGCGGAATTGCACTTGGTTGGGACCGGATCTGCATGTTGCTGTCTGGGGCAGCCAATCTCCGCGAAGTTATTGCTTTTCCAAAAACTGGTGGCGGGCACGACCCATTAACAGGAGCGCCAACTCCAATCACACCAGTGCAACGTCGAGAAGCCGGCGTTGACTTTAAACCTGAAAAGAAAACTGAAAAAGTAGAAGGTTAAGTGTCAATTTTTGAGAATTCTTCAACGGCGCCATTAGCAGTGAGGATGCGCCCTAAGAACGCATCTGAACTCGTGGGCCAGAACAACATTCTCAAAGATGGCTCTCCGCTACGTCGGCTTTTGGACGGAGACAAGAACGCGGCTGTAAGCATTTTGCTATGGGGTCCGCCAGGAAGTGGTAAGACCACAATCGCGCAAATGATTGCTAATGCAACTAGTCGCAAATTTGTTGAACTGTCGGCAATATCTTCAGGCGTTAAGGATGTTAGGGAAGTAATTACCGACTCTAAAGACTCTTTGGCTATTGGTGGTCAAAATACTGTTTTGTTTATTGATGAAGTTCACCGTTTTAACAAATCACAACAGGATGCCCTGCTTCCCGCTGTAGAGAACGGTTGGGTGACTTTGGTTGCAGCCACGACAGAGAATCCGAGTTTCAGTATCAATGCACCGCTTCTCTCTCGCTCTATTGTGGTTCGTCTCGAAAAGTTACAAGAAGAGGATTTGAAATCGCTTGTTCAAAGAGCACTGCAGTCTCCTTATGGATTAAATGGGGAAGTAGTTCTTGACGATACTGGTCTAGATTTCTTGGTTCGACTCGCTGGTGGTGATGCCAGACATGCATTAACTCTTCTTGAGGCAGCAGCTGGGATTGCCGTGGCGAATAAATCTTCAATTTCGGAAGAGATAGTTTCACAGGCTGCTCAGCATGCGATTGTGCATTACGACAAAGACGGAGACCAACACTACGACATAATCAGCGCCTTCATAAAAAGTATGCGTGGTTCAGATGTGGACGCAGCGTTGCATTATTTGGCTCGCATGATTGCAGCGGGCGAAGATCCACGCTTCATTGCCAGAAGAATCGTGATTTTAGCTAGCGAAGATATTGGAATGGCAGATCCAACTGCTTTGCAAACCGCACTCGCAGCGTTGCAAGCTGTTTCGCTAATTGGAATGCCTGAAGCATCTCTAACTTTGGCACACGCAGTTATTCACGCTGCACTAGCACCCAAAAGTAATGCAGTGGCAGTTGCAATTGAGCGCGCAATTACTGATGTTAATCAAGGCAAGGGAAGTGATGTTCCAGCTCAATTGCGTGACGCACACTATGCAGGAGCAACAAAAATTGGGCATGGAGGTGGTTACCAATATCCGCATGATCTACCAAGCGGAGTTGCGTCATTTGTTTATCTACCTGCTGACCTTCGAGACCGGACCTACTACGAGCCAAGTGACCACGGACATGAAAAGCGCTGGGCAGACATTTTGACTCACATTAAATCGCTGCTCAAAGGTGAGTCGGTAGGGTTTGCCCCTGAATCTAAGGAAGGTAAGGCACAATGAAATCGGCTGATATCAGACAGCGTTTTCTAGATTATTTCGAAAAGAATGGTCATGCCGTTGTGCCTTCTGCATCATTACTACTCGATGATCCAACACTGCTATTCGTCAATGCTGGCATGGTGCCATTCAAACCTTATTTCCTCGGAGAAGCTGCACCTGATTACAAGCGTGCTACTAGCGTTCAAAAATGTGTTCGAACTCTTGACATTGAAGAAGTTGGAAAAACAACTCGGCACGGTTCATTTTTTCAAATGGCCGGCAACTTTTCATTTGGAGACTACTTCAAAGAGGATGCAATTCCTTTCGCATGGGAATTGCTGACTAGCCCAACATCACAAGGCGGATACGGATTTCCTGAAGAAAAACTTTGGGTAACGGTCTATGAAGATGATGATGAAGCGGCTGATATTTGGCATAAAAAAGTTGGTGTGCCTAAAGAAAGAATCCAACGTCGTGGACAAATAGACAACTTCTGGTCCATGGGAGTTCCAGGTCCATGCGGGCCCTGTTCTGAAATTTACTATGACCGCGGCGCGCAATATGGCAAAGAAGGCGGACCGATCGTTGATGAAGATCGGTATTTGGAAGTTTGGAACCTTGTGTTCATGCAGTTCGAACGAGGCGCTGGTCCTGGAAAAGAAGGTTACCCAATCCTGGGCGAACTTCCTGCTAAAAATATCGATACTGGCATGGGCATCGAACGCATGGCCGCCTTGTTACAGGGCGTTGAAAACATCTATGAGATTGATACAACGAAAGTTATTTTAGATAAAGCTGTCGAGTTAACTGGTGTTAATTACGGAAGTTCACAAAGCAACGATGTTTCGTTGCGAGTAATTGCAGACCACGCCCGGACATGCGCTTTCTTAATTGTTGATGGAGTTTTGCCCGGCAATGAGGGTCGGGGATACGTACTACGTCGCATCTTGCGTCGGGTAGTCAGAAATATGCGCATTCTTGGCTGCAATGAACCGATTATGGATGAACTGATTCTCGCAACCATCGAGGCGATGGGTGCGCAGTATCCGGAATTGATTTCCGATGCAACTCGAATCCGATCTATTGCCACAAACGAAGAACTTGCATTCTTAGCGACTCTCAAGTCCGGTACAACAATGTTCGATACTGCCGTCACTCAAATGAAATCCAAAGGTGGAAAGAAACTAGCGGGAGATCAGGTATTCCAACTCCATGACACTTACGGATTTCCATTCGACCTAACAGTTGAAATGGCTAAAGAAGCAGGCCTCGATGTTGACGAAGACGGATTTAGATCCTTGAAGCGTGAGCGGGCAAAAGCTGATGCGATGACTCGCAAAGCTGGATTAACTGCCCCAACAGCTTATAAAGATGTGATGGAAATTGCTGGGAAAACTAATTTCATCGGTTATGAACACATCTCATCCGAAACTAAAATCCAAGGATTACTTGTTGATGGAAATGTTGTGAAATCAGCAACCCCAGGTCAACATGTGGAAATAATTTTGCAAGACACACCTTTCTATGCAGAAGGTGGCGGACAACTTGGTGACCATGGTCGAATCACGTTGGCCAACGGCGCAATTTTGGAAGTTTATGACGTTCAGTCTCCAGTACCTGGGTTGATAGTTCACCGCGCAACAGTTGCTGACGGTGAAGTCAGCCTTTCTACTACTGCGAATGCAGAGGTAGACCTAGGTCGACGCATGGCGATTAGTCGCGCTCACACTGCAACCCACATGATTCATAAAGCGTTTCGCGAATTGTTAGGTGAAACTGCAACCCAAATGGGTTCAGAAAATTCACCAGGACGTTTACGGTTTGATTTTCCATCGCCGCAAGCTGTCCCTGATTCAATTTTGAATGAAGTTGAGTCCAGAGTTAACAATCTTTTATTAGAAGATATGCCAGTCACTGCAACCTATATGAGTCAAAACGATGCTCGTGAAATCGGTGCGATGGCGTTGTTTGGTGAAAAGTATGGCGATCAAGTTCGAGTTGTATCAGTGGGTGATTGGGCCCGCGAGCTTTGTGGCGGTACTCACACGCCAACTACAGGCCATCTCGGGGTTATTAAATTCCTGTCAGAAGGATCGGTCGGCACAGGTGTTCGCCGAGTTGAAGCTTTGGTTGGCTCAGATGCATATTCATTCTTGGCCCGCGAACATATTTTGTTGAACAACATCGCGCAAAATTTGAAAGCTAGACCTGAAGAATTAATTGAGAGAATCGAAAATCTTTTATCCAAGCTCAAGGATGCTGAAAAGGAAATCGAAAAAGTAAGAGCAGGTCAGCTAAGAACCCAATTAGATAGTTATTTGAAAACCGAAACAGTCTCTGGCGTTGAATTAAAGACTGCAGTATTTCCTGATGGGACTTCAGCAAACGATATCCGTGAAATTGTTAGTGAACTCAAAAACTCTCTGGCATCTAATGCTGGTGTGGTTTGCGCGGTCGCAACTTCTGACGGCAAGGTATCTGTTGTGATTGCTGCGACCGACGCTGCAATAAAACTTGGACTGTCGGCTGGCACTTTACTGACAAAAGTTTCTTCTGTTTTAGAAGGCAAAGGTGGCGGCAAGGCAGAGCTCGCACAAGGAGGCGGCACAAACATTGCTGCTATTCCTCAGGCCCTGAAGCTACTTGCTGCGGAAATATCAAAGACTGTCTGAGATGCGTACCGGAATTCGCATTGCGCTAGACCTTGGTACGACTCGAATTGGCGTAGCTAAATGCGATCGGGACGGCATTCTTGCTTCTCCAGTGGCGGTTTGGCATCCAGAAGAACTTCAAATTCAATTAGCAACTCTTGTTAGCGAATATAAACCAATCGAAATACTTATCGGGCTGCCAATAGATCTACGCGGCGAAGCTGGAATTGCAGCCCAAAATGTGCAAGAGCAGGCTCGGGTTCTCGCCACAAATAATCCGGACATAGTCTTTCGATTAGTTGACGAAAGGATGACTACTAGAGTTGCCAGAGGTCAATTGCGCGAAAATGGCCACACAACTCGAACAGATAAGAACCTTATTGATGCGGTAGCCGCTAGCGTTCTCTTAGAGGACGCATTGGCGTTTGAAAGAATTAATGGCAAAGCGCCGGGGCAGGTGTTGTGATGAGTATTTTTGGATTCAAGATGGATGAACCATCCGCAGAACCAAAAAAACCTTGGATCTTGGTGGTTGCAGTTTTGGTTGTCATCACACTAGGCGCATTCACGTTAGCAAAGAGTCTGCAACCAGCGGCCGACTTCCCAGGTGACGGCGGCGGCCAAGTGACAATCACAATTGCTGCCGGCGACACGTTACGTGAAATCGGAGAAAATTTGTACGCAAACGGTGTAATCGCAGGAGTGGAGGCTTGGATTGCAGTTGTTAATTCCGACGAACGCGCAACTTCAGTGTCACCTGGCGAATACAACCTGCGATTGGAGATGAGTAGTAGAACTGCCTTGGACCTACTGCTAGATCCTTTAAGTCGTGCAGTTAAGAGACTGACAATTCCAGAAGGATTGCGGGCAATAGAAATCATAAGAATAGCTTCTAAAGTTTCTGGGATCGACAAACAAGAATTCCTCGATGTTCTAGATGAACCTACTTCTTACGGTCTGCCAACCATTGCAAATGGCAATCCTGAAGGATTCTTGTTCCCAGCCACATACGAAATAGCGAGAGATGCGACCGCTCAATCAATTTTGTCTCAAATGACAGCTCGATGGTTTGCTAGTTATGCTTCTTTGGAATTGAGCCGCAGAGCTGCGGCGGCCGGCCACACAGTTTTGGAAATCGTGACCATCGCTTCGATCTTGGAAGTAGAGGGCGCGCCGAATGATTACTCTAAAGTGGCACGGGTAATCGAAAATCGTTTGAAAATCAATATGAGACTACAACTCGATTCAACGGTTAATTACGCACTCGGAACCGATGAATTGAATTTGACAAAAGATCAACTCGATTCTGAAAGTCCATACAACACGTACACGACTGATGGATTGCCAATTGGGCCAATTGGAAATCCTGGTGAGGCCGCACTTGAGGCCGCACTTGAACCAGCTCCAGGTAATTGGATCTACTTCGTAACTACAAATCTTGAGACCAAAGAAACAGAGTTTGCAGTTACCTATAAAGAATTCTTGGTGCTAAAGCGAAAGTACTTGAATAGTGTTAATTAAGGGTAAGGCCGCGATCCTTGGTAATCCGGTTGATCATTCTTTGTCGCCGACTATGCACAAGGCAGCTTATAAAGAGTTAGATATTTCCTGGGATTATGAGAAGTTCAAAATCGACCCCAGAGATTTTGCTGAATTTGTAACCAGCCAGATGGATTACAACGGATTTTCTGTGACAATGCCACTGAAAGATGCTGCGTTTGAATATGCAACGAGCCATGACGACTATTCGTTATTGACGAAAGCCTGCAATACCTTGATACATGAAAGCGATGGCTCTTGGTCGGGTTTCAATACTGACGTAGCAGGATTTATTTCCATTCTTTCGCCAATTATCAAAGATGCTGGCACAGCTTGTGTCATTGGGTCTGGCGCGACCGCTAGGTCTGCCATAGCTGCTTTGGCCCATCTTGGTTATAAAGAAATAGCTATCTCAGCGCGCAGAAAAGAATCAACCGAGGAATTGTCGAAGTTTTTCCCAGAACTCAATTTCGTTTACCAAGATATTTCTCAACCAATTGCCGACTTGGTGATTAGCACGGTTCCGGCCGGTGGTTCTGACTTGGTGAAACTAGATAGCAGAACAAGTATTTTCTTTGATGTTATTTATGCTCCATGGCCAACGAAGCTTGCGGCAAGTGCTTTGAATCAAAATTGTCGAGTGTTCAGTGGTTTGCATTTGTTAGCGGCGCAGGCAGTTGAACAGGTTACTTTGATGACACAATGTGATCGTGCGAAAATGCCGAGATTGTTTGAAGTCATGTATGCCGCCGGACTAGTACAACAAAATAAAGGATCTATCTAGTACTGCCTGTAACGCTCTTCCTTCGATTACTTTTCTGAGGGAGGCTGATTACTGTGACTCTTACAAATATAGTTTTTCAAATCGTAATCAGCTTCTTAGGATTTAGTGCGGCC
This sequence comes from Actinomycetota bacterium, assembly GCA_026392535.1. Lineage (GTDB taxonomy): Bacteria > Actinomycetota > Actinomycetes > S36-B12 > UBA5976 > JAFMIT01. Next base: position 20,420 of record JAPLBX010000082.1, read on the forward strand.
AAAGTTGATGCAAATTCGTATTTGTTGCCAAATAGATTCACTTTACGAATCTTTGCCGTTGGAGTTGCTTCTCAAATTTTGGATTTTCGCTCAGATGTAATTGGAGCCTGGCTCGTAGTGATCGCTCTACATTTATGTTTTGCTTTGGCTGTTCCTAGGGCTTTTGGCTTGGGGGATGTGAAACTTATGGCTGGGGTTTCTCTGATTTTTCAATCTAGTACAGCACTGTGGGTCTGGATTTACTCGACTTACCTACTTGGCCTAATTCATGGATTTTGGCGCAAAATATCTGGAAAATCATCAAGAATTCCGTTTGGCGTGAGTATTTATGGAGCATGGGTGCTCATTTGCATGGGAGAATGGGCCTATGTTGCGTTGGATTACGGCTGGTGAATCCCACGGTGAGGCTCTCACCGCGGTTGTTGAAGGCATGCCTGCGGGAGTTGGAATTACGACTTCTGACGTTGGCGCGGCTTTAGCTCGTAGACGACTCGGCTTTGGCCGAGGTGCGCGCATGAAGTTCGAAGCAGATGACGTAAAGATAATCGGTGGCGTTCGTCACGGCGTGACAATGGGCGGGCCAATTTCCATAATTGTCGGCAACAGTGAATGGCCAAAATGGGATGTCGTGATGAGCGCCGACCCGGTCGATCCCTCAGCACTAGAAGGCGTATCTCGAGCGGCAGCTCTTACTCGTCCGCGTCCTGGCCATGCAGATTTAGTTGGCATGCAAAAATATGGTTTCGATGATGCCAGACCTATTTTAGAAAGGGCAAGTGCGCGCGAAACTGCAGCTCGAGTCGCCCTTGGAGAAGTAGCAAAGAAATTCTTAATGGAAATTGGCTGCATAACTGTTTTTAGTCATGTGACTCGCATCGGTTCTATTGAAACTCCAAACGATGAATTACCAAAGTTTTCAGACCTTGCAAAAATTGATGAAGATCCAGTTCGTTGTTTTTATGCTGATGTTTCAACTGCAATGCAAAATGAAATCGAGTCTGCACACAAAGATGGCGACACACTTGGTGGCGTTGTTGAAGTTATTGTTGAAAATCTGCCGCCAGGAATAGGTAGTCACGTTCATTGGGATAGACGCCTTGATTCAAGATTGGCCGGCGCTCTGATGGGAATTCAAGCAGTTAAGGGCGTTGAGGTAGGAGACGGTTTTGAATTATCTGCAACTCGTGGCTCTTTGGCGCATGATGAGATCGTCCCAACAGCAGATGGGGTTAAACGTACAAGTGGTCGTTCAGGTGGAACTGAAGGCGGCATGAGCACTGGTGAAACCTTGCGAGTGCGAGCGGGAATGAAACCTATTTCCACTGTTCCACGTGCGCTTCGCACCATCGACACCGCAACTGGTGAAGAGGCGAAAGCTATTAATCAACGAAGTGATGTTTGTGCGGTACCGGCTTTAGGTGTAGTTGCAGAAGCTATGGTGGCTTTAGTGATTGCTGACGCAATGCTAGAGAAATTTGGTGGCGACAGTGTTGGTGAGACTAAACGCAATTTAAATTCTTACTTGGAAAATCTACAGATCAAATGAGTCCAAAAGCAGTGTTAGTTGGAGTTCCAGGTGCGGGCAAAAGCACGATTGGAAGACACCTAGCGCGAATATTTGAAGTGACCTTTCGCGACACGGATACAGATATCGAAGCTACTGCCGGTATGTCTATCGCAGATATTTTCGTACAACTTGGCGAACCGGCTTTCCGCGAACTCGAACGTGAAGCTGTATTACGCGCACTTGCTGAACATGACGGAGTCTTGTCACTAGGTGGAGGGTCGATTTTGGATCCAATAACTCGAGCGGCTTTAAAAGACCAAATGGTTATTTGGCTTGATGTTTCACTTGCCGAAGCTGCCCATCGAGTTGGCTTGAATACTTCACGGCCACTTTTGCTGGGAAACGTTCGAAGCACTCTCAAGAATATGATGGATCAGCGCGCTGTCCTATACGAAGAAGTAGCAAGTCATAAAGTGGAAACTATTGGCCTAACTCCAAGTGCAGTAGCGAAAAGTATTGCCAAGTTGGTCGGCTAATGAGAAAAATCCGGGTCGGCTCAGAATCGTCATATGAAGTTACAGTCGGACGCAATTTGGCCCCCACACTGGTTGAAGATATTTCCAAAGATGTAAATCAAGTAGGGCTATTTTTCGCGCCAGTCATGAAAGAAGTTGCTACCGCCCTAAAGAGTGAACTATCTGTCCAGCACCCGCAAATCACGGTGCATTTAGTGCCAGTTCCCGACGGAGAATCGGCAAAGACTGCAGAGTTTGTACAGTCGGCTTGGACTTTTTTAGGCGAGCATAAATTCACTCGTTCAGATTTATTGATTTCTATTGGCGGTGGGTCGACAACAGATGTCACCGGATTTATTGCGGCGTCTTGGTTGCGAGGAATATCAGTTATTCATATGCCAACGACTCTACTTGCGATGGTAGATGCAGCTGTTGGCGGGAAAACTGGCATTAATACTTCAGCGGGAAAAAACCTAGTTGGCGCTTTCTATAATCCAAAATCTGTATGGTGCGATTTAACATTGCTCACTTCACTACCTAAAGAAGATCTGCAAGCTGGATTTGCGGAAGTAGTTAAGTGCGGTTTTATTTCCGGCAACCAGATAATGGTTTTAGTTGAAAATTCTGGCGCTGCAATACTTGATTTGAACAGTGAGCCGCTAACAGATGCGATAGTCCGTGCAATAGAAGTAAAAGCTACGGTCGTCGAAGCAGATTTCAAAGAATCTCAAGTCGGTGGACTCGGTCGCGAAATCTTGAACTATGGACACACGCTCGGTCATGCAATTGAGAATCTAGAAAACTATAAGTGGCGCCACGGAGATGCAATTTCGGTTGGCATGATGTTTGCAGCCAACTTATCTTTCAAGGTAGGCATTTGCAACCAAGATTTAGTTATTCGCCAACAACAAATTCTCCAGACCCTGGGTTTGCCCGTCACATATGCAGGTGACTTCAACCGGCTACTAGATCTGATGTCAATAGATAAAAAAGTTCGCGGAACTAAGTTGAGGTTTATTGGGCTCTCAGATTTTGGCCAGCCAACAGTCATCAATTCTCCATCTCAGTCGGATTTAGAGTGGGCATTTGCACAGATTTCAGGAGAAAACTGATGAAGGTTTTGATTTTGAATGGTCCTAATCTTTCGAGGCTTGGTACTCGCGAGCCAGATGTCTATGGAAAGTTAACGCATGATGAGCTTTCGGCGATGTGTATCGCTTGGGGTAAGGAGTTAGGCCTGGAAGTCGATGTTAGGCAAAGTGATTCTGAGTCAAAATTAGTCGAGTGGATGAAGCAGGCAAGAGAAGCTCTAATGCCGGTAGTGATAAATCCGGCGGCATTCACTCATTATTCCTTTGATCTTGCTGAAGCCTGCAAAAAACACCCCGCTCTTTTAATCGAAGTTCATATCAGCAATCCTCACGCTAGAGATGAGTTTCGTAAACGCAGCGTTATTTCAAAAGTAGCTACGGGAACGATTGCCGGTTTCGGCGCTAATTCTTACCGGCTCGCTCTAATTCAAATTGCATCCGCTGAGGCGTAGTCGGATATGAATTTTCAACAACGAATCACTCAAATCTCAAAGTCAATTGAAGATGCAGGTTTTGATGCAATGCTCGTTACTCGCGACATTCATATTTTGTATTTCTCAGGATTTAAAGGTAGCAATGGGAGTCTTTTGATTCACAAGGGAGTGGTTCACCTTTTTACCGATTCTCGATATATCACCGCTGCTAAAACCGAATCCCCGCATTGCGAAACGCATATTGGACGAGATGTAGTCAATGGAGCGATAGAGCTTGCTAAGAAATTAGTATGTGCCAAATTGGCGGTTGAAGGGGATTGGATCTCGGCAACGGCTTTTCAAGATTTAATGAAGATTTCAGACATAGAAATATCAGCCACTAGCGACCATGGAGAAGATTTACGGATGATTAAGGAACCTGCTGAAATCGCTGCAATCGAAACTGCTTGTGACATTACTGCAGCATCTTGGTGGCAACTTCTCGAAGAAGGAGTTCTGGGTAAAACTGAACTTGAGTTAACGGCCAGATTGGAACATTTATTCAGGGTCAACGGCGCAGAAGATCGGGCGTTTGAATCCATTATTGCAACCGGGCCTAACTCAGCGATTCCGCACCATCATCCAACTGAGCGAGTAGTCGCTAAAGGTGATTTATTAAAGATTGATTGCGGGGCAAAATATTTGGGCTATCACGCAGATATGACCAGAACTGTTTCAATTGGCAAGGCTGCTGATTGGCAAAGAGAGATTTACGAAGTTGTTGCAGAGTCCCAAAATTACGGTAAATCACTTTGCAAACCTGGTGCAGATGTATTTCCGATAAACGATGAGCTCTATTCTGTTGTTAAGAAGGCAGGTTACGCACAGAACATTCTTCATGCATCTGGCCATGGAGTGGGACTTGAGATACATGAACGACCTTTTTTGGGTCGTAAAGACGGTATTCTGAGCCTAGGTATGCCTATCACCGTTGAGCCCGGTATCTATATTGAGGGTCAAGGTGGGGTTCGAATCGAAGATACGATTGAAATAGTCGTTGATGGATACAGAGACCTAACGAAAGCGAATCGCGATTT
>JAPLBX010000168.1 GCA_026392535.1 Actinomycetota bacterium
AAATCAAGGAATAGTTTCGTACCCGATCTATGCGTTGGTATAAAAGAAGTCCATGTGGATATGGAAATCTACCAATTTATGAATCGCTTGTCGGTGTGTGGTTGTAAGTTTGCATCATGGAATTTGTTAAAAGCAAGCTAATCAGCCTTAAGACCCATCCATATTTCAATGAAAAATGGCTCCAGGAGCAGCTTATAGAAGAGCCTGCACTACTTGGGCTTGGAGATTTGATACTGAAGGGCAGCGAACGTCGACAGCCCCGCGCTGGCCGTTTGGACTTGCTTTTTACAGATGACAGCTCGAGTACACGATACGAAGTTGAATTACAACTAGGCGCTACAGATGACACTTGAATCCGAGATAGAAGAGATATTCAAGCAGGCTTTTGGACAATCAATTGAGTCGCGGCCAGATCAATTGGAGGCGATCGTTGAACTCGTGGATGGCCAAGGGCGCGTGCTTGTTGTTCAGCGCACCGGTTGGGGTAAGAGTGCGGTTTATTTTGCGGCAACCAAAATACTTAGAAATCGAGGAAGAGGACCGACTTTAATAGTTTCTCCTTTACTTGCATTGATGCGAGATCAAATAGCTAGCGCTACACGATTTGGTGTTAGAGCAGAAACCTTTAACTCAAATAATGTTGACGACTGGAAAGATGTGCATGCAAAGATTTCGCGTGGAGAAGTTGATGCACTTCTAATTAGCCCTGAAAGATTCAATAACGAGGACTTTCGAAAGAGCATCCTTATTGGTGAAAACCTGCTTAATCAAGCCGGATTAATCGCTGTCGATGAAGCTCACTGCATAAGTGACTGGGGCCACGATTTCCGACCTGATTATCGAAGAATCAAAGACATCGCAGCGTCACTGCCACCAACAACTCCAATTTTGCTAACAACTGCGACTGCAAATCGTCGAGTAGTTAGTGACATTCAAGAGCAAATTGGATCAGAAATCAAAATATTTCGAGGAAATCTAGATCGGGAATCCTTGCACTTAAGTTCCTTGGCGGAAAGTGGACTAGGACAAAGACTTGCCTGGCTCTCGACTAATCTGCCTAAATTCAAAGAGTCAGGGATCATCTATTGTTTGACAATTAGAGATGTTGAGTTGGTTGCTGACTGGCTTACCAGCCGAGGAATTAATGCAGTTGGATACTCCGGCGACATGGAGTCAGATGCCCGAATTCGAATTGAAGACGCACTCAAGTCAAATGATCTCAAGGCAGTAGTAGCTACCAGTGCATTAGGCATGGGATACGACAAGCCCGATTTGGGGTTTGTCGTGCATTTTCAGACGCCAAGTTCGCCTGTCGCCTACTATCAGCAGGTTGGGCGCGCTGGACGAGCAATTGACTCAGCTGTTGCCATCCTGATGAGCGGCCCTGAGGATGAGGAAATCTGGGATTATTTCCTGCGATCTACTCTGCCGATTGAGGCCCATGCCCGAGAAGTGCTAGGCGCGGTATCGAAAGCAGCCATGTCAACGCCTGATGGGTGGGTAACACCAGAAGTAGTGTCGATGGAAGTGAACATGGCTACTGCAAGGGTTGAGTCGTTACTAAAGCTGCTAGATGTTGAGGGTTTTTTAGAGTTTCGTCGGGTTCAGCAATATGGAAAGCGTATGTTGCGCCTAACCGCAAAGCCATATGTCTACGATCAAGAGCGTATTTCCAATGTCGAAGCACAGAGATTGCGTGAACAAGAAGAGATGCGCGAATATCAAACTTTGCAATCGTGCAGAATGGCATTCCTGCGAAATTCTCTTGATGACTCAAAAATTGTGAATTGCCAGAGGTGCGATATCTGCACTAACGAAAAGTTTGGCGATAACCCAACGCAGTTAGAAATTGAATTGGCGAACGTTTTTATCAATAATCGACCTCCAAAGATCTCCGCTCGAAAGAAGTACCCAAACTCCAAGTGGATCCGAGAGAATCTCCGAAATGAAGACGGACTGGCAATCTGCTATTTGGGAAATGGGGAATTTGGAAAACTTGTACTTCGGGACAAGCGAAAGCAACAAGGGGTAGATGAAAAGCTAATTGCACAGGCAATCAAGAATCTTGTACCGGTGGTTATGGCCAACGGACTAGCTTGGATTGCGTACGTGCCTTCCAGGAACAATGAAAGGCCTTTCGTGCAACATCTTGCCGAGGCCATTGGGAAAGCCTTAGATTTGCCAGTACACGCAGTTGTTGCAAAAGTCAGAGAAACTCAGCCACAAAAGAATCAAGAGAATAGTTATCGACAGTTCGCTAATGTCAATGGGGCTTATGAAATCGTGGCACCCATACCAGCTGGAAATGTTTTGCTTGTGGATGACATAGTTGATAGTGGCTGGACGCTGACCGAAGTGGGTTCGCTTCTTCGAGCCAAGGGATCTGGACTCGTAGTCCCATTCGCTCTAGCTAGACAGAAAGGGTAGCTGTGTCACGACAACGATCGTTGCTTCTTGCACTGGTATCCCGCCTCGATCCAAGTTCACGTGAAAAGCCGCTTTCTTCTCGAGAAGTCCATGACCTGATAAATTCAAATGACTTTCAAACAATCGTTGATTCCGGCGAAGTGCCAGATAGTGCCTTAACGCAATCAATCGGCATTGAAAGACTTAGTTACCTGGTAAAGACAGAGGCGCAGACATCCTTGGCAGTGGAATCCCTTGCGCATAAAGGTATATGGTGCGCAACGCTTTTTGACGAAGTTTCAGAGACTCGCATGCATTCTTCACTAGGCAACCTTTGTCCGCCGGTGCTTTTTGGCGTTGGCGAACGGGCTATTCTTTTAGAGCCAGGTTATGGGGTAGTTGGTTCGCGAAACTTGAATCCCGATGGTGAATCAGTTGCGAGACAAGCAGGCGAGCTCTGCGCAAGTACTTCACATGTCTTAATCAGTGGGGGAGCTCGAGGTGCAGACTTAATCTCAATGAAAGGTGCCATAGATAACGGCGGCAGATCTCTGGGATTCCTAGCATCTGGCCTAACTCAGGCATTTGGCGATCCACATACTATGTCACTCATTCATGATGGTTTGCTAACGCTAGCTACGCCGTATTCTCCGGAAGCACCATTTTCAGTTGGAAATGCAATGGGTCGAAACAAATTGATTTACGGAG
>JAPLBX010000097.1 GCA_026392535.1 Actinomycetota bacterium
AGGCATTTGCAGTGATGATGATGAACGGCTCCGCTGTTAAACCAAGAACTGCAGGAATGCTATCTAAAGCAAACATCACGTCTGTTCCACCGATAGCAATCATGACCAGCAGTAAAGGAGTTAAGAATCTTTTGTCATTTTGCTTTACAACGAGTTTGTTGCCGTGAAATTCATCGAGAGTTGGCGCTACCTTGCTGACAATTCGAACCAAAATGTTTTGTTTTTCGTCAGCGTCTTCGACCTGTTTATCGACCGCCACCTTGTAAGCGGTCCACATCAGAAATACGCCGAACACGATAAATGTTGGCTGGAAAGAATTGATGGCACTTACTCCGACGAAAATAAGAATCGCTCTGAAGAACAGAGCCAGAATTACCCCGACAAGTAACACCCGGTGTTGCAGCTCCACTGGAACGCTGAACGATGTCATAATCACTAGAAATACGAATAAATTATCAACGCTGAGACTGTATTCGGTTAGATAGGCTGCAAAGAATTGACTTGCAATTTCGACATCAAAAATCGCGATTAGAGACAAGCCGAAGATAGCCGCTAAGAGGATATAAAAAAGCACCCACTTGGTTGCGTCTTTGGATGAGAATGAATGCGGTCTACGGTCAACAATCCAGAAATCTGCCACTAGGACTAACACAAAGCCAACAGCGGTTGCCGCGCTAAGTAAGAATGGAACATCCAGTGCAGTATGGCTCACTAGGGCATCTTGCCACGCGGCCGCAGATTTGAGCTTCTTAAGCCCCCGCCTCTTTCATAGCCCTCAATTCACGACGCAAATCAGTGATTTCGTCACGATATCTAGCGGCAACTTCAAATTGAAGTTCAGAGGCAGCCGTTTGCATCGACGCAGATAATTCTTCAATTAAAGTCACTAAATCCGTCAAAGCGCGAGAAGCTTTCGGTGGCAAAGAAGCACGTAACGCTTCGCTTTGGGCGATTACTGCTTGTGTTTCGAGAGATTCTCGCACCAAACTGTCGGTGATGTCAGCGATCTTTTTCCGAAGAGGTTGCGGGTCTAGACCGCGTTCTTTGTTATAGCTTACTTGTTTCTCACGTCGACGATTTGTTTCGTTAATTGCGATTTCCATCGCTGGCGTTATCGAATCTGCATACATGTGCACCTGGCCTGATACGTTCCGAGCAGCGCGACCAATGGTTTGAATCAAACTAGTTGCTGATCGAAGTAATCCAGCTTTGTCGGCATCTAAAATCGCGACTAGCGACACTTCCGGTAAATCGAGTCCTTCTCGCAAAAGATTAATGCCTACCAAAACGTCGTAATCTCCATGTCGACTTCCGAGTGTAGGTATCGGACCCGAATTCCCTTTTCAAGGAAATAGTCTGTTAAATCTTCAGACATCTTTTTTGTCAAAGTAGTTACAAGAATGCGTTCGTTCAGAGCCGTGCGTAATTTGATTTCATGCAGCAAATCATCAATTTGGCCTTTTGTTGGTTTCACAATAATCTCTGGATCGATTAGCCCCGTTGGCCTAATTACCTGCTCAACAACATCTCCTTCCACCTTTTGCATTTCATACTTGCCAGGGGTGGCACTCAAATAGACGGTTTGGCCGGTACGTTCCCTAAATTCGTCAAAGCGCAATGGCCGGTTATCTAGGGCGCTAGGCAAACGAAAACCATGTTCAACAAGGGTTCGTTTACGACTCGCATCCCCTTCATGCATGGCACCGATTTGCGGAATAGTCACATGGCTTTCATCGATGACCACGAGGAAATCTTCGGGGAAATAATCAAGTAAACAGTTTGGCGGCGATCCTTCTTCTCGTCCGTCTAGATGACGTGAATAGTTTTCAACTCCTGAGCAAGTTCCAATCTGTTGCAACATCTCAATGTCATGCTGTGTGCGCATTTTGATTCGTTGTGCCTCTAACAGCTTGTTTTGTTTGTCAAATTCTTGCAACCGATTTTGCAATTCATCTTCGATCGCGCTCACTGCCCGGGTTAGTATTTCTGGACCGGCAACATAGTGAGTTGCCGGAAATACGAAAGCAATTGGTTGATCCTTAAGAATTTCACCTGTAATTGGATCCAATATCAAAAGTTTCTCGACTTCATCGCCAAAAAATTCAATTCGCAACGGGTATTCTTCATAGACCGGAAAAATCTCCACAGTGTCGCCACGTACTCGAAATGTTCCACGCTCAAAAGCAATGTCGTTACGCTGATATTGAATATCCACAAACTTGCGAAGTAAGACGTTGCGTTCAATCTCCTGGCCAATTTCTAAACGGACCATCCGGTCAACATACTCCTGAGGAGTTCCTAGACCATAAATACACGAAACAGTCGCAACAACAATTACGTCTCTTCTAGTCAAGAGCGCATGAGTGGCCGCATGTCTAAGTCGCTCAACTTCAGCGTTGATAGATTTATCTTTCTCAATGAAAGTATCGGTCTGTGGAATATACGCTTCAGGCTGGTAGTAGTCATAGTATGAAACAAAGTATTCAACTGCATTATTGGGCAGTAGTTCCCTGAATTCTTGAGCCAACTGCGCGGCCAATGTCTTGTTTGGAGCCATAACCAAAGTAGGTCGTTGAAGTTTTTCTATCAACCAAGCAGTTGTGGCCGACTTTCCGGTTCCAGTGGCGCCGAGAAGAACTACATCGCGATCCCCGCGCTCTATTCGCTTGACAATCTCTGCAATCGCCGCTGGCTGATCACCCGATGGAATGAAATCAGATTCAACCTTGAAAAGATTTAGCGTGCGCTCTAGGTCGGTTACGGGTCTAGTCATTGGCTAACTCAACCATGAACTTATCTACTTCAGCTGAAAGCGCTGAAAGTGAACCGTTGTTCTCGATTTTGAAGGCATCCTTTGGAATAAAGGTCTGTCTGTTTTGTGTCTGGATACGATTCTTTGCATCAGATATTTCCATACCCTTTGCCAATAGACGCTCTAACCTAGTTTGTTCAGAAGCAGTTATGACCACAACATAATCTGCTAGCCCTAGATTCGTTTGTTCATTGATGATTGGGATTTCGTATACAAGTGATGAAACATCCTTGGATCTCAGTGCGAGTACCTTCTGCACGCGTGGATGGATTACCGCTTCAATTTGTTTCAAAAGGTTCGCATC
>JAPLBX010000112.1 GCA_026392535.1 Actinomycetota bacterium
CATGATTGAAACCTTCTGGTCCGATGTACTTGCCTGCTTCATCGTAAGTAGCTGGCATACCGTAAAGGTAAGGATCGAAGCCAACATTTGGATCGTCATCAGATTCATTTGCTTGCTTGAGTGAAAGTGAAACGCGGCGACGTTCTAAGTCGATATCAATCACTTTAACCATTACTTCATCATTGACCTGAACAACTTGTTCTGGGATCTCAACATGGCGTTCGGCAAGTTCAGAAATGTGAACCAAACCTTCGATGCCTTCTTGTACGCGAACAAATGCTCCAAATGGAACGAGCTTGGTTACATTACCTGGAACAATTTGACCCAATTGATGGGTACGTGCGAAATGTTGCCAAGGATCTTCTTGTGTTGACTTAAGAGACAATGAAACGCGTTCGCGATCCATATCAACTTCAAGTACTTCCACAGTAACTTCCATACCCACTTCGACGACTTCGTTCGGATGGTCGATGTGCTTCCAAGAAAGTTCAGAAACGTGAACTAAACCATCAACGCCGCCTAGGTCTACGAAAGCTCCGAAGTTAACGATTGACGAAACGACACCCTTACGAATTTGACCCTGCGTGATTCTGATTGAGAGTGTTCTAGGAATGCCCGACGGCTAAGAACAACATTGTTACGGTTCTTATCAAGTTCAATAATTTTGGCTTCAATTTCCTTACCAATGTAAGGAGCCAAGTCACGAACACGACGCATTTCAACCAATGAAGCTGGAAGGAAGCCGCGAAGGCCAATGTCAAGGATGAGACCACCTTTGACAACTTCGATAACGATGCCTTTAACAACGCCATCTGCTTCTTTGATTTTTTCGATGTCTCCCCAGGCGCGTTCATATTGTGCGCGCTTCTTGGAAAGAATCAAACGACCTTCTTTGTCTTCTTTTTGTAGAACGAGTGCTTCAATGCGATCGCCTACGGTAACTACTAAGGAAGGGTCGATGTCATGTTTGATTGAGAGTTCGCGTGAAGGAATCACGCCTTCGGTTTTGTAACCGATATCTAGTAGAACTTCGTCACGGTCTACTTTGACGACAATGCCTTCAACGAGGTCACCATCATCGAATTTCTTTAGGGTGTTATCGATTGCTGCAAGGAAATCTTCGATTGAGCCGATATCGTTAACAGCGATATTTTTGGTTGTCATGGAGTTATTGCTCCGATTGGATAATTATTAGGGTGCTGCCCGAACCCAGTGTCAGACCACCTTCTATGCTATGTCTAAGGTGTTCCTACAGATTTGAGCCTGCGAATTCTAGGGGTCTTTTCCTAAGACAAAACCGCGGGGTTTTGACCATTTTAGTGAGCAGCAACATCCCAGTTAGGGCCGAAACCCATTGAAATTTCTAATGGCACACTCATAGTCACTGCCGATTCCATTCCAGCTTTGACGACATCGGCCACTGAGTTCTTTTCACCTGGAGCAATCTCCATCACTAATTCGTCGTGCACCTGAAGCAATAGTCGTGACTTAAGACCAGCCGTTTCGATTCCGGACTGAACATTGAGCATCGCAACCTTTATCAAATCGGCCGCACTGCCTTGAATAGGAGCGTTGAGTGCGGCGCGTTCGGCAGCCTGCCTAGCCTGATGGTTTGTGGATTGAAGATCTGGAAGAAATCTCTTTCTACCGAACATAGTTTCCGTGTAACCACTTTCAGTTGCTTGAATAACAACTTGTTTTAGGTAGTCACGAACCCCTTGGAATCTTTCAAAATACTTTTCCATTAGGACTGAAGCTTCACGGGTTTCAATGCCAAGTTGTTGACTCAAACCAAACGAACCGAGCCCGTATGCCAGACCGTAAGACATAGCCTTAATCTTGCGACGCATATCTGCAGTCACATCTTCTGGGTTCACGGAAAATACTTGAGCACCTACTGATGTATGTAAATCTTCGCCACTTTGAAAGGCAGCGATTAGGCCTTCGTCTTTTGACAAGTGAGCCATGATGCGCATTTCAATTTGGCTGTAGTCGGCCGTTAAAAGTGATTCAAATCCTTCCCCACAGATAAATGCGGCTCGAATCATCTTTCCTTCAACACTTCTTACGGGAATGTTCTGCAGATTTGGATCAATGCTCGAAAGCCGACCAGTTGCGGCAACAGTCTGCGCAAATGTGGTGTGAACACGACCTTTAACATCAATTAATGGCAACAAGCCTGAAACTGTTTGTTTGAGTTTAATGACCTCGCGCCAAATAAGAATTTGTTCAACAACTTTGTCTTTAGTATTTTCGAAAAGCCAACCAAGACTTTCGGCATCGGTAGTGAAGCCAGTCTTAATCTTCTTAGTCTTAGGTAGATTTCGGTCAGTGAACAAAATCTCCTGCAACTGTTTAGGACTACCGAGATTAAAGGTTTTCCCCGAGATCTCTTGGGCTGTCTTTTCAGCTGCACTTGCGACATCAGAGAATTGCTTTTCTAGTTCCAGCAAAACCTTTTTGTCCAGTGCAATGCCTGTAAATTCCATCTTCGCCAATAACTTAAGAGTTGGAATTTCAATTTCATCGTGGAGCTTCATGAAACTTGCTTCGCTGTAGGCTGTTAAATAGTTCCATAAATCTAGAACTGCACTGGCGTGGTGTGATAAGTCGGCGACTGTTTCGTCAAATAGCGACTGCCCAATTTCTGGCTTAACTAATTCCCGTTGCAAGTTGCGTTCGTAAGTTGTCTCAATGTCTAACCCGCGCTGACCAGGATTTCGTAGGTATTCGATTAGCTGCGTATCGCCCCTAATTGCGTCAACATTTACGTTGTCACTGAATAGGCATTTGATAAGTGGTTTCACATCGTGACCAACCACAAACATTTTGGGATCAGCAAAAAGTCCAAACAAGGCTTTTTTGTCGTCGTCTTTCATCTCTTCAAAATTGAGATTTATGTGGTTCTCTTGCCAAGCCAAAGCCACGCTCTTTAAGTTTGAAAGCCCTTGAACCTGTGCATATACAGCAATCGGATACTTCCTATCCATAGTTGCGATTGTTTCAGCGAGCTTTCCTGGAGTCCAGCCAACTGAGATTCGGGTGATGGCAATTACTTCATTCTTTTCAACGCTCTCGCCCAGTTCAGATGTTACGAATGCTGCATAAGCCCGTTTATGTAATGACCGAAAACCTAATCGGCCGAAAACTTTGTCAATTGCACCTGGATTGCCAAGGTGTCGATGTAAATCATTGACATTTGCATCGACGGGAACATCATGAACCAATTGTGTAAGTCGGCGATTGAGGACTACTCGGGAAGCGTTGTCACGCAAAGATTGTCCGACTTTCCCTTTGATCGCTTCTGCATTGGCCAAAATTCCGTCCAGATTGTCATACGTGTTTAGCCAAGCAGCTGCAGTTTTTTCACCAACTCCGGGGATGGAAGGCAAATTGTCACTGACATCGCCGCGTAGTGCCGCAAAATCTGCATATTGATTTGGGTGTACGTTGTATTTCTCTTTGACTGCCAAAGGAGTCATGCGAGCGAGCTCGCGGACACCTTTTGTTGGATACAAAACCGTGATTTGTTCATTAACCAATTGCAACGCATCTCTGTCACCGGTAAGAATGAAAGTTTGCGCTTGTTGAGCACTTGCAGCACTTGCAAGTGTTGCAATCACGTCGTCGGCCTCATAGCCTTCAATACCTATATTCACGATCCCGAAAGCATCCAGAACTTCTCGAATAATCGGCACCTGTGACCGAAACTCTTCTGGCGACTTGGCGCGATTGGCTTTGTATTCGGGATATTCAGCTTTACGAAAAGTATCGCGGCTAATGTCGAAAGCGACGGCTAAATGAGTTGGATTCTCACTTTCAACCACTTGTAACAACATAGATACGAACCCTTGGATTGCATTTGTCGGTTGCCCATCCGGCGCTGAGAAATTCTCAACAGGTAACGCATAAAATGCTCGATAAGCAAGCGAATGACCGTCGACTAAAAGAAGTCTCGAACTTGGACCCATTGCTGCAGTAGTTGAACTCACAAGATAAGCCTATGGTTGGCCTATGAATGATGAACTTGGACGGCAATTCCTAGAAAACAGGGGCATGGGACCGCTTGCGGACACTATGGGGCTCGAAATTACACATGCATCTGCTGAGATGGTGACAGGCACAATGCCAGTAGCGGGAAATACTCAACCTCTGGGTCTACTCCATGGCGGAGCTAATGTGGTGTTGGCCGAATCCCTTGGATCTCTCGCTGCAAATATTCATGCGGGTCCAGACAGATACGCAGTAGGAATCGAAATTAACGCCACCCACCTCGCAAGTGCCACAAAAGGCAAAGTCCATGGCACAGCCAAAGCCATAAAACTTGGCGGCACGATTGCTGTCTATGAAATTGAAATCGTCAACGACGCGGGTGAACTAACCTGTGTTTCTAGACTAGTTTGCGCGATTCGTAATAAACGTAAAAACAATTCCTAATAAACACAAAAACGATT
This sequence comes from Actinomycetota bacterium, assembly GCA_026392535.1. Lineage (GTDB taxonomy): Bacteria > Actinomycetota > Actinomycetes > S36-B12 > UBA5976 > JAFMIT01. The sequence continues at coordinate 4,455 of JAPLBX010000112.1, forward strand.
AGTAATCAATGTAAACGAATTAGAGATTTCCCATTTGATCCACTACACCTTGGGCAACATCTCGTATAGAAGATCTATTGTCCATGGCAGCTTTTTGTAGCCATCTAAACGCGGCTGGTTCGTCGATTCCAAGTTTTGCTTGCAGCAGTCCCTTTGCCCGATCGACAATTTTGCGAACCTCAAGTCGTTCAGTTACTTGGGTTACTTCGGTGGTCAACAAATTGAGTTCTTCAAACCTTGCGATGGCTACTTCAATTGCCGGCATAAGGTTCGCAGGATTGATCGGTTTTACTAAATATCCCATTGCCCCTGCATTAGCGGCTCGCTCAACAAGTTCAACTTGGCTATAGGCCGTGATCATTACAACGGGACAAATCTTCAAACTAGTTATCTCAGATGCAGCTGTAATTCCATCAAGTTCTGGCATGGCAATATCAAGTAGGGCAACATCTGGTTTAAATGTTTCAACCGCTTTGATAGCGGCTCGACCGTCCGCAACCGCTGCTAAAACTTCAATTCCGCTATCAGAAAGCATGGTGACCAGATCGAGCCGGATTAGGGCTTCATCTTCTGCAATAACTGCAGTGCGCTTGACGACCATAGTGTGAGCCTAGAGGCTGGTTCTATTAGAGTCCCCCCGTGCTTGCCCTTGTGGCGGAATAGGCAGACGCGGCGGATTCAAAATCCGCTTCCGAAAGGAGTGGGGGTTCAACTCCCCCCGAGGGCACCATCACAAAAATGGGTTCAAGTTCGCTTGAGCCCATTTTGCATTGAAGGAATTAATCGAAACTTATGCGATGCTTAATGGAAGAAATCTTGCCCAGCAAACCATTTAAAAATGCGGGAGATTCATCCGTGCTGAGCGAAGAAGCAAGTTCAATAATCTCGTTTATCACTACGGCGTCTGGAACATCGTCTTGAAACAGGATTTCATAAACACCGATTCGGGCTAATTCGCGATCCACCATAGGCATTCGGTCCAAAGACCATTCCTGGGAATAGGTTTCAATTGTCTCGTCAATTATGGACTTCTTCTCACCAATTCCAGAAATAAGAAATGGAACATACTCATTTAATGGATCTGTCGAATCCTCAATAGTTCTAGCTAACACCTGTTCTGGTGGTGTTGCGCGCATTTCAGCTTCGTAAAGTATGTCGAGCACCCTTTTGCGAGCGCGAGTTCTAGCGGACATTAATCATTAATTCGACCGAGGTAAGAACCGTCGCGGGTATCGACCTTCACTTTAGTGCCATTTTCAATGAACAAAGGAACTTGGATTTCGTATCCAGTTTCGAGGCGAGCAGGTTTCGTGCCGCCAGATGATCTATCCCCTTGCAGGCCTGGCTCTGTGTATTCAATTAGAAGTTCGACGTTGGCTGGCAATTCAACATAAAGAGGTTCGCCTTCATACATTGCAACAATTGCGTTCTGGTTTTCCAGCATGAAATTGACGCTACCTCCAACAACAGTTTCATTGATTGTGAACTGGTCATAAGACTGAGTATCCATGAAAACAAATCCATCACCATCGTGATAGAGATATTGCATATCGCGTTTATCAACGTTCGCGATTTCAATTTTTAAGCCAGCGTTGAAGGTTTTTTCAACGACTTTTCCATTCACGATGTTTTTTAACTTGGTGCGGACGAAAGCTGGGCCTTTGCCTGGCTTCACGTGCTGAAATTCAACTACCGACCAAAGCTGGTTATCTAAATTCAGTACCAGACCATTTTTTAAATCATTCGTGCTCGCCACTTTGGCTCC
>JAPLBX010000005.1 GCA_026392535.1 Actinomycetota bacterium
CTTTTCAAACTTCTCCCTATGAGTTGATAGAGGAGAACATGGAATATGTGAGAACTCTTTTGCAACGAGAATCAAAACGAGATTTGCGAGTTTTTATCAAATTCAAACGGAACTTTGACGGGCGACTGTCTAGTGTCACTGCTAAAGCTGTTATAAAGACTGATGTTGTCGGATTCAGTAAGCTATCTGAAACGCGAATTGTTAAGCGGGCAACTTTTGTGCCGTAGAAAGTTTTTACGAACAGAAAATGGCACCATTCTGCTTTGGACAATTGGTGTCTTTTCAGTTTCACTCTTGGTATTGGCGGGGTTGATATCCATTGCGAGCTATTTCTCACAGACTATGGACCTGCAATCAAGGTTGGAGTTGTCTGCAACGAATGCTTCGGATCGACTCGACTACTCCAATTTCTATTTGACCGGGGAGATAACCGATGTGGTTTTTGAAGATGCATCCTTACTTAACGCGATAACAAAAGACTTGAAGGCCATTGGAAAGGAATTCGATCGATTCAAGATTTTGACCTGGCGGGTTGAAGGAAGAGAGTTTTGGTTAGAGATATCTCACCCTTGGGTTTCCCCGATTGGAAATTTCAGTGTTTTGCCCGAATCGGTAACGGCTAGTGTCCACCTGAAACTCGATTCAAATAGGCATTTGCAATAACCGACTCTTCAAACCCTTACTCTTTGCCATTATGGCACTTGAACCTCGCGAACATCTAGCTGAACTTTCTGCGACTTTGCAGACAGTTGAGTCGGTAATGAATTTACCCAAAATGCGCGAGGAATTGGTGAAAGTGGAGGCAGAAGCTTCCGTACCTAACCTTTGGGATGACTCAGCCCACGCCCAGTCCGTGACTTCGCGCCTGTCTTTCTTACAGTCAGAACTTAAAAAGGTTATGGCCTTACGCCAGCGCATTGATGATGCAGGCATATTGCTAGATCTTGCGGAATCTGAAGGCGATGCAGATTCGCATGGTGAAGTAGACAAAGAATTGAATGAACTTAAACACCTAGTTAGTGAGATTGAAGTTCGCACTTTATTGAATGGTGAATATGACATTCGCGAGGCGTTAATCACAATTCGTTCTGAAGCTGGCGGCATTGACGCAGCCGACTGGGCGCAAATGTTGATGCGTATGTATCTGCGTTATTGCGAACGTCATAACTGGCCAACCGATGTCTATGAAACTTCATATGCTGAAGAAGCTGGAATTAAATCAGCAACTTTTGCAGTCCATGCTCCATATGCATATGGAATTCTTTCGGTTGAACAAGGCACTCACCGTTTGGTGAGAATTTCACCATTCGACAATCAAGGCAGACGTCAAACTTCCTTCGCAGGTGTTGAAGTAATTCCAGTGGTGGAACAGGCAGATGCAATCGCTATTCCCGATGATGACATTCGGGTTGATGTTTATCGTTCGTCAGGTCCAGGCGGTCAAGGAGTTAACACCACCGATTCCGCTGTGCGATTGACTCACGTCCCGACAGGCATCGTGGTGTCATGCCAAAACGAACGGTCACAATTGCAAAACAAAGCTACAGCAATGAATATTTTGATGGCCAAAATTCTCGAGCGCAAAAGGCAAGAAGATCAGACCAAGATTGATGCGCTCAAGGGGGACTCAGCAGGTTCCTGGGGAACTCAGATGCGCAACTACGTTCTCCATCCGTATCAAATGGTCAAGGATGCTCGCACCGATTACGAAACTGGAAATACCCAGGCGGTGCTTGATGGCGAGATTGATGCTTTCATTGATGCTGGAATTCGCTGGCGCAAACGGTAAGAGTTCAGCCAATATTGAGGCATTTGACCGTATTTAGTGGCGTCATTCGGCTGTTTAGCCGCCTCACCGCTCTAAACTGCCCCTCGTCGTATCCGAGCTTCCCAAGGTGAGATTTTGATTCGTTTTGACCATGTAAGCAAACTCCATAAAGGCGCATCTCGCTCAGCGCTTGAGGACGTTTGTGTAGATATTGAACGCGGCGAGTTTGTATTCCTTGTGGGTGCATCAGGATCGGGTAAGTCCACCTTTTTGCGACTTCTTCTCAGAGAAGAACGCCCAACAGCAGGAACCGTCTGGGTGGCAGGCAAAGATCTAAACAAACTTACAAACTGGAAAGTGCCGGCCTTGCGCCGCCAAATTGGTTGTGTGTTTCAAGACTTCCGACTTTTGCCAAATCGCACAGTAGCTGGCAACGTCGCTTTCGCTCTAGAAGTTATCGGCACCCCTCGAGATGAAATCAAAGAAGTTGTGCCAAACGTGCTTGAACTAGTTGGTTTAACCGGGAAAGAAGATTCTTACCCAAATGAAATCTCTGGTGGTGAACAACAAAGAGTTGCGATTGCACGTGCATTTGTTAATCGTCCATCAATCTTGATTGCAGACGAACCAACCGGAAACTTAGATCCAGAAACATCAATCGGCATTATGAAACTTTTAGATCGTATCAACAAGATCGGAACTACAGTTGTTATGGCGACTCACGACGTTGCCATTGTTGACCAAATGCGAAAGCGCGTTATCGAAATTGATACAGGTCATGTTGTTCGCGACCAGTCCCGTGGTGTTTACGGAATGGGTGCGTAATGCGATTTAGCTACCTCGTAAAAGAAGTATCTACAGGACTTCGCCGAAACCTAACTCTTTCACTAGCCGTGATCATTACGGTCGCAGTCTCCCTTTCATTGTTTGGTTCGGCATTGCTAATCAATGCACAAGTAAACAAAATGAAGGACTACTGGTTTGATCGAGTAGAAGTATCAATATTCTTGTGCGGAAGTATTTCAGATTCACCTAACTGCATTGATGGTGCAATTAGTGAGGAAGAAAAAGGCCAAATTCGCTCAGACCTGCAGGGTATGACCGACATTGTTGACACAGTTTTTTACGAATCGAAAGAGCAAGCACTTCTTAGATTCAAAGAGCAATTCAAGAATTCCCCAATTGCAGACACGGCATCCGCTGAGCAGATGCCAGAGTCATTCCGGGTGAAATTAATAGATCCAACTAAGTTTGCAGTTATTGAAGGTGCTTTTGGTTTGCGCCCTGGAATCGAACAAGTTGTCGATCAACGACAAACTTTGCAGAAACTTTTTGATGCATTAGGCGGACTTCAAAAACTTGCTCAAGCTATTGCTGGTGTGATGATTCTCGTGACCATCCTCTTGATTTCAAATACCATGCGAGTAGCCGCGTATAACCGGCGTCGCGAAACTGGAATTATGCGTTTGGTTGGTGCAAGCAATTTCACCATCCAACTCCCATTCCTCTTAGAAGCAGCAGTTGCGGCAGCAATCGGTTCAGCGGTTGCGGTCGGCGCACTTGTTGCCAGCAAGATTTTCTTAATTGACCAAACACTTGCGAAAACATTTACGTTCACCACCTTCATTGGCTGGGAAGCTATCTATTCAGTAATCCCAATCATGCTTGGGGCGGGTGTTGGTTTAGCGGTTTTGGCAGCGGGTACGACGCTTCGGAAATACTTGAAGGTTTAACATGCGTAAACTCCTAGCTTCCCTGCTCGCTATAACACTGCTCACTTCACTTGCTGCAACAGCGGATGCAACATTCTCAACAAAGGATTCACTAAAGAATCAAATCGCAGACGCAGGGGACGCGGTTGATGAAGCAAATGCCAAAGTCACAAAAGCGCTCCGCGAGTACAACAAAGCTGCAGCCGCATTGCCAGCTGCCCGAGAGAGACTTCGCGTTGCAAACTTAAATCTTGCTAGGGCTGAAAGTGCACATCAAACTGCAGTAAATGATCTTGCAAAATCGACCGCTGCCACCGCCCGTGCTGAAGACAATTTGAGCGTTACTCAATCAAATCTATCAACGCAAAATACCGAAGTTTCAAAACTTGTGAACATGATGTATCGCCAAGGTCCATTATCGGAACTGAGTATCATTTTTAGCACCGAATCTCCAGCTCTATTTACGACGCGAATACAAATTGTTAAATCTTGGTTTGATAGCAAAACAGCACAGATAAATCAGCTAACCAAAACGCGTGAAGACTTGATTCAAAAGAAAAAGGCGCTTCATGAACTTGTCCAAGACAATGTTAAGAAAAAGGCAGATGCCCAAGCCAAAGTTTTGACAGCTGAAGCAGCGGCGAAAGAAGCAAAGTCTGCACAAGCTGCAGTGAACAAGATTGTTAGTGCTCGCAAAGCAGCTTTTGATGAGGCGAAGAAATTCAAGGCTGCCGTTCAAAAACGTTATGACAAGCTGAAGAAAGAACAACAGCGACTTAAAAACATTGCAAAGAAAAATAATGGTAAAGGTAAAAACCTCGACCCGTCTGATCAATTTTTATGGCCAGTAGCAGGAGCGCCTAAGACCTCAGACGCTGGTATGCGCCTGCACCCAATTTTTAAGATTTGGCGATGCCATGCCGGCATTGACCTAGGAGCTCCAACTGGTGCGAAGATCCGTGCCGCAGAAGATGGCGTGGTTGCTGATGCGGGCTGGTCTACTGGTTACGGCAATTACGTGATGCTGGCGCACGGAAAAGGTATAACCACTTTCTATGCACACATGAGTCAGAAACTGGCAAAAGATGGCGAGAGTGTTTCCCGCGGAGAAAATATAGGTTTAGTTGGTTCAACTGGCTGGGCAACTGGTCCACACTTGCATTTTGAAGTACGCGTCTATGGCGAGCTTTATGACCCAATGGGTTGGTATGGTCACTCAAAAAAGAAGATTTGCTAACGCAGGTTTTTAAGGTCAAACATACTTTCCGCTAGTCTCGGCTCTATGGCCAAGGAAACTGGACGCAAACTTATTGCGCAGAACAAAAAGGCCCGCCATGATTTCTCGATAGAAGAGGTCTATGAGGCGGGTCTTGTTCTTGTAGGCACTGAAGTGAAATCACTTCGACTTGGAAGAGCTTCCTTAATCGATGGATTCGTAATGGTCGATGGTGGCGAAGCTTTCCTACACAGCATTCACATTCCTGAATACGAACAAGGAACGTGGACCAATCATGAGCCAACTCGAATGCGCAAACTACTTTTGCATGCTGATGAAATTCGCAAAATCAGTATCGCAGTTGCACGTCAAGGATTTACGATCATTCCACTTTCAATCTACTTCAAAGATGGTCGGGTAAAAGTTGAAATCGGACTGGCCAAGGGACGCAAAACCCACGATAAACGCCAGGCTATTGCCGAGCGAGACGTAAAACGGGAATTAAGCCGAGTCGAAGGTCGACGCTCAAAGGGTATGAAATAAGCGCGGTTTTCCACAGATTCAGTTTTGGATTTCGTATGGGTCAGTAAAAGGGTTTACCCTTCGCCATATCAAAACTAAATAGTGGAATCAATAAAACGATTCTCACACCCATGGGGGTGACAGGTTTCGACGGTGAGCGTCGAGACGGGAGAAGCGGGCAGAGAAGTTGTGGTGATCTCTTAAACCATCTACAAAAAATATAAGTGCCAATTCACAGCGCACTGACTTTGCTCTAGCTGCATAGCTAAAGCCTTAAAAAGTCCGGAAACCTAGCCCTGCTGTCGGGTTAGAACTTTCCGCCGTTTGACAGCTCACCGAGGAGTCCGGTCGCGGGGCTTTAAGGAAAATCAAACAGCGGCTTGGACTGCGTAACCTCATGGGCCACAAGGAATGAGGTAGTCGAGAACGCGTTACAGAGGCTGCGCCCGGAGAAGACCCTGATCTATGTCATCGGACCCGAGTTCGATTCTCGGCACCTCCACAAACAAAAAAGGCTCTCGGTTTTCTGAGAGCCTTTTTATTTAAGGATAAATAAGCTTCCCATCACCATATTCACTGGTGATTTCACTAATCACAATCTTGTATCCCTTGTACCAGTTATCTACTTTTTGCTTAGCGGATAGGTGTTGTGGATAACGTGCAAGTTGTTGGACTGATTCCATATTTTCAAAGAAGTAGATTGCATTAGAAATAGTTTTGTCGGCTGAATAAAACGTGTGGTTACTTATAAATCCTGGCAGCGCTTTTGCATACTCTGCAAATTGCTTGTCTAAAGTGTGGAACTCATCGTCGTAGGTTCCAGGCTCGAATACGAACTGACAGCAAATCATGTTAAGAGCATGCAAC
>JAPLBX010000064.1 GCA_026392535.1 Actinomycetota bacterium
CTTGAACTTGGGATCGAACGTTATACAAGCCCAGGGGGAAGTTCTGTTGGAGATGACACAAACTCGGGAAATGTTTACTTTCTTGGAGCTAAAATCGAGCCTGTAACTCAATAAAACCTAAAGATGAGCCGCCGCGAGAACACTCTCAGGCGGCTCATTTTTATATGCAGAGTACATCTGCGAAACTACGCCCACCAGCGCTTGTAGCTCAATGGATAGAGTAACCGGTTTCTACCCGGTCGGTTGGGGGTTCGAGTCCCTCCAGGCGCGCAAACCTTTAATTCAAATTACTTAATTGCTGAGAACTTCAAAAGCCTTTGTGTGACACTGAAAAGGTTTTCTTCTGTGTCATCATCTCTTCGGTGAAGCACCAATTGAATATTGAATTCATCTAGTGAATCTTTTTCAGAAACTGGTAACCCTCCGAAAGAGATAAATGGCAAGAACCAGCAATCGCTTGCTTTTGTCCACTGTAAATCTGTGATTTTTTCTCCCGCACCAAGTGCCTGAACATCGCTGTCGAGTTCAACTTCAACATTGCGATCACGAATTACATATCCCACTACTTTGGCTGAGAGTTTGACACTTGGGTCGCCCAATTCGTGCCACATCTTTTTAGCATCGATATCTTCATTTTTGAATTGCCACTTGCCGGATGTGTAACGGAATTCGCTAACGCTCATGTCCATAGCTTCGTTTTGATAGCCAACAATCTCGGCCTTGTTTTCGTCACTGACGGCAATAGTCATGGTGACGGTTTGGCCATATGTAAAAAAGGTGGTTGGTTTGCGAAGCCCAAGCATCGTGAATTGGTCAACATATTCAAATAAGTCAGCCAGAGCTCGCAATGAAAAGGTATCGCGCTTTTCAATAAGTGCGGCACTTTTGCGAACCTTTTCTTGAACCTTGGCATCAGCCACATCGTGTCGACCTACAAGTTCTGACAAGTAATAGTCAAGAGCATCTAGATCGCGAATTTCTTCCATGGCATCGCCAAGGGAACTCATGTAGTCAGCATCGCCACCTGGGAGGTCTGGGTGAAACTTCTTGGCAAGTGACTTGTAATTGGCTTCAGCAATATCTAAAGCAAGTTTTGGGTTCTTATCCTTGACTGCAACTACTAAAACGTGTCTCGGAACACCAAGTGTGATTAGTGGATTTTCGCCAGCCATGGTTCTTACTCGTCTTCTTCAACTTCAAGAACGTCTTCGCCGCCGAGAGTTCCACCGGTGTATTGGTAGTTGTCTAAGTCGGCTTCGTCGATGTATTCGTTGATGTCCCAAACTGTTGCGTCTAGAACCTCTTCGTTTACTACTCGCTTGCCGCTTTCACGTAGCTCGCGAATTCGACTTAGCACTGCGCGAACAAAAACAAATGCGTTGGTATTACTTTCATCTTCAGATGCGATACCGCGGTCACGCAAACCAATTTCATACAAGTAATTAATTGCTGTCCACACATCGTCAGTTCCATAGGTGTCGAGCAAAACATTTAGGTCATTCATTTGGTCGCGATCGATGCCGTGAAAAGTCAGCAGATCAACGATCTTTGCGATGTCATTTTCGTTATTAAGTTCAGGCTTTGCTTCGACTAAACGGCCGAGAGCAATTTGCTTGAAGCGGTCCAACGGGAATCTTTCATCCACATATGCAGGCAGATTTGAGATTACCTTCTCCAGGTCTCCACCGACTCGACGCACGATATCTGGCAGATTTGCAGTCTCGGTGCTTTCAGAGTTATTGGTTTCGTTCTCGCTCAACAGATCTCCTGCGTAGAATGCGCCACTTGAGGCGCGGTTTGTGCTTAGCGCACATAGGAGATTGTAGATGATTGTTACTCTTGAATTCACCGAAGTACTAGACCAATGCCGACTCACAGCAGAGGCTTTTGAAGAGCCAATTGGCCAGGTTTTACTCGAATACGCCCCAAGCATCATCGGTTCTCACCAAGAGTCTGTGACTCTTCGGGTGCCTAAGTCTGAGGTCGGCAAGACCTGGACCCCTGAGTTGCACCGCATCACCAAAGAGCACCTAGATGCTATTCGCGATGAGCTGGATATTCCTTGTAAATTGAAAGTCGTTACTTACTAATTCTTCTTTTCACCATCGGTGAGTTCGCCAACCAAGTTAGCTTGGCCACCATCTAGTTGACCTTGCTTGGCATACATTTCAAGTTTTGCACGAGTATCAGCGATATCCAGATTGCGCATCGTTAGTTGACCAATTCGATCTTGTGGACCAAATGCTGCATCTTCAGTTCTTTCCATTGACAGTTTGTCTGGGTGGTATGAAAGATGCGGGCCAACAGTATTGATAATTGTGTAGTCATCACCGCGGCGCAAACGAAGAGTTACTTCACCACTGACAGCAGATGCAACCCAACGTTGCAATGATTCACGCAGCATTAGTGCTTGTGGATCAAACCAGCGACCTTCATACAGCAAACGTCCTAAGCGGCGACCTTCTGCGTGGTAGTTAGCCAGCGTGTCTTCGTTGTGGATTGCAGACAAAAGCCGTTCATATGCAAAGAACAAAAGTGCCATGCCTGGAGCTTCATAAATTCCGCGACTTTTCGCTTCGATGATGCGGTTTTCAATTTGGTCAGCCATACCAAGACCATGCCGGCCACCAACATTGTTTGCTTCTTTCATCAATGCAACTGCATCAAGTTCTTTACCGTTGATTGCAACTGGACGACCTTGTTCAAAACGAATCTCTACATCTTCAGTTTTGATTTCAACTGTTGGATCCCAAAATCGAACCCCCATGATTGGTTGCACAATTTCCATTGAAGAATCTAAGAGTTCTAAAGATTTAGCTTCGTGAGTTGCGCCGAGAATATTCGCATCGGTTGAGTAAGCCCTTTCAACTGAGTCACGGTAAGGAAGTTTGTGTGCCGTCATCCACTCAGACATTTCTTTACGGCCACCTAGTTCGTTTACGAACGCAGTGTCTAGCCATGGCTTGTAGATGCGAAGGGCAGGGTTTGCCAGGAGTCCATAACGGTAGAAACGTTCGATGTCGTTTCCTTTATATGTCGAACCATCTCCCCAGATCGCAACGCCATCTTTAAGCATTGCCCGAACGAGCAGAGTTCCAGTGACTGCGCGGCCAAGTGGTGTGGTGTTGAAGTATTGCTTGCCGCCACTTCGGATGTGAAATGCTCCACATGCGATTGCTGCGAAACCTTCTTCAACTAATGCCAATTTACAATCAACTAGTCGGGCACCTTCTGCGCCATACTCAGTGGCGCGGCTAGGAACTGAATCGATGTCAGGTTCGTCATATTGTCCAAGGTCTGCCGTATAGGCATAAGGGATAGCGCCGTTTTCACGCATCCATGCAACAGCTACTGAGGTATCAAGCCCACCTGAGAAGGCAATTCCGACCTTTTCGCCGACTGGCAGTGATGCGAGGACCTTAGACATGGGAGAAACCTACACAGACTTCACTTTAGGTAGGTAATAACTACCTTTGTGGTGTCTTTGGCCATCCGTGAGTTTGTTTTATAGGTTGAATCATCTGGAGTGGACATTCCAGCATCCTTTAATACATCCATAATCTTTTTGAGCATGGTGGTTCCGTTTTTCATCGAACCAGTAACTGTGACCTTTAAGTCCTTGATTGCCTTGATTCCTGTCACCACACCTGTGTTGTGTAATTTAACAAAAGATCTTTCCGTCAATCTATTTTTTGTACCAGTAGTTGAAACAACCAAATTTGCAGATGCTTTAGTCAAAACATAAGCTGAGATTTCATAAGTCTGACTAGATTGGCCATTTCGAGAAGTAACGTCCACAGAAATTGTGTTTAGGCCAGTCTTCAAATTATTTAATGCAGAAATTTCTACATCGGCTTGGCTCTGCCTTGCAGTTGCACTAACCGTGACACTCTTAGTTCCTGGTTGCAAATAAACGGTTGATAGATCATTTTCTGCAACTGGAATCTCGATTTTTTTGCCGGCTACACGGAGCTGGCTGAGCGCACTGTCATAAAGCTGCACACGAGAAACACCCGGCACGTCTTGATAATTAGTTAATGCCCAGTCGTAGTTTCCATCAAGTACTGGTCTCGTAACATAGGTTTGATACCACTGAATATCGCCCAAGCTATTCGAGTTAAACCAATAGCGGCGCCAATACGGTTCGACATTATCGGCCAGTTCAGGATTAATGCGTTGTGAAATATCAACAACCATCTGATCTAGATCCAGAGTTTTAATTGCGTAAGTTGCATCTGCAACCGCTTGAACATACAGAGCAAAGCATTGTGGAGTTTGAATGCACCTTTGACTCATAATCTTGCTGGTCCAGTTGTAGTCAATTGGACCACCCCAAGTGCCATCTACACCCCAAGGCAACATTGTGAAAATTCCATTTTCATCCGAGTGAATGAAGTAGTTGTTTCCGTTGTAGGAATAGCCATCCCAGTGGCCAATGGTTTGTTCAACCGCCCACTCGCGCACCATTTCCTGCATGTCCGCAACTTTGTTTATTTCTGTCCACCAGTCTTCAGCAGCATTTGCCTGCAGCAATGGCATTAAATCGTTTCGGTTAGTCAGGCTGCCAGTCTCAACCTGAAACACGTACTCATATTCTGGAACTAAATCAGCCCAGTGGTAAGGAACTCCACCCTTGTATAAATGCTGAGTTGAATCAAACCATCTTGAAAGGCTGACTCTGTCTAATGATTCAATCATGGTGTAAAGCCCATAATTCAAATCATTTATATGAAGATTTGTGTAACCAGTTCGCGAAGCTGGAACTCCCATTGCACGAAAAACTCTCATAGCGAGTTGCTGATTTAGCGCACTACCTTCTTGAGCCATGTTGTTTAGAATCATTTTCTTCACGCCAAAAATCTTTTGTCCTTCGACAAACGCATCAACTTTTATTTTGATTCCTGGTTTCGTGTCAATTGTCCGCCAAGAACCCCAAGCGCCTTTAAGGTGAAAACCAACTAACAATGGTCCAACAGTTTCGCCTTTAACTGTCATGGTCAGCTGAGCTTCTCTCCACGGACCTTCATACTGCCAGTCACAGCAAGACCTGAAATACTCAATGATTGATTCATCAACGTCTAGCTGAATGCTATTTACATCTACTGGATCGAAGATGTTGGCAGCCTCGTCATCGCCTTCCACGTAAGGTGAAGGTGTGGTGCTGTATAGATATCCATTTGCGGCGGAAGAACCAGGCAAGCTAATGAACGAAGTGAGGATTGCAAGCGTCAAAACGAGTGCAAATTTAGATATGTAATTCTTTCTCACTTGAAATCCATGTCCGCTCTCAGTAGATGCAAAAGCCTAAGGTAGTCAAAGATTCTGTGCCTTTCCACATGCGTAGGCTCGGGTCGTGGCTGTTAAACATGTTGCCCCAGGGCCGGACGCACTAACCATGCTCAAGAACCTGGCTGCTATCCGCTCAGACACCACTGGTTTCTTGATGAATATGCACCAAAAATACGGTGCGATTGTGCAATATCCGGTCCCCATTCCAGCCTTCTCAATCAGCAATCCTGAAACTGTTGACTACGTATTGCGATCGAACGCGAGAAATTATGCAAAGCAAACTTTGCAATACAAATCACTTTCCATTGTCACAGGTGAAGGCCTACTTACGGCTGATGGCGAGATTTGGAAATCCCACCGTAAAGTTTTGCAACCTGCATTTCACCGAGCAATGCAGTCCCTAGTAATTGAATCAATTGAAGATTCCTATCTGGTGCTTCAAGAAAAGTGGACCAATAATCCGGAAGTTGAAATTGCTGCTGCGATGCAACACCTGACTTTAGAAGTAGTAGGGCGGGCACTTTTTGGTAAATCTTTAAGTGGTGAGAGTGAGGCCATCGCAAGTGCAACAATTGCAGCTCTTGATGTTGTGGTTGCAAAAGCGCAAATGCCATTGCCAATTCCAACTTGGGTACCGACAAAAAATCATCGCAAATTGAATCGTGCAATTAGGCAACTCGATGAAGCCGTAGAACAATTATTGCTATCCCCTGCCACTCATCCTGATGCGTTTATCTCTTTGCTGCGTGAAGCTCATGAAACAGATCCACAAAAATTCGATATCAAAGCTATCCGAGATGAAATTGTCACATTTATTGTTGCCGGCCATGAAACAGTTGCAAGTGCAATGGCATGGATGTGGCAATTGCTTAATGAGAACAACGAAATTCTTCACACTTGTATTTCTGAAGCAAAAAGCGCACCCCACCTAAACGACCTAGCGCAAGTTCCTTACTTGCAATCAGTTTTTGCAGAAACCATGCGCCTTTATCCACCAGCCTGGTTGATCACTCGCAGCACAATTTCAAATGACACGTTGGAAGGCATCGAGATTCCGGCAAATGCATTAATCATCATGAGCCCATATATGTTGCAACATCAGGGAAGCTGGCAAGACCCAGAGAAATTCGATCCAAGCCGATTTTCAGATCCTCAATCCCAATTGGCTCGAAGTGAATACCTGCCGTTTGGTTTGGGCGCTCGGATGTGCATCGGCCGTGACATGGCTCTAGTTGAAGGCCCGTTGCTAATGGCTCGGATCTTGCGGGACTTTGATGTGCGGCCAACAAATGACTGGTCGGATGTTGGGATGACGCAAAGTGTCACATTGCACCCAGCTAGCCCAATGTTGGCGAAACTGTCACGAATATAACTAAGCCAAAATCTAATTTTTCAATTATTCTCCCTCCATGGAAGACTTTTCTCGGCGCACCTTTATTGGTGGCACAATTGCAATTGTTGCAACCCTCGTTAGTTCTCAAGGGTCCAATGCAGCAAGTACGTACAAACTTGGTAAGACCTCAAAATTCAAACCAGGCTCTTTGTTGATTGTTACTGTGCCTGGACAAGGTCAAAAAGTTAGCGTGCTAGCAACCGCAACAGGTTTCTTTGCATTTTCAACATCCTGCACCCATCAAGGATTTCAATTACAAGCTGAGGGCAAGAAACTTGTTTGCACCTATCACGGATCTCAATTTGATGCTAAAACGGGCAATGTGAAAGCTGGTCCTGCTACGAGGGCACTTACAAAGTACCGAACATCGGTTAAAAAGGGTTACCTCTACATTACGCTGTGATGATTATGAGTTTCGAAGTCCGGCCGTTGAAAGACTCAGACCTAGAGCAATTACTAATTGTTCAACGTGCAGCTTATGGCGATATTTATATTGAAACTAAAGAAATCTTTTTAACAAAACTTCTAGTCTCAAATCCGACCTGCTTAGGTGGATTTATAGATGGTCGGATGGCCGGCTATTGCATAGGTTTCAATTGGCAATCTGGTCTGCCAGTTCCACTTCACAGTGACATTCGTGAAATCACTCATACCGAAAACGCTTATTACATCCACGATATTGCAATCCATCCTGATTTCGAAGGTAAAGGACTTGCTCGCACATTCATGGAACAATCTATTGAAATTGCTCGCTCGCGTGGATTCAAAAGCATCGAACTAACGGCTGTGCAATCAGCAGCGACATACTGGGAAAGATTTGGCTATCAGCCGATGGCTGAAGCCCAAGGTGGCTATGGCGCAGAAGCTATGCGCTACCAATTGATTTTGGAATAGCTAAATATTTTTGGAATAACTAAACAAAACGCCAACCAGATTTAGTTTGGCCTTCGATTAACACACCCAAAATAACCCACTCGCTTGGTCGCCACACAAATACTGCGTTTTGCTCCCAAGCTTTAGCAAGTTCCAAAACTTGTTTACCAACATTGCCAACCACTCCATACCCATCTTCGCTCCACTCATTAAACGAAGCCGATGTTGGATCAAAACCTCGGGTGTAGAAATAATTCAAACCAAGTTCGGACAATTGTGCTCCCAACGCTTTATGGCGCTGATTGTTCTCATCAGGGCTTAACTCCTGACTTCGTGGATTGCATGCGGTGAGAATCCAAACCTCGGTTTCATCAAAAGGCCAACTACCTACCTCGTCGCCATCGACCTGTGCAAGTACTTTCACACCTTCAGGTAAATAGGCCTCAACATGGGTTTGCTGGTAGGCGGTCCACGGATATGAATTCAGGCTCATACATCAAGTATTGCAATACCTAGGTTCGTTTGCGCTCACGACCTACACTTTGCCAACCTGATTGATTAGGAAGAGGTGAGAAGAGTTGCGCCGGCTAATCCTGCATATTGGTAAGTCCAAAACGGGCACCTCCACCTTCCAGCAATCTATTGAGCTCAATAAAAATCTATTGGCCGCAAATGCAATCAATGTTCCAACATTTTTGAAAGACTCAAATCATTCCCAGCTCGCACTGGCGTTCAGTCAAAATCCTGGCGTGATTGCACGCGGAATGGGAATAGATAGTGAAAAAGATCGCGATGACTTGCGTCTTCGCTTAGGCGAACAGTTTTCGGCAAATCTGGCCGATGGAACATGGCTGATGACCAGCGAACACATAGGTACTCGCTTACGCACTGGCGAAGAGATTAAAGCTTTACTCGATTTCTTAAAAGAACATTTCGATCAGATTGATGTAATAGCAGTTGTGCGGCGACCAGACGACTTGGCAGCAAGCGCATATTCTGAATCAATTAAAGCTGGGCGCACTTGGAAGTTTGAAGTTTCATACGCCCATAAAGCCAGACGTTCCTATTCACATGCAGCTTTCGCCGCGATTTGGCGTTCCCAGCTTCCTAGCAACACCACTTTTGCGCTTCGTCCATATCTATCGCAACGAGCCAACAATGACTTAATTGATTATGTACTCAAAATTGCTGGCGTTAATCAAAATCTGCGAAATAGTTTTGCTCCAGTTGAAAGCTTGAATGCATCACTTTCCGTCGAAGCAGTTCAATTCCTACGATTTGTTAATCCAAGTTTTCCGGCTGGAACTTTGACTAATCGGCTGCGGCGAAAACTAATCGATTCGCTAGCTGAATTCACCGGCAACAAAATCACTTTAACTCCAGAGATTGCTCAATTTTTAGTTGATAACGATTTAGTTTTCGGTGGCTTAAACCCACGTGACTTTATGGGCGATCCCCTATGGAGCGAATGGTTTGCACTTGCAAGAGTTGCAACTAAACCTTGGCCGGAACTTGATGAAACTTTATTGAATGAA
Organism: Actinomycetota bacterium; assembly: GCA_026392535.1. GTDB lineage: Bacteria > Actinomycetota > Actinomycetes > S36-B12 > UBA5976 > JAFMIT01. The sequence continues at coordinate 9,091 of JAPLBX010000064.1, forward strand.
CTGCACGCATTTTGCAAAGCAAATGGGGTGCCGACGGATCGGGCTCGCAAGAACATGCTTGAGGGAATTGAAGTAGTAAATACAGTGCGAAGTAAATTCGTACGACTTATTCGCTGGTAAGGCGCTTAATTTCATCGTTGTTTCGTTTGACCCGGTTTGAGTTCCAAACTGCAACCAATCCAAGTCCAACAATAATCAGCGCCATCACCCAGGTGCCAAGCGAGTTAACGGCTAAAGCCATCCAAACAATTAGGCCACTAGATATTGAAACGAAGGTGTAGAGAAATCCTCTAGCCAATTTGGTGTCAGCAAACGACAAGGCCAATGCGACGAAGACACTGGAAAAAATCACCAAAACCATGACGGCTACGAGCAGTGCGAGGGATTCCATGGGTTCAGCCTAAGTCTTATCAGATGCCCCAACTAGGCTTCATGCGTGGCTGACGCTGAAAAACTAGTATGGATCGACCTTGAAATGACAGGTTTAGATCCCGAACAACACGTAATCGTTGAGATTGCTTGTGTCGTTACTGATGCCAACCTAGTCCCCCTTGATGAAGGTGTGAGCTATGTAGTTGTGGCGACCGAATCTCAGCTGGCCCTCATGGATCAAGTCGTTATCGACATGCACACCAATTCGGCACTTTTGCCTGAAATTCCAAATGGAATTTCAACAGAAGATGCCGAACAACTCGTACTCACCTATATCAAACAACACATCGCTGAGCCGAAAAAAGCACCACTTGCTGGTTCGTCTATTTATGTTGATCGCATGTTCCTCAACAAACACATGCCGACTCTCGACAGTTACTTGCACTACCGGTTAGTCGACGTATCAAGTGTTAAAGAACTTGCTCGCCGTTGGTATCCGCGTGCTTACTATGTTTCCCCAACTAAAGAAGGCAATCACCGGGCATTGGCTGACATTGCTGATTCAATCCGAGAATTGAATTACTATCGAAAAGCAGTATTCGTCGAAGGTGATGGCCCGGACATGAAAACAGCTAAGGCAATAGCCGCAGATCTAGGTTCACAAAAGCCCGAATAAAGCCACCATTTTTTAGCATCTTTTCTCACCCGTTACACTTCCGCCCGCTGCTCTTAAGAGTTGCATGGTGGGTGTAGTTCAGCTGGTAGAACACCTGGTTGTGGTCCAGGATGTCGCGGGTTCAAGTCCCGTCACTCACCCCACTAAAGCGGTACAGAGATGTGCCGCTTTTTTATTTCGCAATATTTAGGTATTTCATCACTTACTTTCTAACGTGATTTTGGCTAATGTTCGTTCACAGATGTTCACCAATATGCACAATGGTGCAGATGGCTAGAAAGGGCGAAAATGTCAAAGTTTGTTTATGACTTCACCGAAGGCGATCGTTCTATGAGCGACCTATTGGGCGGCAAGGGTGCCAACCTTGCAGAAATGACAAGGCTTGGACTTCCAGTTCCCCCTGGATTCACAATCACCACTGAAGCATGTAAAGCATATTTATCTGCTGGCAAAGACCCGGCTGGACTTGGAAGCCAAATCGGCACGGCCTTGGCCGCAACCGAAGCTCGGTCACGACGGCGCTTTGGTGATGCAACAGATCCACTTTTAGTTTCGGTGCGTTCTGGCGCGAAATACTCCATGCCAGGCATGATGGAAACCGTTTTGAATATTGGTCTTAATGATGACACTGTAAACGGGCTTGCAGTTGTTACAAAAAATGAGCGTTTTGCGCTCGATTCATATCGTCGACTTATAGCAATGTTTGGAAAGACAGTATTAAATATTTCTGCTGACCATTTTGAAGACGAGCTACAAAAATCTAAAGACGCAAATGGCGTGGAACAAGATTATGAGTTTAATATTGAACAACTAAAGGAACTGATTGCAAAGTTCAAAGAAATTGTTAAAGGCCAAACTGGCGAAGACTTCCCACAAGATGTGCATGCACAACTAGATCTGGCTATCAAAGCAGTCTTCAATTCCTGGAACACAGATCGCGCAAAGTTATACCGCCGACAAGAACAAATTCCTGAAGACCTCGGAACAGCTGTAAATGTTGTAACTATGGTGTTTGGAAACCGTGGGGAAAAATCTGGCACAGGCGTTGCATTCACACGTGACCCAGCGAGTGGCGTCTCTGGCGCATACGGCGACTGGCTAACAAATGCACAAGGCGAAGATGTGGTTGCGGGTATCCGTAACACTGAGAAACTCGAAGATATGACTAAAGCGGTGCCAGCCGCCCACAAGCAGCTACTAGAAGTTATGACAATTTTAGAAAATCACTACCGTGATCTTTGCGACATCGAATTTACTGTCGAAGATGGAAAGCTTTGGATGTTGCAGACTCGAGTGGGAAAACGCACACCAGCTGCGGCCTTCCGAATCGCAGTTCAATTAGTTGAAGAGGGATTGATCTCCCAAACGGAAGCATTGCTCCGCGTAACGGGTGCGCAATTGATGCATTTAATGTTCCCACGTTTTATTGATACTTCAAGCTTCACTCGCCTTGCTAAAGGAATTGCTGCATCACCTGGCGCTGCAGTGGGTCACATCGCATTCTCTGCTGAACGCGCGGTTGAACTTGCGGCAACCGGGATGAAAGTCATCTTGGTGCGCAAAGAAACAAATCCTGACGATTTGGCTGGAATGGTGGCAAGCGTCGGAATCTTGACTAGCAGAGGTGGCAAAACTTCACACGCCGCAGTGGTTGCTCGCGGTATGGGAAAAACTGCAGTCTGCGGCGTTGACGAATTAACAGTTGATGTTCACAATCGTGTTGTTACAACTGCAAGTGGAGTAAAACTTATCGAAGGTGACTTGATTTCTATCGATGGAACTACCGGTGAAGTTTTCGCTGGTGAAGTTCCGGTTACCGCTTCGGCTGTTACCCAATACTTCAATGGTGAATTGACTCCTCAAGAAATCATGGCAGATCCACTTGTTCGCGCCGTTGATCATTTGATTTTCCATGCCGACTCCGTTCGCCGTTTGAAAGTTCGCGCAAACGCTGACAATGGCGAAGACGCAGCTCGGGCACGGCGAATGGGTGCGGAAGGCATTGGCTTAGCCCGAACCGAACACATGTTTTTGGGTGCGAGACGCGAACTTGTGGAGCGACTCATATTGGCCGAAAATGAAATTGATAAGAAACATGCACTTGATGCATTGCTCCCACTTCAAATTCAAGACTTCACTGAAATTCTTGAAGCCATGGATGGTCTGCCAGTAATAATTCGGCTTATAGATCCACCGCTTCATGAGTTCCTACCTGACTACACCGACCTTTCGGTAAAAGTTGCGTTGGCGCGCAGTACAAACACTTTGCAAGATTCTGATGAGAAACTTCTTCAAGCTGTTAGCCGCATGCATGAAGCAAATCCCATGCTGGGATTGCGCGGTGTTCGTCTTGGAATCATGTTTCCAGGTTTATTTGCACTTCAAGTGCGGGCTATCGCTGAAGCTACTGCAGTTCGTATTCTTGAAAAAGGAAATCCACACCCAGAAGTAATGGTGCCGCTTGTCGCGACTGTTGCCGAACTCGAACCAGTTCGAATAGAGGCCGAAAAAATAATTGCTGAAGTGGCAGCAAAGTTTGGCGTGGAATTAAACATTCCAATTGGAACCATGATTGAACTTCCTCGCGCAGCCCTAACAGCTCATCGAATTGCTCGCGTTGCTGATTTCTTCTCGTTTGGAACAAATGATTTAACGCAAACAACGTGGGGCTTTAGCCGAGACGATGTTGAGTCTGCATTCTTCAGCGAATATTTAGAGCGAGGCATTTTTGGTTCATCACCATTTGAAACCATTGACCCATACGGCGTTGGCGAACTTGTAAAAATGGCGGCCGCGAAAGGTCGAAGTGTTAAGCCGGATATGGAACTTGGAGTTTGTGGAGAACACGGTGGCGATCCACGAAGTATTCACTTCTTCAACGAGATTGGCTTGGACTATGTCTCGGCCTCCCCATTTCGAGTGCCTGTAGCCCGACTAGAGGCTGCCCGAGCAACCTTGGCGGAGCAGACAATCTCTAGCACTGCTTAACTCAGTAAAACGGGTGCAAGTATTGGTAAGCCGCTCCCCTGCTATTCTCCGTCCTCTCGCACCGCTAGCTCAACTGGCAGAGCAGCTGACTCTTAATCAGCGGGTTGTAGGTTCAAGTCCTACGCGGTGTACCAAAGAACTTGTTATGAATTATTCTTTCGTTTTTGCTGACTCATATAAATCGTTAGCACTACGACTGAAACGTAAAGTGATTGGGATGTGGTTACCACTCGTTCCCAGACGCCAATGTTTGTCGTTGTGGTGTCTGCCCAAACCATAAGAAACCATAAAGCCAATGTCGCTTGAGCAGCGGTGCCCACAAGTGATGCCAGTGGACGGATGATGAATGGCGCGGACTTGTCGCGACGCATTGCCAGCAGTGGCCATCCTGCGGAAAGCACAAATGAGGTAATTGCAAACAACCGATGCATATCTGAATGGCCAGCTAAAGGTGTTGGGAAGATTGTTAATCCATATGTGCAAAGACCTGAAGCGAAAAGTGCAACCCGGCCTGGCATTGCAAGAGTTCTTGCATAAACCGCACCAATCAAAGACAGTGTGCCACCAAGAATAAAGAATGAGGACATAATCCATTTGACCGGTGATTGATCGGCCGCAAGGTCACTGATTGTTTGATAAACGGGGTCATAACCTGCCCATAAGGAGCCAGCGATTACCCATCCAAGCACAGATTGAATTGGTCCGATTACAGCAACTATTGCCGCAGGTTTTCCGATTGGTTTCATGAGGTAAGGGTAAAGGTTGATTTCCGGATTTAGCTGAATATCTAATTTTTAATTCGCATTATTCCTAGTATGAGCACATGAGTCACACAATTCGAGCGCAGTTTGTCGGGTTGATGAAAGCTTCACACTTTGGACCTACTGTGCTGGTGGTAGCAATCGCATTTATATTGTCGATTACTCAGGTTTCATTTAGTGATGCATTGTTTATTTCGTTTGCCATCCTTCTGGGCCAGTTTGTTGTTGGCTGGACAAACGACTTCTTAGATTTCGCAAAAGACAGTGAGGCCCTGAGGTTTAAAAAGCCACTAGTGGCCGGCACAATCACCCAAAAGAATCTAAAGATTTGCATAGTCATTGCTTTGTTGAGTGCATTAATCGTTTCACTCTTGAGTCCGTTGGGAATAAATGGAAGTGCAATTCACTTTATTGGTTTATTAAGTGCAACTGCATACAACTTTAAACTGAAGGCAACGATGTTTTCGGTGTTGCCATATGTTGTTTCATTTGGGGCGCTGCCATGGGCCATCTATATTGCTGCTGGGAGCCATCCACCAACTTGGATTGTCTTAGCTTTCATCCTGTTTGCATCCGCATTCCACTTCTTGAATGTAATCAAAGATCTGGAATCCGATATTGGTCAAGACGTGATGGGATTACCTCAAGTAATTGGCCGCAAAAAAAGTATTACTACGGCAACAATTCTCGCTGGAATTGGCATAACAGAAGTAGTGGTTTCAAACTTTATACTCTGATAGCTGGCTTAGCCGACGGTTACCTTGAGAATCTTTCCAGGTCTATCTTCAACAACATGTGATTCATCTTTGTCGCTAGTTGCGATTAGCAAAGTGTTGGAATCGATAAACGTGCAGTCATAAACCCCAATTCCTGGAAGTTCAATAGCACGTTCGGATTTTCCTGTTTCTAAATCTATTCGGACTACGCATTCTGAATAGGCCAAGGCCACCCAGACGCTTCCATCATCTTTGACTGCCAATCCATCTGGTGTGCTTCCGTCTGGTAATTCAATCCTTCGAATTACTTTGGGTGTTCCTTCAGTATTTACAATCGCTAAACGACCAGCAAAAGTTTCCGACACAATGAAGTGGTTTGAATCAATTCGTCCAGCTCCATTTGGGAATACCAGGTCTGGCACTTCGCCAATAACTTCGCCAGTGTTTGAAACTTTTAGCATCGAAGATGGGACCGGCGCATCAGCTTCGGGATTAAATCCATAACTACCAACCCAAGCCGTGCCATCGTCGTCGACCAACATGTCATTCGCCGGGAATCTCCAGTGGGAAGAAAGATCAGCATGTAAATGCTTTTCACCGGTTTCTGAGATTCTTACGATTTGCCTCGCATCGCAGTCCACAACCAATAACTCACCCGTTGGCAACCATCCCAAGCCAGAAACAGTTGGTGAAACGTGTGTCACAATCTCGGTGATTCCATCTAAGGATGAGCGGTGGACTTCTCCGGTCAACACGTCGCTGAACCAAAGTTGCTGGTTATGCCATCTCAGAGATTCAGGGAAAGCAAAGCCACTGAGAACGATTTCAGGGGTTAAAGCCATGGTCCACCTATCTGGGTCTCAAATGAGCGCTAATAGCCCCATTATGCCTCTTGCAAGGGCTTTTGGAAACGCTCCCAGTAAATACACTTAGCCCAGAACTTGTGAGGTTTTATGAACGAAAAAGTGGGTATGCGCGAGGTGGCCAAAAGGGCTGGCGTTGCCATTTCCTCGGTATCTCGAGTTCTCACCGATTCGCCGGATGTCAGCGAAGTTATGCGTAACCGTGTTTTGGACGCTGTAGCAGCTTTGGGGTACGAACGAGATTTACTAGCTATGAGTATGCGAACCGGCGCTACCCAATCAATTGGTTTCGTGGCGATCAACGTTTCAAATCCAGTCATTGCAACCAACTCTGTTGGAGCAGAAAACGAACTAAGTAAGTCTGGCTATTCACTACTAATCAGCAACAGCCAAGGAAACCCTGAACTCGACGCCGATTACATCAAACACTTCGCGTCCCGACGGGTGGACGGACTTATTCTTTCGATTACTGATGAGGAAAATCCTAGAACTCTTGAAATGTTACGCGCTTTTAAGAAACCAATAGTTTTGATTGATCGGGAATTACCTGCCGACATTCCAGCTGGCGCAGTACTTCACGATCACGCAAGTGGTGTGATGCCGGCAGCACAGCACCTTATTAATCTCGGACATAGACGGATTGTTTTGATTAGTGGTGCGCCGCGCGTTCGACCATCTCGCGAACGTGCACTAGCTCTCAAAGCCGCAGCTAAAACCAACCCTGATGTAAAAGTCACGCTAATTCCCGGTGGCTACTCAGAAATTCACGGATATGAGACAACGTTGAAGATTATGCGGGAACCGAACCCGCCTACCGCAATTTTCGTTGGTGGTAATCAAATTTTGGTTGGCGTATTGCGCGCATTGCGGGAATTGAAACTAAAAGTTCCAACTGATGTTTCACTTGTTACTTGCGATGACTTGCCGCTGGCAGAATTCATTGACCCACCACTTGCTCGGGTGACGCGAGATGCAATGAATGTTGGCGAAAAAGCTGCCGAACTTTTACTTGAGCAGATCAATGGTGCAGAACCAAGAACCATAATTCTTCCGACAAGTTTTGCTGTTGGTGAAAGCTGCGCTGCACCTAAGAAATAGTTAGAAGCGTGAAGACAATCCGCCATCAACGGTAAGGATTTGTCCAGTCACATATGTATTTGCTTCGCTAGCAAGCCACGCAACGGCGTTTGCAATTTCTGACGGTTCAGATGCACGCTTGAGAGGTAGTCGAGCATTTTCTTGGTAGATGTTTTTAAACCACTCTGACTCGAGTTCTGAGACACCATTCACGACTGACATTCGGGTATTTACAAATCCAGGAGCAACACCATTGACAAGAATTCCTAAGTCGGCAAGTTCAAGTGCTGCAGTTCTAGTTACTGCTTCCAGCCCACCCTTACTCGCGTCATATGCAGCAGCACCTGGCTCACTTAGCTTTCCATGGATACTGGTTACATTCACGATTCTTCCGGTTTTGCGCTTTGCCATGTCTGCGCCAAAGAACTTCATTAAAAGCATTGGTGCGAGCAAGTTCACTGCCAAGGTTTTTTCATAGAGTCGAACGTCGAGATCTAACAACATATTTGTTGGACACATGCCGGCCACATTTATCAAGATGTCTACGCGTCCAAGGTCTGCAATGACTTTCTTTGCCACAACTTCTAATGCGGATTGATCTGCGAGATCAACTTCATAAGCTTTATGGCGAGAATCGTTGACGCTTTCCCGATCGAACACTGCAACTGAAGCGCCATTGTCGGCAAGTACTTTGGCTACTGCTGCACCTATGCCATTTGCGCCACCTGTGACTACTGCAACTTTTCCTTCAAAACTAATCATTTTTTGTTGACTCCATCAATTGATGTGCTGCGGTGCCAGGGGCTGGCTCGAATAGTTCGATTGTAATTCCATCCGGGTCACGCAGATATAGACCAGCGCCGCCTTTGTTTGCACCGGTATCAACAATTACTGGTTCGGAAAAGAAATCTGAGTGGACATCGCTAATGCGTTTATAGACAGCTTGCAGATTTTCAACGAGGAAACAAAGATGTGCATTTCCAATTCGGCGTGGTTCAAGTTCTATATCTAGCATTTCAGGATGGACATATTCAAAGAGTTCAATGACTAGTCGACCAGCTGGATCGCTCAGGTGAGTCATCTTCACGCTTGCATCTGGGTAGCCAACAATTGCCGCAAGATATCCACCAGTTTTTTCTTGTGTGAATAATTCCTTGCATCCAAGAACATCTCGATAGAACTTAACTGAACGTTCTAAATTACTTACAGTTAACCCCACGTGTTGCACTGCGTAGATGTCAGACATTGCTTGCTCCTTTTTCATATATGTTTAGGGTAATCCACCATTCAACCGTTTGCCCGGCTGGTATGTATTGTGCGGTTTGTTTGTTCAGGCACTCGTCAAGACCTAAGCCGTGATCGGCATTTGAGGGCTCAAGTCCAATTGCCTGCACTCGCCCATTCCAAGGGGCATCCAACGTTGAATTCAATTCAAGCCAGAGCCACATATATGGCAAGCTCTCGACATCCCACGTCAAATTAATTTTGTGAGATGTAGTCTCAAATTGAAAACCATTTTCATCAACGTTGCTGCAGGAATAAAGTTTCGCGGTTGCCGTGCCATCAATCGAAGCAAGGCCGCTTTCATTTAAAGATTGTTTAGCCGAACCCATCTTCCCACCGTCATACCCGAGTTCTTCAACCATGACTCCATTGGCAGAACTCAAAGTGGCTGGAAATGCCAATGAAGTTTCACCAAGAATGCAGTGTTCAGTTGCGATGTATGGAAGCTTTATTTGGCCAAGGTTTGTAAGCGTTGTTCGTGCCGAGACCTTTTGCGATTCAACATGAATCTCACGTGTGACCTTCAGATCTGCTTCTTGCCATTCAATAATGCAAGCAGTATCAGTATGACTAACAAGTTTCCATCCTTGCACCGAAGCATTTCCATGAAATCCTTGATGAGGTTTTGCAATCAAAGATGCAGATCCGGCATTCGGAACAAGTAGCTGCCAGCCTCCAGCCCAGGATTTCAGCCATTCGGCCTCAACATCTGTGGCAATTGGGGATTCCTGCTTCCACGGCATCTGCGCAAGCATTTCTTTTCCACCACAGCGAATACTTTGAATAACCCCACCGTTGGCAGCATTAATTTCCGCAGTGAGTTCCCCAGCACCTAATGTCAATATAGTCACAAGTGGCCCGTATCAAACAGAAGAAACCGTTAAGGGAGCCATGCGCCGGGCAACTTCAGCAAAAACTTCTGATGTTGTTGCAGTGCCTCCAACATCCCCAGTATGAAATTTCGGATTAGCAAGAGTCTGCACAACGGAACTTCGCAACAATTCTGCGCCTTCCGGTGCACCTAAGTGATCTAACATCATTGCTGCTGTTAAAAGCTGACCAGTTGGATTTGCGATTCCACGATTAACAATGTCTGGCGCTGAACCATGTACTGGTTCAAATAGAGAAGGCATTGTGCGCTCTGGATTGATATTTCCAGAGGCGGCAACGCCAATACTTCCCATGATTGCAGCGCCAATATCTGCCAATACGTCTGCAAAGAGATTAGATCCGACCACCACATCAAGATTCCAAGGACGCAAAATAAATTCGGCTGCTAATGCATCAATGTGTGAGAACCTAAGTGACACATCTGGGTATTGGGTAGCAACTTCGCGGATCACGTCTTCCCAAAAAGTCATTGAATGCGCAAGCGCATTCGATTTCGTGGCAGCACACACACTTGATTTACGTAGGCGCGCTTGCTGGAATGCGTAATGGGCAACCGCTTCGGTTGCGAATTTACTAAAAACTGAAACTTGCATCGCAACTTGATTGCCACCGGTTAGGCGCATCTGCCCACCGATTGGCGTGTATTCGCCTTCAACATTTTCGCGCACCAACAGAATGTCAAAATCTAAAGGCGAAGCTAATGGGCTTGGCACTGGAAGCCGCTTAATTGGTCGGACGTTTACATTCTGCTGAAAGTTTTGTCGCATGGAAAGCAATAAGCCCCATAAAGATTCATGGTCCGGAACCCGAGGATCCCCGACCGCGCCAAAATAAATTGCGTCGCAGGCCATCAGTCGTTCCATTCCACCTTCTGGAATGTATTGACCAATTTTTAGAAAAGTATCTGAACTCCAGTCAATTAAATCCCAGCTGATTGAAAGGTCAGAAACCTTTGCCGCAGCATCGACTAACGCCAAACTTGGTGGCAGAACTTCTTTGCCAATCCCATCGCCAGCTATTGCTGCAACTTTGACTTCTCTGCTCATGATGGTCGAGTCACAATTCCATCGATAGGAACACTTGTCAGGCCACCATCAATTGAAATGCAAGCGCCATTTATAAATTCGGAATCATCGCTGCAAAGGAATACTGCTAAGCGGCCAACTTCACTTGGTTCGCCTAAACGTCCTGCAGGAGTGACACGTAATACGCGCTCTTCATCAACAACACCGAGCTTCACATCTGCATCCCACATTGGGGTGCGCTGCACACCTGGTGCAATCGAGTTGCATCGAACGCCATAAGGAGCCCACTCAGCTGCTGCCACTTGACTCATCATGATTACTGCAGCCTTTGATGAGCAGTAAGCAATCCGGCCAGGGTTTGAGCTGTATCCACGAATTGATGAGATGTTTACCACCGAACCGGATCGTTGTTCAAGCATGTATTTAGTTGCTGCTCGCATGCAGTAAAAGACTCCAGTTTGCATCACGCCAATACTTGTAGCCCAAACTTCGTCTGTGACATCTTTAATGTGTGGTCCGACAAAAGAAACACCTGCATTGTTGACCAATAAATCTAGTTTTCCAAAATCAGCCACAACTTGCGCGAATGCATCGTCAACTTGCTTTGAATTTGAAACATCGCATCGATATGCGCGGGCAGTACCAAACTTTGAAAGTTCGTCGGCAGTTGCTTGAGCCTCATCTAAATTGAGATCGAAAATCGCAATTGATGCGCCTTCTTTCATAAGTTCCTCGGCAATTGCTTTTCCAAGTCCTTTTGCGCCTCCCGTGACAATTCCAACGCGGTCTTTAAGTTTCATTTCAAGCTCCTCTTAGCTCTCAAGTGGGTGGGTTGCGAGTGGTGTGACTTCTACGTTCATATAGGCAAAGAGTGGCAATGATGAAATTGCGGAATGGAGTTCGGAAGCATCAGCAGCCTTCCAGACTCCAACATTGTTTTTGGTCCCAGGAATACGCCAGATTCGCTGAATAACTCCAGCATCTTTTAGTTCCTTACCGCGAGCACGTTCAGCACTAACCAAACTCGAAAGTTGATCATCTGCCATCGAATCAGGTGTGAATACTTGAATCTTTACCAAAAACTCCACTATCTCATTCTCCTTTAACTGCTCCGGCAGTGAGGCCCGCCATGAAGTAGCGCTGACCAAAAATGTAAACCAACACCAACGGTGTTGTAGCAATCGTAAGTCCGGCCATCACAGTTGGGATGTCAAGCGAATAACGACTTTGGAATCCAGTTATTCCAATCATTAATGTTTTCAAATCATCTTGTTGCATAAAGACCAGCGCCAATAGCAACTCATTCCATGCCCAGAGCATGTTAACCACCACGACAGTAATAATTGGAGGGCCAGACAGCGGCAGAACTACCGATACGAAAGATCGAAGTGGCGATGCGCCATCTATCTGCGCTGCTTCGAGCAGGCTTACTGGAATGGTTCTGAAGAAATTAGCAAGTAGATAGATTGAAAACGGCAAAGTCAGTCCAACATAAACCGCTATCAACAATTGATAGGTGGAAATCAATCCAATTTTTGCACCTAGTTGAAATAGTGGAATTAGCAAAACAACCGGTGGCACAACCATTAGCGAAACCAAAAGTCCCAAAATAGTTTCGCGACCGCGCCATTTCCAATTCACAAATCCCCAGGCTGCAGTTGCTGCCAACAAGCCTGTTAGGGCAACCGATAACCCGGCAACAATAATTGTGTTTAAAAACCAACGCGGAAATTGATCAGTGAGGGCATTTTGATATCCCGCAAAAGAAATATTTGTAGGAAGTGACCATGGACTTGCTAGAAAATCAGCTTGAGTTTTCAGTGAACCTGTAATCATCAAATAACCAGGCGCTAAAGCCATTGCAGCGCCAAGGGTCAACATCAATTGACTTGAGATAGCAATAGAACGATCTTGAGCTGGTTTGTCAGTCATTAAACATCCCCTTGCTCATTTTCCGCTGCATCGTAAATAGTCCAACGATCAATACCGAGGTTGCAACCAGCAACATAACCGCGGCGGCTGCTGCTAGTTCAGGTGCTTGGTTTTGGAATGCTTCTCGGTAGATATAAAGCTCTGATACAAACGTTGAGTCGCCTGGCCCACCTTGGCCATTTGTCATCACATAGACGTAGTTGAAAACCCAGGAAACCATCACGAAACCCAAGAAACCATCACTATGGCTTCGTTAATGAAGTAGAAAACAAGCACAGTTTTCAGTTGTGGAATTGTCACTCGGCGGGTCATCTGCCAAAAATTGCAACCATCAATGCGTGCAGCTTCAAAAAGTTCATATGGAAGTGACATTAACCGGGCCAAAATCAAAATTGCGCCGAAACCAACTTCTTTCCAAATAATGATCGCACCCATTGTTGGAAGTGACAACTGTGGGTCACCCAACCAATCAAGTGCGAATCCCGGAAGATTGAGGGCGCGAAGTGCTGAGTTCAGTGCGCCGTTGAATTGAAGTAGCTGACCAAAAACAACACCGACAACTGGAATGGGCAAAATATATGGAAGGAAGATTGCAGTTCTATAAAGTCCAACAAAATTGCGAACTTCGAAAAGTGCTAGTGCTAAAGCTGTCCCAAGTGCAACGAGCACTGGCACCGCTGCTAAAAGTAATGTGTTGTGCCAGATGGCAGTTCGAAAAAGTGAATCACCTAAAACCAGGTTGAAATTTTCGAAGCCAACCCATTGCTCTTTATATTTAAAAGATTGATCAAACAGGGAGAAAACCGAATAACCGAAGACAAAGACAATGACAACGGCTGCAGGTAACACCCACGGGAGGTGACCTAGTGCGAGTGCGCGGCGACGCTTCATGAGCGAAAGCTCATTTACTGCCACAACGCACTCGCACTAATCACTTAGATCACTTACCCCAATTGGTGAAATTATCCACCAGGGCGCGATCAGTTTTTCTTAGCTTCTCAATTGTTGCCTGCATTGCAGCTGCTGCTTCTGGGCCAGTAATTGTGCCCTTAAGAACTAACTGCACGTTTGTAAACACGGCATCTGTATCGAGTTGAGCTGGAATGAAGTTTTCCAAGTATGGAGCTCCATTCATTGTGATTGTGAAGAGGTTCTTGCGAACCGGATCAGTCACTGCAGCAATATCGAATCGATCGTCTGCTGGCATAGCACCAGTCATGTCATACCAAGACTGCAATTGAGCAGCTTCGTGTGTGAACATGATGAATTTTGCAGCTTCGGCTTGATTCTTACTCCAAGAAGTAACACCGATTGTCTGGGAAGTACTTCCCATTTTGCCTGCGTTAGGACCATCTGCCCACTTTGGCATTGCCATAACAGTGACCTTGTCAGCGCCAACTTTGCCTACAAAGTTTGGTGCGTCTGGTCCTGCGACGACTGTCATTGCTGCTTTGCCATCAACCCAACGTTGCTGAGCTTGGTAAAGCTCTAGCGAGTTAATGTCATCGTTCCAGCAATTGTGATCCTTAGATTCTTGCAAACGTGTCCACCAGTCAGCATGTTTTGCATCAGTGAACTTCTGATTGCCGATAACCGCTTCGATTACATCTTTTTGAGAATTTAGAGATTGTGCTCCGAGGATTGAATACAACCAACCACCGAACCAACCATCTTTAACGCCACCAGCAATAGTGGTAACACCTTTAGCACTCAAAACATCACATGTGTTTAGGAAATCGTCCCATGTAACTGGAGTTTCTAGGTTGTACTTCGACAAGATGTCATTGCGAACTAGCAATGGGAATGAAGGGTTTACATACCAAGGAGCTGTCCAAACTTTTCCTTGATAAGACAACTCAACATCAGCGTTGATGTAATGGCTCAACTCTTCAGCAGGAATCAAATCTGAAATTGGCGTGATAGCGCCATCCCAGCCAGGTTGCTGTGAATAAATTCCGCCCCAGAAGTACTGAAGATCAGGACCACTTTTAGCAGCTGCTGCTGCCTGGAATGCAGGAATCAAACCATCTGTTGTTTGCAAGACAGTTTCAATAGTGACATTTGGATTTGCATCTTCATATGCTTTAACTGTTGCATCCAACCAGTCTTTTGCTCCAGGCGCTTCTTGATCGCCCCACCACCACATAACCAGTTTGACTGGCTTACTGGCGTCATCACTTGAACTACAACCAGCAACGGCAACCATGGTGAGTAATGCAGCTGTGGCAATCGCGAGAATTCGCTTCATTTATCCGGGCTCCCCTCCCACGGCGCTTCTGCCGAGTTTGGAATCATTCTGGAATGGTTTCCAGTAAGGCTAACTCTCGTCCTTGAAATCTCCTCCTGTCAAGTATCTCAAGCACATTTCTTCTCTTGATTTTCTCTTGACCAGCGCTTCAAGGAAGTATATCCTTGCTCATAGAAACGTTTCCAGCGAGAGAAGGTTGAGACAATGAAAATCGTCCGCATCGAGACCGTCCCGCTGATAGCACCACTGGCTCGTGAGTATCGGGGCAGCTATTACCGCATGACCCACCGAGCAACCGTTATCACCCGCATTCATACCGATGATGGGCTTATAGGCGAGGCCTACGCAGGAGACGAAGACAAGTCTTTAGGCGAAATCGAACAAGTCGTCCACCAAGAAATCGAACCAGGATTGATTGGCAAGGATCCACGAAACATCAATGCCTGCTGGGAAACCTCCTACCCAGCCACATTTAACATCTTGCGGGACCGTCGAATCGGATTGGTCGCACTAGCCGGCGTTGATGCTGCACTGTGGGATATATACGGCAAGTACCTTGGAGAACCACTTTGGAGACTATGGGGTGGCTTTCGCTCAAAGATTCCAATGATCGTAATCGGAGGTTACTACCACACCCCTAACGAAAAAATTGCAGATGAAATTGCAGAATATAAGCAAATGGGTGTTGCAGGAATTAAATTTAAAGTTGGCGGAAAGTCACCCGCTGATGATGCGCAAAGAGTGCGAATTGCTCGCGAAGCAGCCGGTGATGATTTCGCTATCGCAGTTGATGCAAATCAAGGTTGGTCAGTACAAGATGCTGTGGAATTTGCTGGTCTAACTAAAGAATTAAATCTTCGTTGGTTTGAAGAACCAGTGCAGTGGCAGAACGATCGAAAGTCAATGGCCCGTGTCCGAAATTCTTCTTCCATTCCAATTTGTGCCGGCCAATCAGAATTTAGCCCCGGTGGTTGCCGAGATTTATTTGAAGCCAACTCAGTTGATGTGTGCAACTTCGACGCTTCTTGGTCAGGTGGGCCAACTGCATGGCTGCGGGTCGCTGCAATGGCCAAAACCTATGAAGTGCAAATGGCACATCACGAAGAACCTCAAGTTTCTAGCCACCTAATTGCTAGCCAATCTCATGGAACTTACGCTGAGTGTTTCCACCCAGACCGAGATCCAGTTTGGTGGAACCTCATTGCCAACAGGCCACCTCTAGTTGACGGCCATATACAGCTAAGTGAGAATCCAGGCCTTGGTTGGCAACTCAATGAAGATTTCATTAAGCAATATAGAGTTCAATAGGGCATCATGAATATCACACACCCATACGTCGCATGGGAATCTCGCGAAGTACCCACGTTGAAGCAGCAATTGCCAAACGACTTCGAAAATGTCTTGAAAAAAATGTATGAAATTAGATTCTTTGAAGACGAAGTTCAAGATCTATATTCAGCTGGACTCGTTCGAGGCAGCACCCATCTTTACCAAGGACAAGAAGCTGTTTCAGTTGGTGCAATAAGTGCTCTTCGCGCAGAAGACACAATGACCTGCACATACCGCAGTCACGGTGCGACTATCGCCAAAGGTGCACAAATCGATGCATGTTTTGCCGAACTACTCGGTCGAGCTGGCGGACTATGTAATGGCAAAGGTGGCTCGATGCATTTCACTGATGCAAGCATCGGTGCATTGGGTTCTAATGCAATTGTCGGTGGACATCTTCCGATTGCAAATGGCGCGGCACTTGCAGCTAAGTTCTTAGGAACCGGAAAAGTTTCGGTTTGTTTTTTTGGTGATGGCGCAACAAATATCGGTGCATTCCATGAATCGTTGAATCTTGCATCCTTGTGGAAACTACCTGTTATTTTCGTTGTCGAAAATAATCAGTATGGCGAATACAGTCCGGTTAAGTCCACCACTAGTGGTGAAAAGATTGTTGATCGCGCTCTTGGCTATGCGATGTATGGCGTGCAAGTTGATGGAAATGACGTAGTGTCAATGAGCGCAATCGTCGCCGATGCTGCTGATCGTGCACGACGTGGTGACGGACCAACACTTATTGAGGCAGTTACTTATCGTCACTCAGGACATTCTCGAGCAGACCTCGCTGCATACCGGCCAGAAGGCGAACTCGATGAGTGGATGAAACGAGACCCAATTCTGCTACTCGAAAATGCAATAAAGGAATTCAATCCTGATGGCGCCGCAATTATTGAACGCATAAAGGAAAATGCTCGAACCGAAGTAAACGAAGCAAAAAATCGAGCAGTTTCATGGCCAGAGCCAGATTTATCTGAGCTTTACACGGATGTGATGGATTAATCATGGCCGAAGAACAGATGAATTTTCGAAAGTCCATTCCAGCCGCTATCGCCGCCGAAATGCGCCTTAACCCAAACATCATCTTGCTTGGTGAAGATGTCGGTGCCGCTGGTGGAGTTTTCAAAACTTCTCTTGGATTGTTTGAAGAATTTGGTCCAGAGCGAGTTCTAGATACTCCAATTTCAGAACAAGCAATTATTGGCGCTGCAATCGGTAGTGCCGCACAAGGACTTCGCCCAATTGCAGAATTAATGTTTGCAGACTTTGCTGGTGTGACATTCGATCAGATTGCAAACCAGCTTGCAAAGTATCGCTACATGTCTGCTGGGCAATACAAACTCCCAGTTACGGTCCGACTTGCTAACGGTGTTGGTGGTGGCTTCGCAGCCCAACATTCACAAAGCGCTGAGAATTGGTTCCTAAACATTCCAGGCCTGAAAATTGTCACACCATCGACGCCAAACGATATGTATGGCCTATTGCGCTCAGCAATTGTGGATGACAATCCGGTTCTTGTTTTTGAACATAAAGGCCTGTTCAACGTTAAAGGCGATATCTCAAACGAACGCATCCCTCTAGGAGTTGCACAGGTTGTAACTCGCGGAACCGATCTCACAATCGTTGCCACCCAATTAATGCGCCATCGCTCGGTGGAAGCTGCCGAAATCTTGAACTCTCGTGGAATATCGGTTGAAGTGATCGACCCTCGCACGTTAGTCCCATTCGACGATGCAACTATCAGAGAAAGTTTGTCCAACACCAGCCGGCTACTTGTAGTTCAAGAAGGACCTGCAGGAGGTTCTTGGGGTTCTGACCTGATCACACGGACTATGAGTGATTCTTGGTCTCTATTCGATGCACCACCAAGACTTATTAGTTCTCCAAGTACTCCAGTTCCATACGCAGCAAACCTCGAAAACGCTTGGTTGCCTTCCGTGGACAAGATCGTGCACGCTGCAACAGAACTTACAAGCTACTAAAAAGTTTTTCACAGAGCAATTTATTTAGCATTACTCTTTAATCTT
>JAPLBX010000180.1 GCA_026392535.1 Actinomycetota bacterium
CCCCATAGGTTTTGACAAGCGACTGCGTCGTCTCCTCAATAGCACCAGCTTTCACCTCAATGAGCAAGATATGCCCCAGCGGCGAGATAACCACCAGGTCCAACTCTCCAAAGTGCTGGTGGCCTTGGTGCATGGAAGACCAAGGCAAGTTATGAAAGACGTCAAAGTTAGCGGGCAGGCCGTCGCCCAGGATTTGTAGGATGTCCCGCTCGCGGTAGTCGCCGGCGGTTAGGGGGTTGTGGAGGGGGGTGCTGGGGTGGATTCGGGCCATTTGGGATTTTGGCATGCTAACTTTCTTGATTTTTGGCGGGTGCCATATCTACAGTCATTAGAAAATAGTTAATTAACACTATATAAATTTAATTAATAAATATTTATAATTATTTAATGACTAAATACAGCACATTTTTTGCAGCAAGAAGATCTCCAGTTACGCAACTGATACCACTTAATGAAGTTGCGCAAGATCGGTCCATGCATTGTGAGCCGTTGATACCAAACGCAGAAACGGTTAGGGCTATGCGATCAGCACGCCAAGGAAAGTCCAGCAAACACAAAACTATCGCTGATCTGATGGCCGACTTGCATGTTTAAAAATGGAATGAGGCCAGTTCATCCTGGCGAAGTTTTGCTTGAGGACTACATCAAGCCTATGGGTATTAGCGTGCGCGCCTTGTCACTGGCGTTGCATGTTCCGTATTCCCGTTTAAGGGAAATAGTCGACGGTAAGCGCGGCGTCTCTGCCGACACAGCACTTCGTCTTGAGCGTTATTTTGGAAGCGAGGCCCAAGGGTGGCTCAATCTTCAAGCGGCATATGACTTGGAGGGTCCTGTTGAGACAGTCCACCTGTTGCGTTCAAGAAAAAACGCGGAACGTCTTCTGACTGCACTGGGACGTGCACGATCGTAGCGCTTCGAGTTGTTGTAAGGCCGCTATCACTACTAGCTTGGAGTTAACAGCTTGAACTGGCTGCGCGAACGCTCAAAGGCATTGCACGCTGTCATTTGCGCGATGACTCTGTCTAGGTTGTCGTATTGGAAAGCCGCCGTCCATTGTTGAATTCTTTGCATAGCCGCTAGAAATGGGGCCGCTTGCCCATCGCGCGTTAGTACGCGGAGGCAGTCAAGATATTCCTCGCGGAATAAAGTAGGAACAATAATTCGACACGCGTTGACGACCGACAACTCTGCGTTCATGACCAAGCGGGCCAAGCGACCGTTTCCGTCGCTGAAGGGATGCACTTCAGCGACGACAAACATAGCAAACAATGCCCGCGCCATGCCTGCTGGTACTGTGGGAAGAAGTGAAGAGCCCTGCATCAAGGTGCCGCGTACCAATGCGGGAGCTACAAACTCGGTGTTACCAGCACGGTTGGGTTTTTCCTTAAATTCACCGGGTGAAAATTCGGGGCGTTCACGCATCTGGTTGGCATGTCGCACGCGCAATTGCGTTAGAACTGCCTCGCCTGGCGTTAATGTTTGGTTGGACCAACCCATGTCCCGCGCTTGATGGAAAACCGCCAGTATGTCGTGTGAGTCTTTGGGGCGCTGGTCGATCGGGTGACCTTGCAACACAAAACCTCGCGCGTCTTGTATCTCGAACTCGGTGCCCTCAATGAAGTTACTGAAGTACGACTCAAGGAAGGCCAAATGGATGCGGGCCTGCTCAGTCAATGCGACGGCAGGCGATTGATGAAGAGGTGTACTTCGAAGCTGTGCAGCGAAGTACTCAAATAATTCCAATCGGTCTGCGTCATAAGGAACCGGCGCTGTGCGCGCTTTTCCCTTGGCGGTAACTAACTTGAAAGTGCGGGTTCCTAGGATGCTTCCTATCAGGTCGTCAAGTTTTCTAAATTCCTTGTCTAACAAAAGTTGCTTGGATTTAATGCGGGCTGTCTCTCGTATCTCGATCAGTGCTTCTTCTCCCCGAGCGTCACAGATGCTCAGCAAACGCTGTTCAACGGCTGCTTTGCCCGCGGTTTTGGGGATGCTGCTAGTGCTTTGCGAAAGGTTTTCTAACAACAGGCGCGGCAAGGAGGGAAAGTAAATTTTTCGCCCTTGCATGGCCAAGTCGTCAAATAAAGGGGGTGGCCCTTTCCAAACCATGACTTTTAGGCCTGGAAGCAAAACATCGCGGCGATAGCTTCCGGTCATGTGTACTACCCCATCTTCGGGTTGCCCGCCATTGAATGCGCTGCGAAACGCCAAAACCGACCCAGGAAACAAGCCGGCCAACACTCTGAGGCGCTCGCGGGCAATCTGAGTAGGCCATTGTTCTGGCTGACTAGCGCTGACTAAACCAGGAACGATGCGAAACAATTTGCCCGTTTTGACCAACCTTTGTGCGGTCCGAATGGCGGATTCGTCCATCTCAGCAAATAAAAGCAGAGGACTATCACTTGTCGCATTTTTGAGGTCTAAATTGGCCATGGCAAGTCATATTGTCGCATTTTTCAGTTGAAAATTGCAATTTTGTCGCTTTTTTGCGTTGAAAATTTGTAAGGATGCACTTTTTGTAACCTTCGGTCGATGTGTCGATCCAATCGACATATCGTCAGAACGTGTCGATATTTTTGGGTTTTATCGACATGAGGTGGGTAAAAGTGATTTTTTAGCTTTAATAGCTTGCATTCATATTAAAGAATTCTTTAAAATGATCCGATTACATTAACGATATCTTTAATATGAAACGTATAACAGGCGCTTACGAAAAATCCACCACCCTTGGGGAGGTGGTCAATGCGTTCGTGCCATTTCCACTTCCGCCCTCAGATCCTGAGCTTGATGCTGCGGTTTTTGCCGAGCCAGTCAGAAAAGCTCAGATGGCACTGGCACGTCTGTCTGGGGTGTCAGAGTTGGTTCCGTCGATGGATTGGTTGCTCTACAGCGCTATCCGCAAAGAGGCGCTTTTGACTTCTCAAATAGAAGGGACGCAAGCCACCATCACGGATTTATTTGACGACGAGGCTGGGCTTGAAGTAAGCAATACCAACGATGTCGAGGAGGTGACGAACTACATCGCGGCTTACAAATTCGTACGGGATAACCTTAGAGATTCCAAGGGGCTACCTATTAGTACAAGGTTACTTTGCGAAGCCCACAAACTTTTGATGAATGGTGTTCGAGGCGAAGGTAAGCAGCCCGGTGAACTACGCCGTTCACAAAACTGGATAGGGGGAACGCGACCAGGTAATGCTGTGTTTGTGCCTCCACCGGCAGACAAAGTTCAAGGGTTGCTCGGTGACTTAGAAAAGTTCATCCATAGCCAAATACCTGTTGGCCAGGAGACGCATAGCGAGCCGAGTCCTTTGCTGCCTGCCTTGGTTGTGACGGCAATGGTGCATGCACAGTTTGAGACCATCCACCCGTTCTTAGACGGCAACGGGCGTATTGGACGGTTGTTGATAGCCGCCTTGTTTGAAGAGTTGGGTGTTTTGCCTGAACCGCTGATGTATGTGAGCGGATTTTTAAAGCAACACCAGTCTGAGTACTACCGATTACTGTCAGGCGTTAGAAAAGAAGGCGACTGGGAGTCTTGGATCCAATTTTTCCTGGAAGCTGTGGAAGTCGCCGCCACAGATGCGGAAAAAAGCATTGTTCAGATTGGAAATTTAGTAGCGGCGCATCGGGCCAAACTACTGAATTCAGTGCAAGCAAATACCATGGCCGTTCGGCTCTTAGATCTACTCCCGATGATGCCAAGATTTACGGTTGAAAGGGTTCGTCAGTCGTTACAAACGTCCTACCC
>JAPLBX010000134.1 GCA_026392535.1 Actinomycetota bacterium
TCTGGAGAAATTGTGTTGATGTAGTCAGTACTACGAACGGCAGGAACACCTAGGTTTCGAAGTGATGAGTGACGTAAAAGTTCACGAATAATTTGACGTGCACGCGATGGTCCGTGCTTTTCAATAACTGCGTCTAATGACTCAGTCCATTCTCTAGTCTCGTCTGGATCTAAATCCACGTATTGGCTAGGAATGCCAGATTCGTCTTGGGTCACTTTCGAACCTTTCCGTCAGCTCGGCAGGGGTGGCGCCGAGGAACGCGTTTTGGGTGGGGTAATCCAACTACATAACGGCAGATTTCCCCTCATCAGGTGGGTAAAACCGATTTTCAGCCAAACTTCAAGCCAAATGCCACGCTTGCCAAATGTCACTCTAGGCAGTGGGATACGCACATGCTTTCTGACAGCGGGCAAACGCTAGCCGCCAGTATTGGGATCACCAGTGGTTCTATCGTGCAAGAAATCGGTCTAGATGAGGACTGTGCACAAGAAATTCGTGATGCATTCGAAGCCGCTTCAGCCAATCAACTTGTCGATTATGAATACGCAGATGTTGTTGATTGCGCACTGGTGTGGTTTAGAGAAGATGATGATGATCTAGTCGACCTACTTGTAGACGCAATCAGTCCGCTAGCTGAAAATGGTGTGGTCTGGTTGATGACTCCGAAGCCAGGTCGGCCAGGACATGTAAGCCCGGCAGATATAGCCGATAGTGCACCTACTGCAGGTTTACAAGTAACAAAAACAGTTAGTGCTTCAAAAGATTGGCAAGGCACAAGACTTGTAACACCAAAAGCTAATCGCCG
Organism: Actinomycetota bacterium; assembly: GCA_026392535.1. Taxonomy (GTDB): domain Bacteria; phylum Actinomycetota; class Actinomycetes; order S36-B12; family UBA5976; genus JAFMIT01. Next base: position 806 of record JAPLBX010000134.1, read on the forward strand.
ATAAACTTTGTAAGAATTCAAAAGCAAACTACAGGAGAAATATGTCTTTATCAGTTGGTCAAGAAGCACCGGATTTCACTTTAAAAAATTCTGAAGGGGAAGTTGTTTCACTTTCCGATTTCCGCGGTAAAAAAGTCGTGCTCGTGTTTTTCCCGTTTGCATTCACAGGAATCTGCACCGCTGAACTTTGTGCGATTCGCGACAATGCTGACAACTTCATTGATGATGAGACTGTTGTAGTCAGCATTTCCTGCGACTCATCACCAACACTGAAGAACTTCAAGGAACAAGAGAATTTCAGCCACATCCTGCTTTCAGACTTCTGGCCACATGGTGAAGTTGCTCGCGCATATGGCGTTTTTCTAGAAGAACGCGGAATGGCAACTCGAGGAACTTTCGTTATCGACCGCGAAGGTGTAATCCAATGGTTGGTAATCAATGAACCAGGTTCAGCAAGAAATACTGCAGATTATCGAGATGCTTTAGCCAAAATCGGTTAAAGGGTCTCCTGATTTCAAATTAAGAATGGCTGTCAGGTACTCTGCGGCTGCCTTAACAAGGGCGCGTAGCTCAGTTGGTTAGAGCACCGGTCTTACAAACCGGTGGTCGTGGGTTCGAGTCCCTCCGCGCCCACTCTTGGTATTTCAAGAGTGTATTTGCAGCACAATTACCCCATGACAACTTTTGATCCATGGGCCTACTTAAGAATTTTAGACATTCAGGCCTTTGACACCGCCCTAGATCAAATCGCTCACAAACTCAAAAACCTTCCAGAGATTATTGAGGCTGAGAAGCTTCGCGCCCAGTTCGAACAACTTAAATATCGTGAAGTTGCCGGTATCACTGAAGTTGCTGATCGTGAACTTGATGTTCGCAAGGCCGAAAGCGATGTTGATCAAGTTCGGATGCGATTGGAGAAGGATTCGCAGTTATTGAATTCTGGTTCGATTTCAGACTCTAAACAGTTAACCGAATTGCAACATGAAGTTGATTCGTTAAAACGCCGACAGAACTTGCTTGAAGATGAAGAAATTTCTATCTTGCAACAACTTGAGGACGCGCAAAAGAATTTGGATTCAATCCGAGTCGAACTTGCTCGAGTTACCCAAGAACTGCAAAAGGCTGATGAACTCGTGACTATTCGCGTTGCCAATATTGAAAGTGAGCGGGAAAAGATTGCCAGCGAAAGAATTGCTGAATCGAAATCTGTGCCAGAAGAACTTCTTAAGCTTTATGAAAAGGTTAGAACAGATAACCGTGGAATTGGTGCTTCTCGATTCTCCACTGGTCAATGTGAAGGATGTCGGATTCAATTTAGTAATGCAGATCTAAATAAATTCAAGAATGCCGCTGATGGCGAACTACTTCGCTGTGAAGAGTGCCGTGCAATTTTGGTGAAGTCTTAGCGGTTTCAA
>JAPLBX010000009.1:0-1262 GCA_026392535.1 Actinomycetota bacterium
AACACCAGAAACTAATGTGTGCAAATAAGCAGCTCCACCAACTTTGGTCAGTTCGCCAAGTTTGGTTAACTCCGAGGCAACAGTGACTGCGTCTGCTGGTGTATCTGAAAGAAATAAAGTTTGGATTACTGAATAGATAGCTTGGTGATTTGGTCTGTAGAAATCTTCGACCTTTAAAATTGGAACGACTTCAGCGATTGCATCCTTTGACAAAAGCATCGATCCAAGCACGCTAGCTTCAGCTGCAATATCTTGAGGTGGCAGTCGATCTGGTCCGCCTTGATCCGAATAATTCGGAAGTTCGTGCACGCTCATCTACACCTCTGATTTGTCTAGTAGGCAGTTCTAGCGAGGTTTAGTGACAAATATCCAACAGGCCTGTTGATAAACCTGTGTATATCAGGGGGATAGACGGTGGAAACACGCCATTTGTCCTGTGCACAAGATGTGAGTCCCTGTGGACAAAAATTGGGAAAATCCCATTTTTGTGAGCGATTCTTGTCCCCAGTCGGTGGATAAAAACCCATTCGGGACTTCTCACCATATGGAATGGATTTTGCGAGGATAGCCCCATGACAATCAAAGTAGCCATGGGATTGGCATGCTGGTGCTCAAGCCCACCCACGTACTCAAAAAGTTTTACAAGACAATGGCTACACATCGGATCACACCGCCAAACAAATCACAAGTAATTGGTTTGATGATTACGACTACTTAATCGTGATGGATGAAACAAATCTGTCAGACATAAAAGAGTTTGCAAGAAGTAGCACCGACTTGAAAAAAGTCTCTCTACTTCGTGATTACGATTCAAACTCTCCAAAAGGTTCACCAGTTCCAGATCCGTATTACAGTGATTACAACGCATACCTCGAAGTTTTCGAAATGGTGGATGCGGCATGTGATGGACTAATCGAGTTCTTGAAAACAAAAGGCTAATCGAGTACCTGCAACAAAATAAGTTAATCAACTTTAGAAACTAAACAAAAAGGGCGACACAGATTTCTCTGCATCGCCCTTTTAGGTTTTTGTTAGTTTGCTACAACTTCAACGTTGAAGGAAGCTTCAACAGATGGGTGCAAGCGCACACCAACTTTGTGACTTCCAACAGACTTGATGTGCGAAGCAATTGATACTGCACGCTTGTCTAGTGCAGGTCCACCAGCTTGGCGAACCGCTAGAACTACATCTGCAGCAGTGATTGAACCGAAAAGACGTCCGTTGTCGCCAGCATTTGTTTTGATGACAACTTTAAGGCATTC
>JAPLBX010000009.1:1271-4825 GCA_026392535.1 Actinomycetota bacterium
AGGCCTTCTAGTTGACCCTTAACTTCTTTTGCATGTTCGGTGCCACGGATTTCACGAGCCTTTTCAGCACGCTTAATCTGTGTTGCTTGACGTTCGCCGCCCTTAGTCCAGCTAACGGCAAAGCCGCGTGGAACTAGGAAGTTGCGGCCAAAACCGTCTTTAACTTCAACAATGTCGCCCGGTGTTCCAAGGCCGTCAACTGACTAGGTAAGAATAAGTTTCATCAGTCAATCTCCCTAGCGCGCGCTTGATGTGTAAGGAAGTAATGCAACTTCGCGAGCATTTTTCACTGCCATAGCAATGTCACGTTGGTGACGGGTGCAGCAGCCAGTTACGCGGCGAGCACGAATCTTGCCGCGATCTGAAATAAATTTACGTAGCAAGTTGATATCTTTGTAATCAACTGACTTCGCTTCTTCTTTACAAAATGAGCAAGCCTTTTTCTTGAGCTTGCGAGGATCGATTTTCTTGTCTGACCGGTTGTTAGTGCGTTCTGGTCTGGCCATCGTGGTGCTCCGATTTCTGTACGTAGCCCGACGTTTTGTTTTGACGCCGGGATGGGCCGATTAAATGTTTAGAAAGGTGGTTCTTCAGTTGGGGCGCCCCATGCGGTTGCTGGTGCTTGTGATGCCCATGGATCTTCTGAACCGGAATCAGCTGGTCGTCCACCTGCGGCGGAGTTTGCAGCGTTCTTAGAGATCTTTGCAGTGGCGTTACGCAATACTGGACCAACATCATCAACATCGATGTCAATCGAAGTGCGCTTTTCGCCTTCTTTAGTTTCGTAGTTGCGTTGACGCAGACGTCCAGTAACAACGACGCGAGTTCCACGAGTTAGAGATTCAGCAACGTTTTCTGCGTATGTGCGCCAAACCTGGCAACGCAAGAAAGTGGTTTCGCCGTCTTTCCATTCGTTTGTAGTCTTGTCAAGATTACGTGGTGTGCAAGCAACTGTGAAGTTAGCAACTGCAACGCCTGATGGAGTGAAACGTAATTCTGGATCACTTGTCAGGTTGCCAATGAATGTAACCTGAATATCCCCAACAGCCATAATTTACCTCTATTGTCTCTAGCGCTGATCTGGTCGCATGACCTTAGTGCGCATCACAGACTCATTGAGGCTAAGTTGACGATCCAACTCAGCAACAGCGGCTGGTGAACACTGTAGATCAAGCACGGCATAAATGCCTTCGGCTTTTTTATTGATGTCGAATGCCAAGCGACGACGACCCCAAATATCAACTTTGTTGACAGTGCCGCCATATTTCGTGATGACGTTCAAATAGGTATCGAGCGATGGTGCGACGGTTCGTTCCTCAAGATCTGGATCGAGGATGACCATTACTTCGTAGTTACGCATGCTTAGTAACACCTCCTACGGGCTTATCGGCCACGGTCTTTCCGTGGCAGGAGGGCAGTGCGTTCCCGTTGCGGTTAGGTATCTGACCTAGGTGCTCGGGGGTTCGTAAGAACGGGCGAAGGTTACTCAAATCTGGGATTAAGCCCAAACCTCGAGGCTAATTGAGAGTAAATCTTGCACTTAGAATCGCCAAATGCGCATTGTGACTTGGAACGTTAATTCCATCGGAGCCAGGCTCGAAAGAGTCGTGGCTTGGGTTGAGGCAAATCAACCTGATGTGGTGACAATGCAAGAACTGAAATGTACGACTGCAAATTTCCCTGCTGCTGAGTTCGAGAAGCTCGGTTACGAAGTCGCAGCACTAGGAACTGGCAGATGGAATGGCGTTGCGATTATTTCAAAAGTCGGTTTGAAAGATGTGGTTGAAAACCTGAAAGATCAGCCTACTTTTGAAGATGTAACCGAGCCGCGTGCGATTGGAGCGACTTGTGGTGGCGTAAGAGTTTGGTGCGTTTATGTTCCAAATGGCCGCGAAGTTGATCATGATCATTTCAACTACAAACTAAATTGGCTAAAAGCTTTGCGCAACACTGCAGAAACAGAAAAAGCGAATGGTGATTTGCCTTACGCAATTATCGGTGACTTTAATGTCGCGCCTAACGATGATGATGTTTGGGACATAAAAGATTTTGCAAACGCAACGCATGTAACCCCGGCTGAACGTGCAGCAGTATTGCAACTAAATGAAATTGGTCTTAACGAAATTATGCCTCGCTCACAAAAGGGCAAACCATTCACGTTTTGGGATTACCGAGCTTTGATGTTCCAAAAGGGAATGGGCATGCGAATCGATTTGGTTTATGCAAATGATTCTTTTACAAAATTGGCAAAAGATGTGTGGATTGATCGGGAAGAGCGAAAAGCTAAAGGTGGTTCCGACCATACGCCAGTCGTGATCGACCTGAACCTTTAATTGCTTTCCTAATTACAAGTACCACCATTGCAAACGTGATAAACCATTGGATTAACAAAATTACGCTGTAGATCTGATGATTAATTGCGCCAGTTGCGTTCGAATCTTGAAGGAACAACAAGTAACGCCAGATTCCCACAAAATAGAGCAATTGCCCTGCATTCCAAATAATCCATTGCGTTCGGTTTTGTAAAACAAGTGCAAAGACTGGAGTTAGCCACAGCCAATATTGCGGTGAGTAAACCTTATTGAATAACAGAAATGCAGTAAGAAGCAACAAAAAGGTTTCTGCAACATTTAGTTTGCGGTGATAAATCACAGCAAACAGCAAGGCCAATCCGACGGCAACTAGTCCAATTGTGTTTGCCAAGCTGGTTGAAATATCGATCGAGAATAGGTTGCGTATTGCCAAATAAATTGAACCAAAGTCAATGCTACGAGTTTTAGAGAAATTGTAAAACTCCCACCAACCCTTATTAGCATTCACATAGACAGGCAGATTTATCAGCACCCAAAAGAACGCACTGCTCAAGCTGACAATTAGCGCATTTAGATAATTGCGTTTGCGAAGTGCGTCCAAGATAAACGCCGGAAGTAATAAAGCTGGGAAGAGTTTGGCAGCAGTTCCGATTGCGACCATCACACCAGCCGCTACTGATCTTTCCCTTTGCCAATAGAAAAGAGCACAAACTACTGCGAGCACAGGAAGCGCATCCCAGTTAATTGCTAACACAAAGAAGATTGCAGGAGAAAGCGCAAACCACCATCTTGCTTCAGCGTTTGGTTTGCGAAGTTTTGTAAAAACCATAACGGCTAAGACAATAAATGTGAGATTCATTAGCCAAGTGATGTAGACGAACAATGTGGCTGAATTTTGGCTACTCACCTGGGCAACCATGTTCGCCAACCACATCTGCAAACCAGTCAAGACTGGGTATTCAACGTGGCGGGATTGAGCTGACACTTCAAAGTATGGAATGAGTTGATCCACTAGACCACGACCAAAGTAGAGCGGACCTACATCGCTGTAACAGAGATTTGAAAAGGTCTCAGCTGAACTACCCCACATATATGGCGCACATGCAGACTTAATAAATAGGCCAACTGCGCCAAAGAGCGCAGTGATCGCACCTATTGCGATTGGTAGATTCTTTAGAATCGATTGCTTTGTCATGTCCGAACTTCAAACTTTCTTGAAGCCAGCACTTCATCATCTCCAGG
>JAPLBX010000051.1 GCA_026392535.1 Actinomycetota bacterium
GACACTTTTGGTCAGAACTTCGCCCACCTAATGGATTCTGCACACAATGCTTCGATCCTTGATGTTCCGCTTTATGCAACTTTCTTAACTGCTGGTGAAGCTCATCTTGTTGATAATCAAACTAAGATTCAAATTGCCTGTGCAATCTTGGTTGTTTTAATGACGTTGACAATGTTCATCACCCAACGTCAATTGCTTGTGAAAAACGTCGCTGCAGACAACCCAATGATTCAGCAACAAAAAGTGATGATGTATTTGTTCCCATTGCTTTTCGCAGTTGGTGGTGTTGGTTTCCCAATTGGTGTTTTGATTTATTGGTTAACTACAAATATTTGGTCCATGGGTCAACAGTTCTATGTAATTCGCAATAGCCCGGCACCAGGCACCCCAGCACATGAGGCCTACTTGGAACGTCAACGACGAAAAGATTTGAAGAAAGGTATCGTTGCCGAATCTTCTGAAGAAAAAGAAACAGAAACCGAAACAAAACGAGTACAACCAAAACGCGCAGCTCGTTCAAAGCGTAAGAAGTAAAACTATTTCAAATAGTTTTTTATAAGGAAAAAACATGACTGAAAAATCAACAAAAGAAGAACTAGTCCGTGAAGGCGATATTGCAGCGGATTACCTTGATGAATTTCTAACTATTGCCGGCATTGAAGGCGACATTGTTATGGACGTTGAAGGCGATCGTGCGATTGTTGCGATAGTTGATGGCGAACTTGAACAACTAGTCGGCAAACGCGGCGAAGTTGTGGCAGCTTTGCAAGAACTCTCCCGCCTGGCAGTTACTTCTGAAACAGGAAGCCGCAGCCGGTTAACTCTCGATATTGGTGGCTACCGCGAAAAGAAGAGAATCGAACTTGCAGAAATTGGTACAAAAGCGGCAAATAAGGCAAATCAGACAGGTGAGCCTGTGAAATTGCGTGCCATGAACGCTTACGAGCGCAAAATCGTCCACGATGCGATTGCCCTAGTAGGTGCTGGTTCTGAATCTGAAGGCGAAGAGCCAAACCGCTTTATTGTGGTCACTCCTCAGGTTTAATTGTCCAGCCTAAATGTCTGATGTTTCACGTGAAACAGTAGCTGAATCCAGCGCTCGAGAGCGTTGGCCGGCTCAATTCGACCTACTTAATCGCTATCACCAGTGGCTTTGTGTTGCTGGTGTTGAGCGGGGTTTGCTCGGCCCGCGTGAAATTGAGCGTATGTGGGATCGCCACATAAACAACTCAGCCGTATTAGAAGAACTAATCCCCCAAGGTGTTTCAGTAATTGATGTGGGATCTGGAGCTGGGCTTCCTGGCATCCCACTAGCAATTGTGCGCCCAGACCTGAAAATCACCTTGTTAGAACCACTGGCTCGAAGAGTGGATTACCTAAATGAGGTTATTGCTGACCTTGGGTTGAGTGATCGAGTAGCGGTAGTTCGTGGTCGGGCTGAAGATAATGTGGCCAAAAACCTCTCTGCGGATGTCGTAACCGGCAGAGCAGTGGCTGCTTTGAGCAAGCTGATCCCTTGGTGCTGGCCTTTGGTCAACTTTGGTGGGCAAATCCTGATGATTAAAGGGCAGTCGGCACTCGATGAGATTGAGGAAGCTTCAAGCATTCTGCGGCGGAAGAAATTACAGGCGAAAGTAATTCAAGCAGGTTCCCCTGTGGTTGACCCCCCAATCACCGTAATCCAGATAGTCAAAATTCCCATTCTTTAGAACCTAGAACCCAGTCCTCAATCCCCCACTTTTAACTTTTGACACTTTGATGGCACACTCTGCCCTGACCTAAAAGGCGGCTCATGAACGACAATGTTTCACGTGAAACAAACGATTTTGGGGGGCAATTCCTTCCTCACCCACTGAAAACTCGCATCTTTACTGTTGCAAATCAAAAGGGCGGGGTAGGTAAAACCACATCAACTGTGAACCTGGCAGCAGCTTTGGCTGAAGGTGGTTTGCATATTTTGGTCATTGATTTAGATCCACAGGGCAATGCTTCAACTGCTTTGGCTATTGCCCATCACCAAGGTGTGCCAGATATTTATGCCACTTTGGTAGATAACACCCCAATGAGCGATGTTGTTCAGGCAGTTCCACACACTCCAAACCTTTGGTGTGCTCCGGCCACTATTGATCTTGCTGGTGCTGAGATTGAACTAGTTTCGATGCTAGCTCGCGAAAGCCGCCTAATTCGTGCAATTACTGCATACGAGGCTTTCCACACAGAGAAATACGGACAGCCACTCGACTACATCTTCATCGATTGCCCACCAAGCCTTGGCCTTTTGACTATTAACGCGCTTGTTGCGGCTCGTGAAGTATTGGTTCCAATCCAATGTGAGTACTACGCACTTGAAGGTCTTGGCCAGCTTCGCAAGACGATTGAACTCGTGAGCGATAAGTTGAATACTGATTTGAAGCTCTCAACCATGCTTTTGACTATGTATGACTCTCGCACACGACTAGCTCAGGACGTAGTGGATGATGTAAAGGCCAACTTCCCGGTTGAAGCTATGCAGACCCTGATCCCACGCTCAGTGCGAATCTCCGAGGCACCAAGCCGAGATATGACAGTTCTAGGTTATGACCGTAGTTCACCTGGCTCACAGGCTTACATTGCTGCTGCGAGGGAATTGGCTTACCGCGCTGAAGGCCTAGCACCTGCTCGTGAAGAGACGGTGAGCATTTAATGGCTGCTAAACCACGCGGACTTGGAAAAGGTATCGGTTCACTCATACCAGATGTGACCCCCGTCACACAAACAAGTGCAAAAACTAACTCCCCAGCACCAGTTCAACAAGTTGATGCAACAGCTGTCTATGCCGAAATTCCGCTCAGCCGAATTATCCCTAATCCAAAACAACCACGCGTTGCGTTTGATGAAGATGCAATGGCAGAACTCGTTCATTCATTAAAAGAAATTGGATTGCTGCAACCAATTGTTGTTCGATCCATTGCACCAACAAATGAAGGTGCAGATTTTGAAATTGTTGCCGGTGAACGTCGTTGGCGCGCAGCACATCAAGCAGGTTTTTCACAAATTCCAGTAATCATTCGTCAAACAAATGATGATGCGTTGTTGCGAGATTCGCTTTTAGAAAATCTACATCGTGCACAACTAAATGCACTTGAAGAAGCATCTGCATACCAACAATTACTAAATGATTTTGGTTGCACACAAGAAGAACTTTCAAAACGTATTGGTCGTTCGCGCCCAACTATTACAAACACAATTCGATTACTTAATCTTCCATTGAATGTTCAACGTAGAGTTGCAGCTGGTGTGATTAGTGCCGGACATGCACGTTCACTGCTTGCACTTGCAACCGAAGAAGAAATGGAAAATCTTGCAAAACGAATTGTTGCCGAAGGATTGTCAGTTCGGGCAGTTGAAGAAATTGTTGCCGTCGGAGCTGGTTCAAAAACCACTAAGACAAAAACTTCCAAAGGCAAGAAAATTGTTTCCCCTGGACTAGAGGACATTGCAGATCGACTTTCGAACAAACTTGAAACTCGGGTAAAGATTGATATGGCTCGAAACAAAGGAACGGTTTCAATCGAATTTGCAACCTTCGAAGATTTACAACGCATCATCAACATTATTGATGGCGATTAACTAAAACTGATTTTTTAAAGTTTTAGAAATTCCTGACCACCAAGGTATGGACGAAGTGCAACTGGAATTCGCACCGAACCGTCCGCTTGTTGGTGGTTTTCCAAAATACATGCAATTGTGCGGGCGAGTGCCACCAAAGTGCCATTCAACGTAGCCACCGGTTCAGTTCCATTTTCGCCTTTTGTCCGAATCCTTAAGCGCCGAGACTGAAATGTGGTGCAGTTTGAAGTGGATGTGAGCTCTCGGTAGCGGCCCTGAACTGGAAACCAAGCTTCGCAGTCATATTTACGAGCAGCAGAAGAACCAAGGTCGCCAGTAGCAACGTCGATTACCTGAAATGGCAATTCCAGGGCAGTTAAGAATTCCTTTTCAAAAGACAGCAATTTCTGATGTTCAACATCTGCATCTTTTGGATCTACGAAAGAAAACATTTCAACTTTATCAAACCAGTGAACACGGAATATACCTTTGGCATCCTTTCCGTGAGTTCCAGCTTCGCGGCGGTAGCAAGGGGAATAACCTGCATAACGAATAGGCAAATCTTTCACATCAAGAATTTCATCCATATGCATTGCAGCCAATGGCACTTCGGCGGTTCCAACTAAATACATATCGTCATTTGGTAAGTGATACACGTTTTCGGCAGCTTGACCTAGGAAACCGGTTCCTTCCATTGCCTGAGATTTAACAAGAGCTGGGGGAATAACTGGTGTGAAACCATTCTTTGTTGCCATTGCCATCGCAAGATTCACAAGTGCAAGTTCAAGAAGTGCACCTGGCCCGGTTAGATAATAAAAACGTGAACCAGAAACTTTCACACCACGTTCAATATCAATCGCTTTGATTCCTTCGCCAACTTCAACGTGGTCTTTTGGTTCAAAGCCTTCGGCTTTGAAATCGCGTGGAGTGCCAAAAGTTTCAAGGACTACAAAATCTTCTTCACTTCCAACCGGTGCTCCATCTTGCACAAGATTTGAAAGCACTTTGATTGTTTCATCAAGTTTTGCATCCGCTTCACGGGCATCTGCTTCCAAAGCAGACACTCGATCTGCCAAAGTGGCGGCTGTTTTCATCAGCGCATCAAGTTCAGCTTTGACTGACGCATCGCCAGATTTGGCTTTACCTTGCAGGGGTCCAATTAGCTTTCCGAGGTTCTTTTGCTCAGCACGCGCTTCTTCAAAGGCAGCCGTGGCCGCCCGCCGAGCAGAGTCAGCATCGAGCACCGCATCGACAGCCTTTGGATTCTCTCCACGAGCAACCTGAGACTTGCGCACCACGTCTGGCTCTTGGCGGATGAAGTTGATGTCAATCACGGTGTAAGCCTAATGAAAGATTAATTTTGGGTTTCAAAACACAAGTTTGGCTTGAACAGGGGACACGAAAGTAGTAACTTTTCACCACCCGAGGAGGGAATATGAAATATAGATTCTTAGCAATATTTGCTGCAGCGACACTTTTACTCACAACTTTGAATGCTGGTCCGGTTTCAGCCGGAACTGCCGATAGGGGCGCTGGTCCAGATCAGCCGGAAATTGATCTTTCAATCGACGGCGGTTGGAGTGACACACAAAGTGGTCTTGCTGCACGACCATTTATTAAATCGGCACTTTGGGAAGGCGAAGAAATTGTTTCCGCCACTGAACCAGGTAACGAGGATTTCAACGGTAATTGGCGAGTTCTAGTCTCTCCAGCCAATGTTTGTCACGAAGGGCAAGAACCTGCCCCAGGAGTTTGTTATGCAGATCCAAACCGAATTGGAATTAGTCTCGCCTATATCGTCAATGGCGACACCAAAAATGATTTCGATGGTCCTTCATTAAGCAATTTAGGCATCGACCAAAATACTTATTTTGAAATCCAAGTAGATTTAAATGGTTATGCGGATCAACTCGGATGGACTTGGGTCAACGGAAACCCTGCATATTGGAAAGTGGAAAATGGGGTTGCAACAATTCGCCTAACTCCGGCTTCGATGCCGTCAACTTCTGGAATTGATAACCAATGCTCAACAATTCCAGTTTCCACATGTGACACAAATCAAGCTGAAGATGAAATTTTTGGTATCCAAATGGTGATGAGCTTTGACGACACACTCGACTCAGTTTTTGATCACACAATGTTTGCGTCTAATTCCGCTGTAATTGCGTCTCTTGAAGCTGCACCAGGATTTGACCCAGCAAGCCCAGACGCAAACTCCATTACTTACGGAATGGCTGCACCACACTTGTTTTCAGATGGAAGTGACAGAATTGGAACTCTAAGAGCCTTCCTTTCAACACAAGCTCTAGCTGCTTTTGGTATTGAAGACCCAAGCGATTCGGATACTGGTTTCTCGGTAACAAGAACCAGCTCAGATTCAGGTAGTTTCACACCCGGTTGGAGCACTTGGACTGAAGAAGTTAATGGAACTGCTGGAGCATTGCTCGTCATCAGTAACGTCACTTTCTCAGTGCCAAAGTTCACAGTCAGTAACGGAAACCAAGTTAAACGCAACGTAGTTCCAAAGGTGAAGATCAACAAGAGTCGTGTAACCAAGAAACTACTAGTTGACTTAGGAATCTTGGCTAGCAACGAAAGTATTCCAAAAAAGGCAAAGATCACAATCACTGTGAAAGCTGCGTCAAAGAAGATTTGCAAAGCAACAAAAACCGGCATTCAAGGTTTGAAGAAGGGCACTTGCAAATATTCAATCAAGATCAAGGTCGGCAATCAATCAACAAATAAGTCAGGCTCATTCAAGGTAATTAAATAAGCCTGACTTATTTGGTTAGACCAAACCGAGGCGCTCACCATTCTCGTTGTGCAACTTCTGCACGACGGGAGGGTGGGCGAACTCATTTAGATCATTTGCAATATGAGTGTCTAACTCGGAATTGTGTAAAACGATAACCACGTTCTCAGTGTTTTTCCGAACCTTTTGCCGAGCTGCCTCAAGGTGAGCGCAGACATGATTTTCAGAGAAATCATTTAAATTATCGTTATTGGTTTTGCACGAACTTTCGCACTCATCGAGAACTCCATCTCGAAACACTGCGAGTGCATCGGTGATGAAATATTTTGGATCTGGGATAACTCGCAGACCTTTCATTTGGCCCGGGATAAAGCAAACTGGACGATCGAAATCGACCACATTTAGAACCGTGTCCCCCGACACCACAATCGCCAGGAAATCTGACATACGACCTCTTCTTTAGCTCTTCTTTAATTGTGTGATGCATTCACTGAAAGTGAACTTGCGTGCGCACCATAAGGGCGATTCCTGAC
>JAPLBX010000030.1:0-1879 GCA_026392535.1 Actinomycetota bacterium
GGCGAATGGATTGAAGTTGCCATCAAAAAAGACGCGCCCAAAAAAGTGACTCAAATCCAACCCCAAGTTGTTGAAAATCTTTCAGCCCGCGAAATTCAATTTCGAATTCGTGCCGGCATGAGCCCGCAAGACCTCGCTGCACAAACAGGCACTGACCTGGCGCGCATAATGATCTTTGCTCCACCAGTTCTGCAGGAGCGCGCTTACGTTGCAAACAAAGCTAGTAACACAATTATTCGTAAAGCTAGTGGAACAGGTCCGTTGTTAGATGTAGTACTTGCAAGACTCAGCCCGCTTTCAGTGGATGTGGACAAACTTGAGTGGGATGCTTTTCGTCGTGAAGACGGTCGTTGGAACATCACACTTAGTTACCCATCTAAGGATGGCGCTCGTAAAGCTACTTGGCTTTACGATGCTCGAAATAGCGCTTTAGTTCCTTCAGATGAAGAGGCCCGCTGGTTGATGGGTGAAAGCACAACAAAATCACCTGCGCCAACTCCGACGCAACAGACTGAATTTATTCGGATGGACCAAACACCACGTTTGAAAGTTGTTCCTTCCGAGCCAGAAGTTGAAGAAGTCGAAGTATCCGAAGTTGTCCAAGTACCCGAAGTTGTCCAAGTATCCGAAGTTGGGAATTCATCTGATGACTCTTGGGACGATACTTCGGATGAAATAATCGATCAAACAGTTGGCCTAACTGAGGATGACAACCAAACAGAACATCCAACTAATCCATATTTAGGTGATGATTTAGCTCAGGATTCTGAAGATATCGGACTTGTGAATAAACCGACTCCGAAACCTGGGGCAACTCTTTTTGACACTCTCACAGAGGATGAAGATGAAGCTGACGGTGTTCAACGTCCAAAACTTCCAAGTTGGGACGAAATTCTGTTCGGTAGCCGAAAGAAAGATTAAGAGCTAGTTTTACTCGCCAAACGTTTACTCGCCAAACAATGGCACATTTGTGGCGTAATAGTCGCGGGATTTTCTAGATGTAACTTGTCGCATGTGATGGCGCCTGCATAACACTTCATAAGCAACCACGTCGTCTGCGGTGCTTAGCAAAATCTGCTCACCTTCAGTGACCATTACCCCATTGATGATTCGGGCTTGATGTGTGGCGCGCGAGCCACACCAACAGAGCGCTCCGACTTGCAATGGGTTAATTTCATCAGCGAGCTCTACAAGTCTTGCAGAACCCGGAAAGAGTTCGGTTCGAAAATCAGTCAAGATGCCAAATGTGAAAACATCTATATCTAAACTATCAACAATGGTAGCGAGCTGCTCTATCTGAGCGGACGTGTAAAACTGGGCTTCATCAGCGATGATGAATTCAACTTTTTGGCTTTGGGCTAACTGTTCCAAAACATATTCATGAAAGTTCAGACTTTCATCAACTTCAATTGCATCTGTTCGCAATCCAATGCGTGAGGAAATCTTTCCACTGCCGGCTCGATCTTTGCTACTAAAAATTAGACCCTTACGTCCGCGCGATTGGTGGTTATGTGCAGTTTGCAAAGCAAGTGTGGATTTGCCACTGTCCATAGTTCCACAGAAGAAAATTAATTGCGCCATAGTTCTATCTTGCCAGCACTGCTACTGGAATGTCACGTTCGGTATCAGAATTACCGCCGTGATTGCCAACTAGGTTGGAACTTCTTTTATCTACTGTGCGTGAGCAAAGCGCAGAGGCTCCATTTGCAATCGCAACGAAATCGCCTACCCTCGAATGAAATTGTGGTTCCACCTCCCCTACTAACCCTGAAGCTAAGAACTCATCACGGGAGTAAACGGTAGCAATATCCTGAATTCTCTCTAAAGCTCTGCCTAAGACTTTTCCATCTGAAATCTTTGAATAGAAATGTCTAAATCT
>JAPLBX010000030.1:1903-4956 GCA_026392535.1 Actinomycetota bacterium
CATCTTTGTTGCATTCCAGATCTCATTGGAGTCTTCGAGCCAGAACCTATTTTCAATATCGATCATGCCGTGATCAGCTGTGATGACAAGTTGATCATCGATTCCTAAGGACATCTGAATCTTTGAAATGCAATCCAATATCTTCACCAGTTCATCCCGCCAATTCTGTGATGCAACCCCGTGCACGTGGCCAACCCGGTCTAATTCACGATAATAAACATAGGTTAAGGATGGAAAAGCCTGAACTAAGCATTTCGTTGTCACTTGCACTATTTCTTCTAAATTTTCAGCCACAAAATAATTGCCGCCGCGTAAGACGGCCTTGGTTAAGCCACTGTTTTCATAGGCAGCTGGCCCAATTCGATTAACTTCAACATACTTACTGACAGCAAGTTCAAATTTAGTTTTCTCCGGCTGAAAAATTTTCGGGTTGGGTTCGTTTTCCCATTTGAGCGGCTGCAAAATTGAGTCGTTTTCCGCCAAATACATTGTTGACCCTAGAAAACCATGTAATCCAGGATTCAAACCAGTTCCTAAGCTTGCTAACGAAACTGGAGTTGTGCTTGGCAATGTGGCTTGCCCAATGCCACTGAGGATCTGACTAGCAACAGGATGTAGATCTAAGTGATTCTCGAGATTTCGAAAACCCAACCCGTCAACTAAAAATACAACTACTCGTTTTGACTTGGGGATTTCCAAGGCACATGGCTCAGAAATCGCATCTAGTGAATTAAGCGCTGCTGGCAAGATGTCTGTTAGCGAAATCAAGCGACTCCTCGCCCATCTTGTTCAGGGGTCAGAGTTAACCTCAACCTAGACATCAATAAGGACGCAACCAAACAGCCGACCAACAAAGTTCCTACCCACACATAAGGCAAATTTTGACCAAGAGTGACAGCTGCAATCAACGGTCCTATTGTGTTTGCGACGTTCCATTGCAATGAACCAAGTGCGTTATATCTACCGCGCAGATGAGGCGGTGCTAATTCATTCGCCATCGCTGGGGCTATAGGTGACCAAATGGTTTCTCCGATAGCGAAAATAAACTGACNCGAAAATAAACTGACTTATGCAAAGCAAGATGACGGCAATTAGATTTCCAGTGGGAACTGCAAGTGCAACGACTAACCAAGAAAAGGCCCACAGAATTCCGACACCTGTAAGCAATCTGCTCCGAGATTTGCGGTGACACCACTTCAATACGAAAGTTTGCGCGACCACGATAGTGAATGTGTTCGCACCGAAAATGACTCCAAGCCATTTTGGCGATAAGCCAACATGTGCAGTTGCGAATAGTGATAATCCTGCTTCAATGCTTGCATAGCCTGAGACCAGCATTAGCAAGGATGACAAACTTAATCGCACCATTGTTCGGTCTCGAAACACTTCACGATAGCCACCATCAGGCTTCTCGTCGGCGTTGTGAACTTCGCGGCCGCGGCCTACTTTCAAAGTTAATGCAATGAGAAAGTAAAAAACGTATGAAGCAGCATTTAAGTAATAAAGTCTTTCGAACGATGCCGCATCATTTGCAATCACCATCAAAGAACCAACCACGCCGCCAAAACCCAAACCAGCATTTAGAAGTAGGAATTGAATTCCATAAACCCGTTCACGATGTTCGGGTGGCGTGATGCGTGCAATAAGCGCAGATTGCGGTGGCCAAATTGAACTTCCACCGATTGCTCCAAGAATTGCTACGAAAAAAGCATCTCTCACAGTATGAACCTGGCTCCAAAGCCCAACTGCGATTGCCTCGACTACCAAACCAACGAGCATGACTGGTTGCGGGCCAAATCGATCAACTAAAGTTCCAACCGGTCCAGTCACTCCTAGGGAAATCACTGCCATTACTGACAGCGTGATTGTGGCTTGTGCGGTTGGAATATCTCGAATTTGAGTCAAGTAAACCAAAAGTAAAGAAAGCGTTAGACCGCCACCAATTGCATTTAACCCAACGCCTGCGAGCATTCGAATAACAAGCGGCGACATAACAGCTCGCATTGAATACTTTGGCTCTATTTCGCTCACTTATTTACCTAAACTAACTTCTACGACAGTAATACCATCTTCAGCATCCCGACGGATCGATTCACCAAATGCTTCGAACCATACCGCCACGCTACTAGGGTGCGAGAATAAGAGCGAAAAGACCCATAAAATCACGCAGTTAATCAATCTACAATTCAGGAGCATCTGTGGCGCGTAAGACTGCACCAGCAGCCGAACCAGTCAAAGAACGTATCGTTGACATTGACGTTGCTTCTGAGATGCAGGGATCCTTTCTCGAATATGCATATTCGGTTATTTACTCACGTGCGCTACCAGACGCTCGGGACGGATTGAAACCGGTTCAGCGCCGAATCCTTTACACAATGAGTGAAATGGGTTTACGCCCAGATCGCGGGCACGTTAAATCTGCGCGTGTAGTTGGAGAAGTAATGGGCCGACTTCACCCACACGGTGACAGTGCGATTTACGACGCTATGGTCCGAATGGCTCAAAACTTTCAATTGCGTTTACCGCTGATTGACGGTCACGGAAATTTCGGTTCACTAGATGATGGTCCGGCTGCCTACCGCTACACCGAAGCACGGTTAGCTCCATCTGCGGTGGCCATGACTGCATCTATTGATGAAGATGTTGTGGATTTTGGCCCAAACTACGATGGCCGCGAAACCGAACCACAAGTTC
The DNA here is from genome assembly GCA_026392535.1 of Actinomycetota bacterium. Lineage (GTDB taxonomy): Bacteria > Actinomycetota > Actinomycetes > S36-B12 > UBA5976 > JAFMIT01. The sequence goes on from JAPLBX010000030.1 coordinate 4,598, forward strand.
TTCCATCGGCAATTCCTGCCCTACTCGTTAACGGCGCATCAGGTATTGCTGTTGGTATGGCAACCAATATGGCCCCACATAATTTGAATGAAGTTGTAAGCGCTGCAAGATATCTACTTAAACATCCCAAGGCTGGCGTTTCAGACTTGATGAAATACATCCCCGGTCCTGATCTTCCAACTGGCGGCATCATCGTGGGACTAACTGGCATTGCTGATGCCTATCGCGAAGGTCGCGGAAGTTTCAAAATGCGCGCCACGGTTAAAGTTGAAAACGTGTCTGCTCGCCGCACAGCTTTAATTGTTACTGAACTGCCTTACAACGTTGGACCTGAAAAAGTCATTGAGAAATTAAAAGAG
>JAPLBX010000090.1 GCA_026392535.1 Actinomycetota bacterium
ACCTGCGTGGTGAATTTCGTCCAGAATCACCAGTGTCTTATATGAATCCACTCTTACGCGTAGCCGCAATGGGTTGCTTGCCACGCCTGCATATGTGAGGGTGATGCCATCAAATCCTTTGGCTGAAGATTTATTAGCTGTGAAATTCGAGTCCAAATTAAGTCCATGACCAGTTGCTGCTTGCGCCCACTGCCTTGTTAAATGATCGGTTGGTGTGACGACAATAATTCGATTGATAATTCGGCGGGATAACAATTCACTTGCTATGCGCAATGCAAAAGTTGTTTTACCTGCACCGGGAGTTGCAACGGCCATAAAGTCTTGAGGATTTTCGCGAAAGTATTGCAAGATAGCTGTTCGCTGCCAAGCCCGTAGACCTGTTAAATCAATTGGCCTAGCGAATTCATTCACTTTTTGTCAGACGGTTTGTCGCCGCCTGGTAGTCCGTCGTATATTTTTTTGCATTCTGGGCAAACTGGATATCGATTTGGGTCACGACCTGGAACCCATTTCTTGCCACAAAGGGCCGTGAGCTCTTGACCAGTAACAGCACTTTCCACAATTTTGTTTTTCTTTACGTAATGCGCAAACCGGTCATGGTCACCATCGCTTGTTCGAATATCTGGCCGTTCCTCAACCAAAGTGTCGGTGTCTATTGATGGCAAATCAATTTGTGGTAGTTCTTTTGGTGGCAGTTCAGTCATGTTATGCGCCAAGCAATTCAGTGACTGTTTTGCTTCCAAGAGTTGCAACCAAGATCGCTTCAATTGTGTGTAACCGATTTTCCGCTTGATCAAACGCAATATTTCGCTTCGAATCAAAAACGCTACTTGTTACTTCAATTCCATCGGCCATACCGAATTTTGCAGAAACTTCTTTGCCAACTTTAGTTTCGGTGTCGTGGTAAGCCGGCAAACAGTGCATAAATTTTGCATCAGGATTTCCTGATAGCGCAAAGACTTCGTCGTTGATTTGGTATGGCTTCAAAAGATTAATTCGCTCATCCCATTTCTCGATCGGCTCGCCCATTGAAACCCAAACATCGGTATGAATGAACTCTGCACCTTTGACCGCGATTGCAACCTCATCTGTAATGGTGATTTTTGCGCCAGACTTTGCAGCCAAGTTTTTTGCAATCGCAACAACTTCTTCACTTGGCTGCAGATTCTTTGGTGCACCAATTCGCACATCACAACCAAGGAGCGCGCCAGTCACCAACAAAGAATTAGCAACATTGTTTCTAGCATCGCCTAAATACGCAAAAGTTGGTTTACGAGATTTGCCATGTTCAAACATTGTCAAAAAGTCAGCCAGCATTTGCGTTGGATGCCATTCATCTGTCAATCCATTAAAAACTGGAACGTCTGAGTACTCAGCTAGTTTTTCAATTGTCGATTGAGCATGGCCACGGTACATTTGCACCTTGGTGAAAAGCAGCCACTTCAAAAGCAGCGCGGGTGCGGGTTGATGTCTTTTCGAAGATAAGTGCGAGGTTGAGGCGTTCGAGATGTTGAACTCGATTGCGGCCAGCAGTCTTTAGTTTGGCAGCCAAATCAATCAGCGCCAAGAACTCTTCGCTAGAGAAGTCGATTTCCTTGAGGAAATCCCGTCCGCGTAGATCGATAGTCACTTTGCCTCCATGGCCAAGGTTATCAAGCGCAAACGGCTCTTGAATCTAATGCTTGACGAGGCTAATTGAGCCGTTTTATGCAGTGAGAACGAGGCTAAGAAGACTGCAAGACACCAAGAGAGCAACCTGACGAGGCACTATGGCAAAAGCCAAAACCTCACCAAAGTGGTGGCTATGAAAGATCTGCGAGCCGAGAGCGAAGTCCATCAAGTTCGTTGGACATCTCGACTGGCAATGCATCTTTGAACTGAGCAAAGTAGCTTTCAGTTAAATCACATTCAGAAATCCATGAAGCTGGATCAATTTTAAATAGTTCATGGAGTTTCTCGTCAGAGATTTCAAGGTCATCAAGATTTAGTGCACCGGGAGCAGGAATTCGGCCAAGCGCAGTTTCTATGGCTGCGCCACGTCCTTCAATTCGATCAACAATCCAAGCAATCACTCGAGAGTTCTCACCAAAACCTGGCCATAAGAATTCTTGGGCAGCATTTTTGCGAAACCAATTGACTTGATAAACCTTTGGAAGTTTTGCGTTGCTGCTGTGTTCTCCCATGTCAATCCAGTGCTTCCAATACTTAGCCATGTTGTATCCGCAGAATGGAAGCATTGCGAATGGATCGCGACGAAGTTCGCCAACAGTTCCTTCAGCAGCTGCGGTCTGTTCGGAAGCGATAGTCGCTCCCATAAAGACACCGTGTTGCCAATCGAAGGATTCAGTAACTAGTGGCACATTGCTTTGTCGTCTTCCACCAAACAGAATTGCAGAAATCGGAACACCCTGAGGGTCTTGCCATTCATCAGCAATTGATGGGCACTGACTTGCAGGAGCAGTAAATCTTGAGTTTGGATGGCTTGATGGTGTGCCTGACTCTGGTGTCCAATCGTTTCCGTGCCAGTCAATCAAATGATTAGGTGGAACGTCAGTTAAACCTTCCCACCAAATATCTCCATCATCAGTTAATGCGACGTTTGTGAAAATTGAGTTTGAATGCAGAGTTTCAATCGCGTTGCGATTGGTCTTCAAACTGGTTCCTGGTGCAACTCCGAAGAAACCGGCTTCTGGATTTATTGCATACAGCCTGCCGTCGTCACCAAATCGCATCCAACAGATGTCATCACCAACAGTTTCAACTTTGTAGCCCGGAATTGTTGGTTCGAGCATTGCAAGATTTGTTTTACCGCAAGCAGATGGGAAAGCTGCCGTTATGTAATGGGCGTTTGCGGTTGGCGAAGTGATTTTAAGAATCAACATGTGTTCGGCCATCCACATTTGGTCGCGACCCATTGCCGATGCAATTCGCAATGCAAAACACTTCTTACCCAGCAGTGCATTGCCACCATAGCCAGAGCCATAAGACCAGATTTCTCTAGTTTCAGGAAAATGTGTGATGTATTTGGTTTCATTGCAGGGCCACGCAACATCTTTAGCGCCATCAACTAGTGGCATACCCACTGAGTGAATAGCTTTTACGAATTCGCCAGTTTCACCAATTGCCTGTAAAGCTTGTGTTCCCATACGAGTCATGATTCGCATATTCAATACAACGTATGGTGAATCAGAAATTTCAACACCAAGTTGAGAAATAGGCCCACCAATTGGTCCCATAGAAAATGGAATGACATACATAGTGCGACCACGCATTGCACCGTCGAAAAGTGGTTGCAAAGTTTTATGCATTTCCTGTGGTTTCATCCAGTGATTAGTTGGACCTGCATCTTCTTCTTTTTCGCAGCAAATGAAAGTTCGATCTTCAACGCGAGCAACATCTGATGGATGCGAACGAGCAAGGAAAGAGTTTGGGCGGAGTTTTGGGTTTAGTTGAATAAATGTGCCAGAAGCTACAAGCTGTTTTGTTAGGCGATCCCATTCGGATTGCGAACCATCGCACCAGACAACCTCATCTGGTTTTGTTAATGCTGCTATTTCTTCAACCCACTTGATCAATGATTGATTCTTAGTAGGGGCTTTAAAGTCGATTACAGTCATTTTTACCTCACACGTCATTGTGCCTACGCAAAGTGTCCCTTTTTCGTCGCATTAGGGCTAGTTGCAAAAGACTCTATTTTCAATTTATTGGTGAAATTGTGATGTAAAGAACAATCTAAACCTAGGTAGTTGAAAATTAAACTACTTAGATTTAGGCTGTCCCGTATGCAGAAAATGCCTTCCCTCTACATTGGTCACGGCGCTCCTCCGCTACTCGAACACAAGGAGTGGCGCAATGAGTTAGCAACTTGGTCAAAAGAATTGCCAATACCAAAAGCGATCTTGATCATCAGCGCTCATTGGGAATCCGCACCCCTAATGGTTGGTGCCGTTACACCACAACCATTGATTTACGACTTCTACGGTTTTCCCGAAAAGTATTATCAGATTCAATACAACTCACCTGGCGCTCCTGAGCTTGCTGCAAAAATTGCAAAGTTGATGCCGGATAACGAACCACTTCATCAAGCACCATCTCGTGGTCTTGATCACGGTGCATATGTACCTTTGATTGCAATGTATCCAGACGCAAACATCCCAGTATTGCAAATGTCCATTCCATCTCATGACCCAATTAAGTTAATGGAGATTGGTAAGCGTTTGCGTCCCCTTCGTGACGAAGGCGTATTAATAATTGGAAGTGGGTTTCTAACTCATGGACTTCCATTTACCGATATGCAAAAAGGAGCGGATCAACTTGCGCCCACTTGGTCAGCAGATTTCGATGCTTGGGCCAATGAATTAGTGCCAATGTATGTAACTCTTGGGCTTGCGGACAATGCTGAAGCATCAATAACTAGCAAAATTGATGGATTTTGGTATGGACTTTCAAAGCGTTCTTTCGCTGTTTAACGCATAAATAGCTGCAATTTCATGTTACTCATGTTGCTAGTGGTAATTGTGTTACAAAATCTGGGGTAGCCTTACCCCAACATCAAACGTTTTGATGTGCCCGTCTAGTTCTGATCCAGTGTGATGCAGCGAATGACGCGCTCGCACCCAAGGCCCTGTAAAGGGCCTTCAACACTGAGAAGTTATTTACATGAGTTATAGCAATAATCGACGCGATGGCGCACGCCAACGCGATAACAGCCGTCCAAATAATCGTCGCCGAAGTGGCAGTGGTGGTGGTTACGGCGGAGGTCGTAGTCGCGATCGCGATCGCAAACCAGATGGCGCATACCGCGGTGTTCGTCTAGACATCACAGAAGAAACTCCTCTTGCCCAAGACTTCGTTGATCTTGGAATCCCAACCCAACTTGGTTACGGACTTGGCGCCCAAGGAATCTTGGAACCATTCCCAATTCAAGCTGCCACCATTGGTGATGCTTTAGCTGGACGTGACGTGCTTGGTCGCGGACGTACTGGTTCTGGAAAAACTTTAGCTTTTGGTTTACCACTTCTTTCCCGTCTTATGGGAAGCAAGTCAGAACCAACTCGTCCACGCGCAATGATTTTGGTGCCAACTCGCGAACTTGCATTGCAAGTTCATGATGCACTTGCACCACTTGGCCATTTAGTTGGTTTGAGTTTCAGCATTGTTATCGGTGGCGCTCAATACTCAAAGCAAATTGATTCACTTGCACGTGGTGCAGATGTTTTGGTTGCAACTCCAGGACGACTAGAAGACTTAATTGATCGTGGCGCTTGCGATTTGAGTGCGGTTGAAATAGCAGTTTTGGATGAAGCAGATCAAATGGCTGACATGGGCTTCTTGCCAATTGTTAGCGATCTGATGGCAATGATTCCTGCTGGTGGACAGCGTTTGCTTTTCAGCGCGACTCTCGATCGTGGCGTTGATGCAATTGTTAATGCACACCTTGTTAACCCTGCAGAGCACGCTACTGAACCTGGTACTGCCAGCGTTACAACCATGGATCACTACGTATTCTTAGTTGAACCGCGTGAGAAGTACCCAGTTATTCGCACTATCGCAACTCGTAAAGGTCGGACAATTGCATTCGTTCGCACCCAACGCGCAGCAGATGAACTTTGTGATGAACTAACAACAATGGGGGTCAAGGCTGATGCACTTCACGGTGGCAAGAGCCAAGGTGCACGAAATAAAGCTTTAAAGAATTTGAAAGATGGAAATGTTTCTGTCTTAGTTGCAACGGACGTTGCTGCTCGCGGTATTCACATCGATGACATCGATCTTGTCCTCAACGTTGATATGCCACGCGACTACAAAGATTACCTACACCGTGCAGGCCGAACAGCTCGCGCTGGTGCAACCGGCATGGTTGTCAGCATTGGAAACGTTAAACAAAGCCGAAACGTTAAACAACTAATGGATCAAGCTGGCGTTGACCCGGTTACCCACCGCGTTCGTGCCTCTGATGACATCGTTTCTGAAATTACTGGTGCAATTGATGTAATCGTCAAGCGCCCAGTATCAGGTGGCGACTTCCGACTAAACGATGTTCGCGAAAATCGCGGAGAACGTGAAGAAGGCTCAGAACGTGCTGAACGTGGAGAACGTCGCGAATCACGTGGCGATGATCGACGCGGTGGCAGTGGTGGACGTGACTTCGGTCGCGACAACAATCGCAGTGGTGGACGTGACTTCGGTCGCGACAGCAATCGCAGTGGCGGTAGTGGTGGACGTGACTTCGGTCGCGACAACAATCGCAGCGGTGGCAGTGATTTCCGACGAGATGATCGCCGCACCGAACGACCACGACGTGAAGAA
>JAPLBX010000132.1 GCA_026392535.1 Actinomycetota bacterium
ACAAACCACGCAATGTTGGTTATTCATGCACTTGAAGGCGTGCCACTATTGCCAGAGCATTGCGCAGTAATAATTGACGAAGGTCACGAATTGGCCGATCGGGTCACTGGGCAGGCCACGCAAGAGTTATCTTCATTCACCATTGAGCGTGCTGCAAAAAAGAGTCGTGGGGTAATCGACCCAGCAATAGTGGTCAAACTAGAAGATGCCGCAGATGGCATCCGATTGCTGTTAGACGAAGTGGCCGGTTTGAGTCCGAAGCGAATCGTGCTTGATGTGGCTGAACTAGGTGAAGATGCGAGCACCAATTTCATAGGTTTGAGAACCGTACTAAATGATTTGATAGCAGCCCGCGATAGCGCGCAAGATGCACTTGCCGATTTGCAATCAAAATCTAAAGCAGATCCAGAAGCAGACACATCCGTACTTGCCGCTCGTTCAATGGCAAAAGTTGCGCTAGGTGAAATTCAAGAAGTTGCTAATCGACTAATAAAACTTCGCGATGCTGACGTGGCTTGGTTAGACAAGTCTGAAGGCAAAACTGGCCATTTCCAAGTTGCTCCACTTTCGGTTTCACATTTACTAAGTGAAAACCTTTTTGGCGCCTTGCCAGTAGTAGTGACAAGTGCGACTTTAACTCTCGGTGGAAAATTCGATGCCATGGCAAAAGATTTAGGTTTATTGCCACCGATTAAGGGATTAGATGTTGAAGAAGAACCAGAAGACTTCATAGACATCGAGCTTGATGAAAATGGCCAACAAATTGCGCCTAAGAAATCTGAGATTGAGCAAACGCACGATTGGTTGGGAATGGACGTTGGTTCACCTTTTGATGCTGCCACTCAAGGAGTGCTCTACATTCCAGCGCACCTGCCGCCACCTGGTCGAGATGGTTTGAGTGACGAACAACTCGCTGAAGCAACAAAACTAATTATTGCTGCAGGCGGCAGAACCTTGGCGCTTTTCTCGTCTTGGAGAGCCGTAGAAAAAGCTAGCGAGCATTTGAAGAAAGCATTGCCCCAAGCGAATCCAGATATCAATCTATTTGTTCAACGAAAAGGTGACGTAGTCGCAGACTTGGTGAAGAGATTTTCTACTGACACAACAAGTGTCTTGCTCGGCACTATTTCGCTGTGGCAGGGAGTAGATGTGCCAGGAGAGTCTTGTTCTCTTGTAATAATCGACCGGATTCCTTTCCCACGTCCTGACGACCCGCTAGTGGCCGCTAGACAGCAACGAGTTGATAGAAGTGGTGGCAGTGGATTTAGATCTATAGCGGTTCCACGAGCCGCGTTATTGCTAGCGCAGGGAGCTGGCAGGTTATTGCGCACCCAAAAAGATCGTGGCATGGTTGCAGTATTAGATTCGAGACTTAACAGCGCAAATTACTCAGGTTTTTTGGTGCAATCACTTCCACCATTTTGGAAAACTACAGATCCAGAAGTTGCTATTGCTGCAATTGCTAGATTAGGTAAAACTTTTTAAAGTTTTCGCATAACGGTTACGACAATACCCATGATTTGAGCATTATTGCCATCAATTGGTTCGAAATCTGGATTATGTGGAATCAACCAAACTTGACCATCACGCTTTTTAAATGTCTTAACGGTTGCTTCTTCATCGTTGATTAGAGCTGCAACAATCTCACCATTATTAGCAGTTGCTTGTTGGCGAACTACTACATAATCACCAGCAAATATTCCGGCATCAATCATTGAGTCACCGCGAACTTGCAACATAAACAAATCGCCAAAGCCAGTCATCTCGCGTGGCAGCGACATCGTGCTTTCAATGTTTTGTTCTGCGATTAAACCAGTACCAGCAGCAATTTGGCCGATCAATGGAATTGAAACTGAATTTTCAGAATCATTATTTACGATAGTTGAGTTATTTTCAAAAACGCTGCCATCAACACTACGAAGTACTTCCATACCTCGAGCTTTGTTGCTGCCGCGTTTGATGTAACCAAGACGTTCAAGTGCAGAAAGTTGGTGAGCAATAGATGAGACTGATGAAAGTCCAGAAGCATTCAGCAGATCGCGCATTGCTGGTGGAAAACCTTGTTCGGCCACAGTATCGATAATTGTTTGAAGCACAATGACTTGTCGAGCACTCAGCTCTGGGTTGTGGCTTGGGTTATCTGGAAGCGTATGGACGGTTGCCATGGAAGTTCTCCTCTATTGCTGTGTCAGACCCACCCTTCAAGGTGCGCCCAGTGCTAGCGCGCGACTGCAGGGGAGCGGCGCGCTGGCACTGCCCAAACCCTAGACCATTTCGAACAAAATTTCCGAACATTTGTGCGATTTGGCGTGGCGGATGTCGGACTTGTATGGTTTACTTCGTACAGATGTTCGAACTTCCCCGGATATCTAAGTAACACCAAGGAGAAACTAATGAGTGCTGTAACTGTAAAAACCCTTGAAAATACAGTGATTTCGAGTCATTTGTACGCGGTTCCTACCCGCAAGGTAGTTGGCACTCGAACAGTTCTAACCCAGCGTGGTCGCCTAGTCCTAGGCCTGATCACCACGGCATCCGTTCTGGCAGTTTTGGCCCTTGTATTTGCAGCCTTTACTCCTAACGCATCGGCTTCAACCGGTGATGTGAGTGCAAATACTCACATCCAGATTGTCGAAGCTGGACAAACCCTGTGGCAGATTGCTTCTGAGGTTGATCCAAGTGCAGATCCACGCGAAACCATAAATCGCATTCTAGATTTGAATTCACTCTCAAATTCAGCACAAATTCATGCTGGTCAAGCTCTGATTGTGCCTAACCTCAACTAGTTCTTGAGACTTTCGGCGTGTCGCTGCGATATTCGCTTGCGTTTTAATCAACTTAGTCTTAACTTACGCCCCTACATCTAGTGGTCATTTTGCTAGAAAACCCCACATAGTGTGGTTTTCTCACAGAATTGTCCACAGGTGGAAGGCCAAAAAAGACTGAATTTCAGGCTGTTTTGAGCAGTTATCCACAGGAAACAACCAGTAGTTACCCACAGGAAGGGGAAAAGAATGCATTGCCCATTTTGTAAGCACGACGATTCCCGAGTTGTGGATTCGCGTACCGGAGA
>JAPLBX010000140.1 GCA_026392535.1 Actinomycetota bacterium
GCCCATACTTTAGGTGCAACTCTATTGCAGTACGTAAATAGACATAGGTCTTTCCCGTACCGGTTTCCATCTCGATACTGTACTCAGTTGGAAATTCGCCTTTAACAAAATCCTTCCACATGCTCTCTGGGACGATTGGCACAAATTCGTCGTTAAATGAATTTCGCTTCCTGGATTGAACATCTCGGATGTTTGCTTGGACTAATTCCGCAAATTCAATGCTTCCAGGAATGTAGTTTGCATGCACTAAGTCTTGAATTAGCATGTCGCCATCGCCGACAACTTGGTGACTAGCACCAACCATTGATCCAAGGCTCCCTTGTGCTAGGCCCTCAAACAATCCGGTGACTGCTTCTATAGCTTCAGTTTGATAATCTTGATTGCTCTCAAACTTGATGTTTACCGACATGGCTATACAGTTTTCATGATTTTGTTAGCTTGCTTGAAACTAAGAACTGCATTCGCCTTGACTGCGTCGCGCCCGGCGAAAGCATCTTCCAAAAAGATAACGGCGTGGGCACCTTGCAGTTCCTTGGCAGCTACAACAATTTCATCATTGAGTTCCCGTGCTAGAACAACACAGACACCGTCAGATACAACAGCGGACTCTCCTGCTATTTGCAGCCGATTCCAAGGTTGATCTAGCCTTACCCCATTTTTCAGTAGCACTTCTGCTGTAATTGAATCATCACTTGAAGACTCAGATATAGTTTCAGCCCGAAGTTCGAATTGAAGTCCAGCTGACGTTTGGGCAATAAATGAAGTTGGTCCTAGAGCGAGGCTTCGCAAGCCTCGCTCTAGCCATTCTTCACGCTGCTTTGCGACAGCCATTATTCGGGCTCGCGTCACATCTGAAACCTTCTTGAATTCAAGTCTCTCACAGGAGACATTTCCATCTGTAGCCTCAGGAATGTTAATAAGTACAAATTTACGATTTCCGCCGTCCTGTGAATTCTGCGCATACACGGCATGAGCAGTTGTGCCCGAGCCCGCAAAGAAGTCCATAACTATTGCATTACGATCATTTGCCAAAAGAATAAAGTCCTGAATCAGTTGCAGCGGCTTTGGGTGTGAGAATGGTGTTTCTCCGTTAAACAAAGCTTTGATTTGCTGAGTCCCATTGCCGCTGCTGTAACTTGGGTGATATAGCAAAGATTTAGGTTTCCTAGTAGGCACGTCGCCAATCTCGGGTCTCTGTTTTTTGTATATAGACAAACCTGTGAGTGAATGACTTACTATGACGTTGTGGGGCTCGTTGGTGAATTTATCTTTACTCCATCGCCAGCTCATCTCTTCATCATTTGTTAGAGGCAATATCTCTTGATCATCGTTATTCACACGTGAAGTTGAGACCTTGCCGTCACTCGAGACATAGAGCGGGAAAAACAAATTTGGGCGCTTAGAGCGTGGCGCATTCTGTCCCGTAGCCTTTAGATTCGCGCCGACTTTGAACGGACCAAAATCGTCTTCATCCCACTTTTCTAGACCCTCTTCATCAACTAGGAACTCCCCTAGTTTCACTTTAGACAAATTCCTAGCGTAAACAATCGTGTACTCGTGTACACCAGCAAACCCGAATTCATCGTTGTTTCCTTTGAGGTTCATGACAGTTGGTAACTGACCGAGAAAATTCTCTTCACCAAAAATTTCATCAAGCAAGCGTCTCAAGCCAACTACTTCATTGTCATCTATTGAAATGAAGATTAACCCATCCTCTTTTAATACGTTGCGAGCAAATACCAGTCTTGGGTACATCATGCTTAACCAGTTGCTGTGCTTACGACCGGACACCTCGGTATTCGCAACAAGTCGATTACCTTCAGCGTCAACTTGTCCAGTTACTTCTAGGTAATGCTTCAATGGCTGCGAGAAATCATCTTTATAAACAAAGTCGTTACCAGTGTTGTAAGGCGGATCAAGGTAGATAAGTTTTACTTGATCGTTGTAGGCCTTTTGTAAAAGCTTTAACACTTCAAGGTTGTCGCCTTCGATAAAGACATTTTCTGCAGTGTCCCAATTTATTGAGTTTTTCATGTCCGGTGCCAAGGCGGCCATACTCGGCGCCTGCAGGGCTTCGACTGCTTTGCTCTTACCGGCCCACATTAATCCAAAGCGTTCAGCACCATCTTTGATTCCAGCGACCGGCAGTCCAGCTGCTTCTCCGATTCGCTGAGCATCGATAACTCCATCGGAAACTGCTCCTGGGATTAACGCCTGGAGTGCCTCAAGGACGGCCTGACTTGGAGGCTGAGTTTCAATTGAAACGCGTTCTGGACTATCGGGCATTTGGGCTCCTTGGGGCGACGGTTGCTCAAGAGTATTGGTGACTACTGACAATTTTTCCTGATTAACAACAAAATCAGGTCACTGGGGTCGTTTTCTGGCTTATGTCTGATTCGATCGACAGAATAGTTAAGTGAGCACAGATAATTCATTCGGCACCGACATTCCTCAACTTGCTGGGCAGGCGGCCGAGGCCGTTGCCTACCGTGGCACCCACATGCAGATAATCGCCAGCGCAGGTTCAGGAAAGACCGAGACAGTTTCGCATGAGAGCCCGAGTGCTGCACTTTGCTGGACATACAATGTCCGACAAATTGGGAACAATGTATGTTGGAACTATTCACGGCTTTTGCTATCAGTTACTCACGCGCTATGTCGGAAAGTATGAGTCATACGACGTAATTGATGAGAATCAATTAGCCGCTTTTCTACAAAGACAACAATACTTTCTTGACTTGAAATCTTTATCGAAGAAAAACGGCACTTTTGATGGAATTGCCCGGTTTAGAGAGAATTTGGCGGTCATTGAAAATGAAATGCTAGACCTAAATCTTGTACCGCAACATTTGAAAGACACGGTCGATAAGTTTTATGAAATGCTCGATGAGTACCGACTGCTGACATTTGGTCTTCAGATAGCTCGAGCAGTTGAAGTCCTAAGTGATCCTGATGTGCATGCACTTGTGACCAATGACATCAAGTACTTAATCGTTGATGAGTACCAGGACGTGAATCCTTCGCAGGAACGACTTATTGAAATGATTGCCAAGCCGCACGGCAAGGCAGATCTAGTCGTAGTTGGCGATGATGACCAAGCGATTTACCAATGGCGTGGATCGACCGTTGCCAACATTACAACTTTTGCTAAGCGCTATCCAGACGTGAAAACATTTGAGTTACTTCAGAATCGACGTTCACGGCCACAGATTGTTGAACTTGCCGACAGGTTTGCACATTCAATTTCAGGGCGCCTTGATAAGCAGATGATTTCAGCCCGAGACGCTAATGGACCTGCCGTTGACATTGTTACTGACTACGACAACGAAGTTCAAGAGGCGACGGAGGTGGCCTTAAGTATTAACAAGCTACGTTCTATGGGATTCCGATATTCAGACATGGCAGTTTTAGTTCGAGGCAAGACGGCTTACAAGCAACTTTTGCCCGCTTTTGAACGCCATGCTGTTCCAGTTCAACCAGGCGGTCGCACTGGATTGTTTGATCAACCCGACGCAAACTTTCTTGGTCGCTGTTTTGCATGGTTCGTAGATTACGAATGGCGGCAAGGGCAGTACTCAAAAACACAAGAGACTGTCACATTAGATTCACTACTTGTGCTTGCTAGAACGGCGTATTCGTTGAATCCATCTCAAATATCTGTTGTAGAGAAAGAATTGACAAAAGCCAAGGAACTTGTTGGTAGTGACACCAGGCGTCTCAGTCTGATTGAAGTTACGTACTCAATTACCGGTGCGCTGGGGGTTCGTGAATGGGATATTGATGATCTGCTTTACCAATCTCGCCTGGGAACAATTGCTCGGTTTAGCAAGTTCGTTGCAGACTATGAAGCAATGCAGCGCCGATCACGAATTGCAAGCGATGGCGACGGAAATCAAGCAGGTTATGGGGACCAAGGAGCTTGGTACTTCAAAAATTTGGCAAGCCTCATGCTCAATATTGCAATGGGTGGATACACGGACTTTGAAGGCGAAGAGGATCTGCTATCTGATTCAGTTTCCTTGATGACTGTGCACGCAGCCAAGGGCCTTGAGTGGCCAATTGTGTTTATCCCATCGCTAACCAAGAAGCGGTTTCCCAGTAGCAATACAGGGAAAGTTACGGACTGGATTGTGCCGCGTGAACTTTTTGACGCAGCGCGATACGAAGGAACTGATGCTGATGAGCGTAGGTTGTTTTATGTAGCCATTACCCGTGCCCGCGAATGGCTTGCCCTATCTGCTCACGAACGTGTAACCAAAGCGAAAGGTCCAGTCTCGCCATATATTCTCGAGGTTGCCGAGGCTTACGAAGACACGCTTTCCTATCCGGAATCGTGGAGTCAAGAAAACGAAATTGATACCAACCCTGAACTTCACATTACTTATAGTGAACTTGCGGCGTATTTGAATTGTGGCTACAGCTATTGGCTGCGCAATCGCATTGGATTTCCACCCGAGCTGGTTCAGGAAATTGGTTACGGAAAGGCCGTGCATCATTTGATGCGCGCCATTGCCGAGGAGACGCAAAGAAAGAATCGACCATTGACTGCAATTGATGTGGATCGGATCCTGGCGACTGATTTCTTTCTTCCTTTTGCAGGCAAGGCTATTGCTGAGAAGTTTAAAGAAAATGCGCGAGGACTTGTTTTTAAGTACATGGACAAATATGGATCCGACATGCAAAGAGTTTGGGAAACAGAAAGACCATTTGAGCTCGCCCTCGATGGCGTTGTTGTTTCGGGACGTGCCGATGTAATCCTTGACAGACATGACGGCGCCCCTGACACTTTGGCGATTGTTGATTACAAGACTGCGATCGATGATCGTGAGCTTGGACTACAGCTAAAGGTTTATGCTGCTGCAGGTTTGCGTGAAGGCCTTGATGTACAGGGAGCATTTCTTCATGACTTAGACAAAGAGGATCGAAGGCCAGTTGACATTTCACCAAGTGCAATTGAAGGTGCACTTAAGAAAGTTACCGATGCCGCAACTGGTATCAAAGATCGAGTCTTTGAGCCCCAGCCAGAATTCACAAAGTGCTCACGATGCGACGTCCGAGCCTTTTGTCGCAAGTCCGCTGTCTAGAAACTAGAGTGCAAAGTGAATTATCACTTAGTTCATTAAAACAAACAAAGGCCCCCTGGTTTCCCAGGAGGCCTTTGTGTTTTTAGTGCTTATTTTGTTGCTTATTTGCTATTAGCTGCAGCCGCTTGTGCTTCCGCAACCTTCACATACGTAGCAGGAACCTGCTGGGCGCATCTTGATGCCACAGGTCATGCAAAGTGGTGCATCTGATGTCTTGCCGGTGATCTGCTCTAG
>JAPLBX010000126.1 GCA_026392535.1 Actinomycetota bacterium
CAAGTTCTTACTTACAGCAGCTTCAAAGTAATAAATTTCTTCTAAGTTTGATTCGACGCCAGGAATATAAGTGTCATGTTTGTGCGCAGGGGAGCCCGACCAATTTCCGGCAGGAACGATAATTTCAACAACGATAAAACGATCTGCCGCAAGTTCAGCAGGATCGCCAAAATTATGCACTTGGCGAGAAGCTGGACCGGCACCACGAGCAAAAACTGGAACGCTCTTTACCGGAATGTATTTATCTGGGAACGAATTCTTCGCCGGTGCTTCGGCAATAATGAAACGGCCGGATCCAGAAATCTTTATTGAAGTATCGATTGAAAGATAAAGAACATCAGTGGGGCCGCTAAATACAGTTTTGCGCCCCGTTAGCTTCTGGCTTTTTGTTTCGCCATTTACAACATAATCAACAACAATACCTTCGCCTTCAAGTGGCCAAATTAATCGCTCAACTTTGTCGGCAGCGATCTCAAAAATTTTACCTGGAGAAAGTGTGGCAACTCTTGTGCCGGTGTGCTTCCAGCCAGGAAGTTTGTCGTTGACGATTACATCCCAATCGCCGGACGCGAGTTCACCCTTTTTGTAGAAGTAGCGGGGCTTGCTCATGGTCATATTCTCTCTTGAATCAATCTGGAATTACGGCTATTGTTTTGGAGCGGTCCAATCCTAACAGCGGAGCGCAACTATTTACTAGAGGAATTGGAATTAAAACAATGGCCAAGATTGCAGTGACCGGATCCAATGGATTCGTTGGAGGCAATATTGCAAATATGTTGCTGGCCGCTGGTCACGAAGTAATTGGTTTAGTTCGCAGCCAACCGGATAAACAATTGCCTTGGAAGACAACAGTTACAGATTTATCTAGCATTGCTTCAATTGCTGAAGCTACAAAAGGCTGTGCTGCAATTGTTCACAGCGGTATCGCAAATGATTTCAACAAGTTACAACAAAATCGGGAATATGCATATGACTCATTTGTTGGGCTAACCCAAAGAGTCACACATGCAGCAAATAGCAATGGCGCACAGATTATTTATATTTCAACAGGTTGGGTAATGGATGGCACTGGCCACATGGCACTAGAAAGTGATACCGGAAATCCAGTTAATTTCTATGGTGTTTTAAAATCTTTAGGTGAACAAGTAATTCGTGATCTCGCACCAGACAATGGTGTCATCGCAAGAGTCGATGGTGTCATGGGTATTCATCAGACTTTGGAAGTTGGCCCACGAACTCAAGATGTTGGCTTTGGATATTTCGCATCTGCTTTGGTTGCTGATTTAAAAGCTGGAAAAACCTTTACGGTATTTGGTGGCGAATTAGTAAATAAAGTTACTGCTCCTTCTCTCGCATCTGAAATTGGCGCGCAAGTCGAAAGAATCGTCTCGCGCAAGGTTCACGGAACTTTTCACTTAGTTGGCGATGATGCAATAAACCGCATGGATTACGCGAGATTGATCTGTGAAATTTTTGAGTTAGATGCAACTCTGCTTCGGGAAGCCCCACCTTCTATCGAGAATCAATTCCCAGGACAGGTTCCAGTTGATACTTCGCTCTCAAATGTCGCAACTAAAAAAGCACTCGGTATTGGGCCAACTTCACTCCGCGATTTACTTGTTGCACTACGGACTGAGATTGATACCGGAAAGATAAC
>JAPLBX010000120.1 GCA_026392535.1 Actinomycetota bacterium
ACCGCTTATGCATGCCGTGGCCGCAAAAGCTGTCAACTTGGCTGAATGTGCGACTCCTAAATACCAGGCATATGCGAAGCAAGTGATTTTGAACTCTCAGGCTTTGACTGCTTCTTTGGCAGAGGAAGGATTGCGACCAATCACCGGCGGCACCGACACTCACTTGTCATTGCTAGATCTTCAAGGTGTTGGTGTTACTGGTGCTGATGCTGAGAAGCGTGCCGGGGCAGCCAAAATTGTTTTGAATAAGAACGCCATTCCATACGATCCAGCTCCACCATCAGTTGCATCTGGAATTCGCGTTGGCACACCATCTGTCACCACCCAAGGAATGGGCGTGGAAGAGATGAAGCAAATCGGTAAGTTGATTAGTCGTGCGATTAAAGCTGAAACCGCTGCTGCTAGTGCAGATATCGCAGCTGAAGTAACAACTCTCGTGCATAAATTCCCAGCATACCCGCGCGGTTAGGACTTTAAATGCGTGAATATCTGCTCTGCTTATTTGTTGCAGCGGCAGCCACGTATTTACTAACTCCTGTTGCTCGCACACTTGCACAGCGTTTTGGTGCGATGGCACAAGTTCGATCTCGCGATGTGCACACTGTTGTCACACCTCGTTGGGGTGGTTTGGCGATGTATGGCGGATTGGTTGCGTCTTATCTGTTCGCATCCCACTTGCCCCGCATGAGTCCAGTATTTGTGGATACGAATGCTTTTCGCGCAGTGGTGATTTCGGCAACCATTCTTGTGGTTCTTGGATTACTTGACGACAAGTTTGATATTGATGCATCGACCAAACTAGCGGGCCAAGCACTTGCCGCAGGTTTACTTGCATACCAAGGGGTTGGCTTTATTTGGTTACCACTTGGGAATGCCACCATTCTCGATCCATTCACTTCAGTTGGTTTAACGGTCTTGGTGGTTTTGGTAACCATTAATGCAGTGAACTTCATCGATGGATTAGACGGACTTGCTGCGGGTGTAATTGGTATTGCCGCACTTGCATCGTTTGTTTATTCATACTGGCTTAGTGGCCACTTTGGTTTGGAGCGGGCGACTCTTTCAACTTTGATTAGTGCAACTATTGCAGGTATGGCAATTGGTTTCTTGCCACATAACTTCAACCCAGCTCGCATCTTTATGGGTGATACCGGTTCCATGTTGTTGGGTTTGCTTCTATCAACTTCAATGATTTCATTAACGGGTCAAGTGGATCCAAATGCTCTTGAAGGAACGTCACTTGCACCAACTTTGTTGCCGCTACTTCTGCCAGTAGCAGTGCTTGGTTTGCCGATGTTGGATTTGTTGCTTGCAATCATTCGTCGAACATCCCGCGGACAAAATCCGTTTGCACCTGACAAAGAGCATTTGCATCACAGGCTTCTTCAACGCGGACACTCGGCTCGGCGCGCGGTGTATTTGATGTATGCGTGGGCAGCGCTGGTTTCTTTCTTCGCTGTTGCATTGGCATTTATTTCATGGACTATTTGCGTGCCAGTATTCCTGTTTGCATCTTTCGTTCTTGTGCAACGTATTCGAATTCCAAAATCTAAGTGGGAAAGCCGGGTAGCCAAATGAGCCACAACGAAGCATTAATTGTGCCAATGAAACGAATCTTGCGAGTGGGTGCGGTTGCATTTCTTTTGGTGCCAGTGATTTCGGCTGCTTTGTTCCTAGCTGGCCAAGAATCAGCTGGTTGGGGCGTTGCCCTTGGTGGCGGAATCCCATGGTTGTTCTTTGGTGTGACAGCAGTAACCGCACTCAAGACCGCTGGCATTAGTGCGGAAAAACTCGGAGCCATCGTGCTTGGTTCTTGGCTGTTAAAGATCATCGCGCTGCTGTTTGTTCTAGCGTGGATGCGCGGGCAAGACTTCTATAGCCGACCGGTTTTCTTCATCACATTATTAATAGCAACTTCAGGGCTTTTGATTACTGAGGCTCAGATCACCCTCAAAGCAAAAGTGCCATACGTTTCTTAACTGCACATTTGTTCGCTCAAGTTATTCATTCCGTGAATTTAGGTTGGTCAAGCCCCTGCTTTTAGGGCAATTGGGGTGCTAGTGTCGGAGAGTTCAAGGGTGAACGAGCTGGAAGGTGATACCCCGCATATGAGTCGCGAGGTTGCAATTAGTTTGCGCGGACTG
>JAPLBX010000185.1 GCA_026392535.1 Actinomycetota bacterium
GCGGGCAAGGTAAACAAATTCAAACAAGCAACCCTTTGGATCAGCATCAGCAAATCGATTTGAACGTAGTCCGTGTTCATCGATTGCAACAATCTCACCTGGTTCAATCTCACGAACATATGTTGCGCCAACGATATCGAGTGCCGCAGTCTCAGATGCAATCACCCATCCGCGCTCAAGGCGACCCAGTACCAACGGGCGAATACCTTGTGGATCACGAGCTCCATACAAAGTTTGATCATCCATGAACACCAGCGAGAACGCGCCACGAACATTTGGCAGCTCGAGCATTGCAGCAGCTTCCATGGTCATGTCAGGATGCGCTGCCAGTAAAGCAGTCAAGATGTCGGTATCAGTCGTTGCAAGGTTGCCAAAATCTGGATACAACTCACCAGCAGATTCACGTGCCTCCCGCAAGCGCGAAGAAAGGTCATGTGTGTTGGTTATGTTGCCGTTGTGAGAAAGCGCAAGGTGACCGGTTGCAGTTGCCCGGAAAGTTGGTTGCGCGTTATCCCAGCAACTAGATCCAGTGGTGCTGTAACGGGTGTGACCGATTGCGATGTAACCGGAAAGCGATTCCAAAGCTGATTCAGTGAAGACCTGAGATACCAAACCCATGTCTTTAAAGACTGTGATGTTGTGGCCATCGCTAACGGCGATGCCAGCTGATTCTTGACCACGATGCTGCAATGCATACAAGCCGTAAAACGTAAGTTTGGCTACTTCTTCTCCGGGTGCCCATACGCCAAAAACACCGCAGGCATCCTGCGGACCTTTTTCCCCTGGGAGCAACTCGTGATTGAGTCGACCATCGCCTGCCACAGGCCCTAGTCTACCGCCCAACCCATGCGACAAGATGGGTGTATGACCAAGGTTGATCGCGCCCTCGCACTGGGGAATGCAACTATCGCTTTGGCCAACCCAACTAACCCAGAACTTCTCGCCAATGGAGTTCGAACCTCCCTGCAATGGTTTGCCGAACAAAACCCAGGCCGCGCTGTTGAAGTCAGAGTTCCACCATTCCTGGCAGTCCAGATCCTTGGTGGCACAACCCATCGCCGTGGCACCCCTCCAGCTGTCGTTGAAATGAGTCCACAAACTTGGCTCGAGTTATTCACTCAGAAACTAACTTGGGGCGATGCGGTTGCCATCGGAAAAATCACCGCAAGTGGCGAACGAAGTGATCTAAGCGAACTGCTCTAATACACGCTTAGCCAAATAGTCGAGGCAAAGTTTCTTCGCTGATTGTGCGAAGTTCCTCGATGTCAAGCGAAATTGACTCGCCGAATACTCCAGCCAATTCAATTGACTTACTCAAAGCATCAACCACACCAATTTTGGTGACTGGGAACTTCTTTGCATCACAAAGCGCTACGAATTTCTCGTAGCAATCTTGCGACACAACCACAACGGCACGGGTTGCAGATTCACTCCACAAGAATGTGAAGGCATCAATCCCAGCGGGGACTTCAAGACGAGCACCTACACCAGATCGCATAGCCATCTCAGCAAGGCTCTGCGCAATACCACCTTCAGATACATCGTGAGCTGCAGTAAACAAACCATCTCTTGAGCCTGCTACCAAAATTTCAGCCAAAGTCATTTCAGCATTCAAATCCAAAACCGGAGGCAAGCCACCAAGGTGATCATGAATAGCATGCGCCCATTCTGAGCCGGCTAATTCATCCCGAGTAGCTCCAAGCACGTAAACAATCTCGCCATCGCGCTGCCAAGCCATTGGAGTGCGACGATCAACATCTTGAATTACACCAAGCACACCAATTACTGGAGTTGGATGAATCGCAACTTCGCCAGTTTGGTTATAGAACGAAACATTGCCACCAGTAACCGGGGTTCCCATTTCTAAGCAAGCATCAGCTAAACCAGTAACAGCTTGCTCGAACTGCCACATCACTGCTGAATCTTCTGGCGAACCAAAGTTCAAGCAGTTGGTTACGGCCAAAGGCTTTGCACCGGTAACGGCAACGTTTCGATACGACTCAGCTAGTGCAAGCTGGGCACCCTTATAAGGATCAAGGGCCGCAAACCGAGCATTGCAATCTGTTGAGACAGCAATACCAAGACCGGTCTTTTCATCAACACGAATCATGCCGCTATCTTCTGGTTGAGCAAGAACAGTGTTGCCCATTACATAACGGTCATACTGCGAAGTCACCCAAGACTTGGAAGCTAAGTTTGGGGTTCCAGTCATTGTGAGCCATGTTTGCTTAACTTCGGCCGCAGACTTTGGTCGAACCAAATTGTCTGGACCTGAGGATTGGCGAACGTCCATCCAATCTGGGCGCGCATAAGGACGTTCGTAAACCGGGCCATCATGCGCAACAGATCTTGGTGGCACGTTAACAATTTCCTGGCCGTGCCATTCAACTGTTAAGCGACCAGAGTTATTCACTTCACCAATAACTACTGCTTCAACATCCCACTTCTTGCAAACTGCCATGAAGGCATCGATTTTTCCTGGTTCAACGACCGCGCACATTCGTTCTTGTGATTCACTCATCAGGATTTCTTCTGGTGACAAAGTGCTGTCGCGTAGCAATACTCGATCAAGCCAAACGTGCATGCCACCTTCGCCATTGCTGGCAAGCTCACTTGTTGCGCAAGATATTCCCGCGCCGCCCAAGTCCTGAATGCCTTCAACTAATCCCGCATGCAAAACTTCCAAAGTGCATTCAATTAATAGTTTCTCCATGAATGGATCGCCAACTTGAACACTTGGTCGTTTGGCTGGTCCGTCAGCATCGAATGTTTCTGAAGCCAAAACGCTTACGCCACCAATGCCATCTCCACCAGTACGAGCTCCATAAAGGATCACAGCGTTACCAACACCACTGGCTTTAGCTAAGTGAATGTCTTCGTGCTTCATAGTTCCAACGCAAAGGGCGTTTACTAATGGGTTGCCCTGATAACTGGCATCAAAAACGATTTCGCCACCAATGTTAGGCAAGCCTAGGCAGTTTCCATAACCGCCAATGCCGGAAACAATTCCAGTTAGGACTCGTCGTGTATCAGGATTTTCTGGATCACCGAATCGAAGTGGGTCCATGACTGCAACTGGACGTGCACCCATAGAAATAATGTCGCGAACAATGCCACCAATACCGGTTGCTGCTCCTTGGTAAGGCTCAACGTATGACGGGTGATTGTGGGACTCAACCTTGAATGTCACAGCCCAGCCCTGGCCAATGTCAACTACGCCAGCGTTCTCGCCTATACCAACGAGCATTGAATCGTTTTTTGGAACCTTGGTTCCAAACTGACGTAGGTGAACTTTGGAAGATTTGTAGCTGCAGTGCTCAGACCACATAACCGAATACATTGCCAACTCAGATGAAGTTGGGCGACGACCCAGAATCTCGCGAATAGATTCGTATTCGTCTTTCTTTAGACCAAGTTCAGCAAATGGTTGTGCAGTCTTTGGTGAAGAAGTGGCATCGGAAACAGTGTCAATGCTCATGCTGAAATTTTTCCGTTGTTAACAAGTGATGAAAGAAGTGAGGTAAAGAATCCAAGGCCATCAGTAGTTGGGCCAGTCAGCTTTTCAACTGCATGTTCTGGGTGCGGCATGATGCCAACTACGTTTCCACGCTCATTGGTAATGCCAGCAATGTCGCGACGGGATCCATTTGGATTGAGTTCTAGGTAACGAGCAATCACTCGTCCTTCGCCTTCTAATTCATCCAAAGTCACTTCATCAGCTACGTAGCCGCCTTCACCATTCTTAAGTGGGATCAAAATTTCTTGACCGACCTCAAAATCCGAAGTCCACATCGAACTATTGTTTTCTATTCGAAGTTTTTGATCCCGGCAAATGAAGTGCAAGTGATCGTTACGAGTCAATGCGCCAGGCAATAAATGCGATTCAGTTAAAACCTGAAATCCATTGCAAATTCCAAGGACAGGTAATCCGCCATTAGCTGCATCGACAAGCTTTCCCATCACTGGAGCAAACTTTGCAATTGCGCCGCAGCGCAAATAATCGCCATACGAAAATCCGCCAGGCAATACGACTGCATCAACGGAATGCAGATCAGCATCGGCATGCCAAAGGGAAACTGATTCGCCGCCAGCTAAACGAACTGCGCGAGCCGCATCTTTATCGTCAAGGGATCCAGGGAAGGTGATCACGCCAACCCGTGGAGTCATGGGCGAACCTGCACTGTGAAATCTTCGATAACTGGATTACTCAAAAGCGTTGCAGCAATCTCATTAATCTGAGCCAGCTTTGCCTCATCAACATCGCCGTCGATGTTTAGCACAAACTGCTTTCCCTGCCGCACATCTGAAACGCCTTCGAGCCCGACTCGACCAAGCGCACCAACGATGGCGCGTCCCTGGGGGTCAAGGATTTCAGGCTTAAGTGCTACATCAACAACGACTATCGCCATGGCTACTCCCAGCGCGTGAAACAGCTAATCTGCCTCTCAATATTCTAACGATGCATAATTTGGCTCTTGGATTCGCCCCTTTATCGAAAATCTTTAGTGCTTGGCTTTTGATTTCGAGCTCAGCTTCTATTCCTTGGGTTCCAAGACTCAGATTTTCCAGTAAACGACCCATGGGATAGCGCTGGTGGGCTTGAGTGAAAACAAGCTATTTTGTTCTCTGAAATCAAGAAAAATGAGTTATAGACCCAGTCGATGCCGAAATCCAAAATATTTGGATTGGAATCAACAAACTTCAGAAAATCACTAAGGAAAATCTCATTTATAGCGTAGGCGCACGAGGTGTTTGATACGGCTAATGTAAAAATGTCGACAGAATTTGAAAAACTGCTTGCTAGCTGGGAAATGCCTATCTCGTAATTCAACAGTCCGCCAGCAATATTGATATACGTAGGATGCTCTGAATAAGTCGAAAGGACATTAAAAATTTCTTCGATCTGCCAAGTCGAGTTTTCGTGAGCAATTGCATCCACTTCTAGAATAAATGTGATGGTTGCACCCAAATTTGCCGAGTCCCGTAAACCTTTAACATGTTTTGCTGTTACAAAGCGTTCGATTTGCATTATGCGAAGCTCTTGAGCAAGTTTTTTCTATCGATACTAATGGCTACAACATAGATTGATTGCCCAATTAGAGATTTGATTCTTTTGATCAGAAGAAACTTTGATCCTAGGTAGATAGACCAGGAAATTTCCAGTTTTCTCTGCCTATTTCTTCTGCTAACTAATCCTCGACGCGGGTGGTTGATCTCGGACTGAGCCAAGAGCTTTGGTTGCTCGGAAACTTCGACTGTTTGCACATCGATTGACTGTGAGCTTGCAATTCTAGAAATCAACTCTGCCGATTCAACGGAACTTTGTGAAGTTTCATTGTTGTGAATTCTAATCAATGATATTGACGGAACATTTCTCACATCTCGATCTTATCCACCAAAATGAGAATGGCTGCTTATCTAGATTTTAAGATTTTTCAGTTCTTAAGGAATTGATTGTGAGTGTTAGTCCAATGAATTGTCCCAATGCAAGTATGTAAATCAAAGTTATCAATTCTGCGCTCGTAACTAATCCAAGAGTTAAGAATGAAAGCGACAGAATGCCTGAAATCAACCGTATCTTTGCAATGTTGCCAAATTTGCTGTGCGCTCTCATGAATAGATTAAGAACTTCTATGCCAATTAGCAGGGTTGACGAAATACTGAAAGGGATGGAGTTGGCTAAAATTTGTTGCGTCGATTCTCCTAAGAATTTTTCAACAAAAGCTTCTGGGGCACTATTCGAAACAAGCGTCCACAATATTGGACTAAAGCTTATGAGTACAAGCAAAGTACGGTGTCGAATGGCAAGATTTCCTTTGGTTCTAACGACTTCCGCCTGGAGTCCAAGAAAAACAAGACCGTTATAGATTGCAAAACCGGCGTCGCCTGTGGCGACTCTGATCAGTGTGATCGCGACCAATCCAAATCCCCATGCCAGGACGGCATCTCCAACAAGCTTTGATCGTCGTTCAAAATCGAGCTGAATGAATTGATTCAGCTTGCGAACACTAAAGGTAACGGCATTTGATGATATGAAAATGACAGAGGCCACGAGGTATCCAATTGTCAACCCAATTATCAAATACCATCCAGTGAACTCATTTACTTTTGCTAAAACTACCGTAATAAGAATGCAGAATAGAACGAGCAGGTCAAGAAAAATTGCATAAGGAATCCTTTTGAGTGCAATTGCTAGGTATCGGATTTGATCTTGAAGCAAAATTGCTGGTGCAATCATAAACAGGCCAAAAATCCACTTATCTCCCGCGTTGACACCTCCCAATAAATACAACAAAAAAGTAACTATCGCAGTTAGTCCACCTAGAAAAAGCGTCCCCGTAAGGGACGAACTTAGGTCGATTACTTGTTTGGGGCCTTCGCCTTCAGAATCCAGAAGTGCTGGGATTCCGAACAGCGCTCGGCCAAGTACTACGAAGAGAGCTATCGTGCTCCATGAATACGAAAAACTGCCAAAAGTTTCTGTCGGTAGTGATGTGAGGCACAGCCAAATAACCAGAAAATTGCTTATTGCAGAAATCAATTGGTCTACACCAATAAGAATTACGCGTAAATACGGTGACTGACGGTTGAGTTGCATGTTCAACTGTTTAAACTCAAATCAAATTTCTCGAGGCAAGGGCTTCAATTCTCGTTTTAGTCATTGTTCCTTGTTCCATAGCTCAATTAGTGCCTCGAGATTGTAATCATCCAAAAACTCACAATTTGGTTGATCAAATTCTGAAGACACGTCTTTAGCTCCACTAGTGACCTGCTCAGTGCTCTTTCGAACAAATGAAACCTCGATAGCATCTGGAAACCAGTACTCGCCAAAACGAATAAGTTTTGAATAGTTATTGGCATGAATGTGAACACAGTGATGTGAAAGCGAGATATTCTTTAGTGCCTTTAACATCGTTTCTGCATTGATTGCGTTCTTTAATTTGTTCAAATCGTGAAACTCAACAGCAATCTGTTCGTAGTTTTCAAGTTCGCTTGGATCAGCATTGGCAAATGCCTGCCACTCAGCACCTTCAACATCAATTTTTAGGATGTAGCTATTGGCTTCTTCCGTTAAATCTGCTCGCAAATTCTTCAGTGGGCGCAGGTCAAGATTTGGGAAACTTTCATTGTTTCCCTCAACACCAATTCGGTGGAACCTCGCACCTTTTACCTTCATAGGTGGTTTCTTAATAGTGGGATCAAACATGTAGACCTTGTGGCCAAGGGAAATCATTTCTTTGTCCCATGAGACATTTGGGCCAACACCTAGACTCAAAGCGACCGATGGTTGGCTAGGTCGATACATCACGTATCCGCCATCATTGTTTCCACCAATTCGAACCAGATCAAGACCATTGATTCGTTTAACTGACAAGTGCTTCAAAAACTCAACAAGTTTCTCGTCTGCAAGAGCTATCGGTGGCTTCGAAAAATTTATCAAGTCACCAGATTGATTAATTATGTGGTTTTTTGACTCATAGTATGCGGCCGAGGCGAAACCAATTTGATCAATTATCGGGACAAGTACTTTCTTCAGAGAAGATCTAATTTTCAAACCTCTAATACTTGCGAGTAGTTGCCTCTTAACCAATCTAAGAATACTTGGATAACTTGCACCCATAACGTTCTTTTGAATCCAATAATCTACTTTTGTGTTTATTGAAAACATAGGGTGTTTCAATGGAAAAACTAGACTTCCTTTTTCCAGAATGTAATCTGGCTTTTTCATCGTGTGGGTTGCCATGTCACCAAATCCAATATTTTCCGTCAGATTGACATTTGGTGTCGCAATCATTTTTTTATTCTTGATTGCTGCAAAACATAGTTGGTAGTCCCATGTATCAATCTTCTTTTTTTCCATCAGTGTGAAGATCCTTGCCCACATCATTGTTGCGATCCAAGATCCTCCCAGAACTTGCCTAAGATCAGACGTTGACAGTTGTGAACGCCAATCATTCAACTCAAATTCGTAGAGTTCCCAGGATCTTTTCCATAGTGCCCAGCCCCATACATGCGGAATCTGGCTAAATCGATAACTTTCGTTTTCATTTAACAATGTCGCCGGGACGAAATTACATCCAGAAATTGCAAACACTTCCTTGTTTGATTCATAAAGCTCAAGAAGCTCTTCACAATAAGGAAAGAATGAAAAATCAGGAATGATGTCATCTTCCAGAACAATAAGTTTTGATTCTGTCTCAAATGCCCAAGAGATTGCAGAACTTACTCCTAACCCACAACCAAGGTTCACTTCAGAAAATTTAGTTGCGACTGAACAATCCCAATCAAAGCTGGTAGCTAAGGCACGCGTCTCAATCACGAGCTGAGCCTCTTCAATTCTTCCATGGCGTGCACCATCAACAGCAAAATAGATTTTTTTGGGTTTTATGGTTCGAAGCCGGTCAATCAAAACCTTTAAGGAATCTGGCCTATTGAAAGCAATAACCAGGACGGCCGATTCTGAGCATTTCTCTGAATTCTTGATCGGTGCTTCTATTGGTCCTGATTCCATTAACTAGGCCTTGTTTCAAAATCTTCTTCGCGAGATAACGCAGCCTCTTCTGCAAGTGTTTGGATTTTATCTTCAAGCTTTCCGACTTCAAGGCTCAATTGCATTACAACTAACATCAGCATTCCTATCACTAAAGCCAAAATGAAATTTGATGTAGTTTCAAAACCTAGTGACGTGCTAATTCTTGACGGAGCTGCCGGAAATACGGCAAATACGAAAAATGTAGTGGCAATAACAGCCCAGAAAACTGCATACTTCTCCCGAAGCACTGAACGTCTTAATAATTCAATAACTATGAGAATTGTTATCGCTGCAAAAATTATAAAAAAGGTCCTGTTTGCCATTACTTATTGTCACCAACTTGATAAGGGGTTCTCTTATGAATCACTGCTAGGAACAGAACTACGAGCGCTCTCAATGTGTAGATAGTTGCCTTGAACCTGGTCTGACTTGAAGTTCCATGATTTCTGGACCTAATTGTTGTTGGCATTTCTTTGATTACCAAGTTAGCCCGATGCGCAATTACCAGCGATTCGATTGTGTCCCCCAAGTATTCGGGTGGGTATGAGGTACTAAATAGTTCCAGCGCATTAGGTCCTGTCGCGCGAAACCCGGAGGTTACATCTGTGAGCTTCGTACCCACGATCCTTGTAAGTGTGAAGGCCAAGATTTTCATAACTAATCTGCGAATTGGCGAAACTTTGAACGTATTGGAGCCAGGAGCAAATCTGCTGCCGACAACAACATCCGAATTCTCTAGTTCAGCAACCAAACGAGGTACCTCGCTGGGAACATGCTGGCCATCCGCATCAACTTGTACCACGTTTTTGAATCCATTTCTAAACGCATATGTAAATCCTGCTCGCATAGCCCCGCCAACACCAACGTTGAAAGGCATTATTAAGACAGGAACTCCAAAGGACTGAACTAAAGCTGCTGTTCCATCGGTTGATCCATCATCAACTACGAGAACTGCAGAGCCTGGAAGCGAACCTTGCAATTCAGAAAGGGCTGATTTCAAGTTCTCGGCCTCGTTATAGGCCGGAATCACAATAAGAGATCCCTTAAGGGAGGTTTGTGAATCCATGAACCTCAGTCTAACAACCAGGCACCCTAGATTTCTCGTGCAAATTCCTTCACCTTGCAAGCTAAAATGGGTATCAAGTTGTTTATTACAAACATGTTCAAAGTTAGTTGAGAATAACATGATTACGGTCGCTTACGATCCGCAGATTTTTCTAATGCAAAGGCGCGGCGGAATCAGTAGATATTTCGTCGAACTAATTAAGGCGTTTCAACAAAATGCCGATCTTGGAATCAACCCAGTGTTGATGAATTCAAATGCAATCAACGATTATGCGATTTCAAATCTTAAAGGACTTGGCGTAAGTGACTGTAGCGGAGTGCTGCAGCCTTGGCGTGAGTTAGTGCTTTCATTGATTAATCCAACTAATGAAAATGGCTGGGATGTAGTCCATCACACTTTTTATCAAAAGAATTTTCTAAGGAAGTATCACTCATACGTGCAAGCCGTAACTTTGTACGACATGATTCCTGAAATAACTAATGCAAAAGGGAGATTTGGAAATCCACATTTTGCAAAAGAAAGGTATCTAAAAAACTGCGACTTGGTTTTTTCAATAAGTAACAGTGCAACAGATGATGCAAAAAGAATCTATAACTTGCCGAAGCTTCAAACTCACTTGACCTACTTAGCCCCAAGCTCCAGCTTCTCATTTGATTTGAAACCAAAAAGATTTCGACAGTTCAAATTCGTTCTTTTCGTTGGAAATCGAAATGGTTACAAACAAGGCGCTCTTCTCATTGAAGCCTTCTCGATGCTTAAAGAATTCAGTGATTTAAAACTGCTATTCATTGGTGGAGGAAAGTTCTTACCCTCCGAGTTGGAACTTATTTCGAACCTGAACCTAAATGGGCGAGTTATTCAGGAAGAGGCTAACGATGTTGAACTGAATGAGCTATATATCCAGGCAGAACTTTATGTGATGCCTTCCCTATACGAAGGCTTTGGATTACCTGCACTGGAAGCTATGGCAGCTAAATGTCCTGTACTTCTAAGCGACACCTCGTCTCTGCCCGAAGTTGGAGGCAAAGCTGCGCATTACTTCCGTGCTGGCGAAAAGGAGGAGTTGGCGAAGGAAATGAGGAAGATAATCACATCTCCTGATATGAGGCACTCAATGGCATTGGGCGGGCTTGTTCAAGCGAAGAACTTCAGTTGGGAAAAGTGTGCTGAGGAAACTGCAAACGGATATCGATTGGCACTCCAGGCCAAGGGAAAGAAAGGTGATTATCCATCAAATGCATGTGCATAAAATTGGCAAAAAGCAGATTCGCAACGTTAAAACATCCCCTTTCTTTAACATTTTTGACGGCAGACGATAATATGAAGTCGTGAATGAAACTAAAAAAAAGGCCTTAATTACCGGCATAACTGGCCAAGACGGTTCTTACCTAGCAGAGTTACTTATAGGGAAAGGGTATGAAGTCCATGGATTAATTCGCAGAGCTTCAACCTTCAATACCGCTCGAATTGATCATTTATATACAGATGCACATGACCCCGATGCCAAACTTTTCTTGCATTATGGTGATCTATCTGATGGATCTCGTCTCGTAACTCTTATAGATCAAATTCAGCCAGATGAGATCTATCATTTAGCTGCGCAATCACATGTACGTGTTTCTTTTGACGAGCCTGAATACACTGGGGATACTACAGGTCTTGGAACGATCAGAATCTTAGAGGCAATCCGTCAATCAGGAATTCCGACACGTTTTTATCAAGCATCCAGTTCGGAAATGTTTGGTGCAACTCCACCGCCGCAAAATGAAGATACTCCTTTTTATCCAAGGTCTCCATACGGCGTTGCCAAGGTTTATTCATATTGGATTGCTCGCAACTACCGCGAGGCATACGGAATGTTTGCGGTAAATGGGATTTTGTTTAATCATGAAAGTCCACGACGCGGTGAGACATTTGTTACCCGTAAGGTCACACGTGCCGTTGCAAACATCCAGGCCGGTAATCAAGACTTCCTATACATGGGAAATCTTGATGCTCGACGTGACTGGGGATATGCACCGGAATATGTTCATGCCATGTGGATGATGCTCCAGCAGGATCAACCTGATGACTATGTTGTTTCAACTGGAACTGATTACAGCGTAAAAGATTTCATTGAATTCTCCTTTCAACATGCTGGTTTAGATTGGGAAAAATACGTTAAATTTGATGAGCGTTATCTTCGCCCAACTGAGGTTGATTCATTAGTTGGTAGTAGCGCTCTCGCTGAAAAAACTTTCGGTTGGAAGGCGCAAGTATTGCCGAAACAATTGGCTCAAATTATGGTTGATCACGATATTGCGCAACTAAATGGTCACATCATTGATGTTCCTAAGATAGCTCCATGGATTTAAGCAAGTTTCAAACCGTTGTTGATACTGCAATTGTGGTACCAACTTTAGGAACTCGCTCGAAGTATCTAACCGATTGCCTATCTTCCATTAGAGAAGCAGGA
>JAPLBX010000037.1 GCA_026392535.1 Actinomycetota bacterium
GTTGTCGTTTCGGTAACACATTCGGGAAACTGGGATTTAGCTGCCGCATTTGTTGCTTTGAAATTCGGAAGTATTACGACTGTTGCTGAGCGGCTGCGACCTGTTGAGCTTTTCGACGAATTCACAAAACACAGGGAAAAGCGCAATGTGATCATTTTCCCTCACAAAGGGGGCAACGTTCCACCAAGTGTGGCGCTTGCCGAAGTCTTGCGCGAAGGCAAACTTATTGGATTGGTTTCTGATAGAGACATGTCGCATCAGGGAACTGAAGTTGAATTCTTTGGACACAAATCCAAAATGCCTCTTGGTGCAGCAAAGTTAGCTATTGAGAACAAGGCGCTTTTGATTCCAGCTGCAGTATACGAAGATTCAGGCAAAACCGTAATTGAATTTTATCCAAGCATTGATTTGAAGAGTGGTGATACGCAAGTTGTCACAGAATCTTTAGCAAAAGTGTTTGAAGTTATTGTTTCTAAACACCCAGAGAATTGGCACATGTTGCAAAGAATCTGGTTAGACATGCCAAATAGCCAGGAAGCAGTCTCATGAAAATCGGGATTGTATGCCCGTATGACTGGGCAATTCCAGGTGGAGTTTCAATCCATATCCGTGATCTCGCTCTAGAACTCATGGAAAGGGGACACGAAGTCAACGTCCTCGCGCCAACATCTGATGAATCAGTTCTTCCATCTTGGGTTACGTCCGGCGGCACTCCAGTTTCAATTTCATATAACGGTTCAGTTGCTCGAATCACATTCGGATACAAAGCAACCAAACGCGTCCAGAAATGGATTGATAATGGTCAATTCGACGTCCTTCACATTCACGAACCATTGACTCCATCACTGTCAGCTTTGGCCTGTTGGGCAGCAAGTGGACCTGTAGTTGGAACATTCCATTCAGCTATGGATAAGTCACGTATCTTGAGTGCCGGTTACAACCTTGCACAAACTGTCTTGGAAAAATTATCAGCTCGGGTTGCGGTAAGCGAGTTGGCGCGAAATACAGTTGTTGAACATGTTGGCGGCGACGCTGTTCTCATCCCAAATGGTGTGCACATTGACTCTTTCATCAGTGCCAAACCATTCGACGCTAATCCTTTCAACGGTAAGAGAGATCAACACGCAATTGCTTTTCTCGGCCGGTTTGAAGAAAATCGAAAAGGCTTCAAAGTTTTATTGGAAGCGTTTGAACAAGTTGCGAATGAATTCCCTAATCACTATCTATTGGTGGCTGGTCCTGGTGAGCAAAAAGATTCCCTAAAAGACTTTCCAGAAGAACTTCACTCAAGGATAAAGTTTCTAGGACGGGTATCTGATGAAGATAAGGCGCGCATGTTGCAAAGTTCTGCAATGTATGTCGCGCCGAATACCGGGGGAGAATCTTTCGGAATAGTCCTGTTGGAGGCCATGGCCTGCCACACTCCAGTTATCGCAAGTGACCTGCCCGCTTTTAATCGAGTGCTCGATTTTGGAACTTGTGGACTCTTGTTTGAAAACGAGAATCCTCAAAGTCTGGCGAACGCAATTCGAGAGACAATTGCAGGCAAGACAGAAGTTGCGAAACGAGTTGAGACTGCTTACA
>JAPLBX010000182.1:0-2542 GCA_026392535.1 Actinomycetota bacterium
TAATATAGCCACAACCCATTGAGGACTTAATTAACATTTGACTAAATTATTTTTTGAA
Organism: Actinomycetota bacterium; assembly: GCA_026392535.1. Taxonomy (GTDB): domain Bacteria; phylum Actinomycetota; class Actinomycetes; order S36-B12; family UBA5976; genus JAFMIT01. Next base: position 59 of record JAPLBX010000182.1, read on the forward strand.
AAATTAAAGGGGGTCAAATTAAGATTGCGACACCGTCATAGCAATCAGATCAGCGACATTAGCCATTTGTGGAAACCTTACTAAAGTTTCAAGGAGTTTGTCTGAGTTGCAATGTGGTGCACCAAAAGCAACGAGCTCGCGAAATTTATGCTCTAGTGCCTGCGAGCTCATGGGTGGCTGTACCCCACTAATCTTCCGAGTGATCACACGCCCACTTTGCAGATGAATGACTACCCTCGCCTCATCGGTGTTTAGTTGTTCGTCTGCGATGAGTCTGATTTTTTCACGGCAGGCGCGCACGACAAGATCATTTGCAGCGTCGTCAGTGAAGGTCCGTACACCGGCTTCGCCCCACAGCAGGGCAATGGCAACCGCATGCTGAAGGCTTAGCTTGGCTTCAAGTCCATCAATCGGGTGGATCCGATCAGCGCGCAGCTTCGATAGCGGATGAACCGTCACCGTGATTTGTTCAATGTCCTCCATAACAAAAATCGGGGCATCGGCTATGGTTAGGCAAGCGTCTAGTGTTGGATGCAATAAGAATCCGCACGGGTAGGGCTTGAAGGTATTATGCGACGCAATCCAATTCTGCCCCAGCCCAGCGCAAAGGCCCTCATCCAAAGGTCGTGACCCCATCACCTCGGAAAATCCAAAACGCGCTTCCAGCACCCGGTCGTTGGCTGTGATGCAATGCCTTGCAAGCTGTGAGGCCACTAAGCCATTGCGTGCCGCATGGGCGATATTTAAGCTCTTGGCCATGGTGCCTAAACTGGCCACCAAGCCGCCTGACTGTGTGGCTGCATGACCCAAGGCCCAGGCCATTTGTTGAGGCTCAAGCCGCATGAGCCGCCCTACAGCAATCGCCGCCCCAAATACGCCACAAGTGGCCGTAATATGCCAGCCTCGCTCATAGTGACCTGGCGAAACTGCAAGACCAATTCGGCACTCCACTTCCATACCCAACAAAAAAGCGTGCAAGAAATCTTCACCGCTCACGATAGTCTCACTAGACCAGGCTACCAGGGCCGATGCAACTGTTCCAGCGGGATGAATACCTGTCGGCCAATGCGTATCATCGAAGTCGAGGATGTTCGAAGTAAAAGCGTGAATCAATGCAGCATTTGCAGGGTCGAACTTTTCAGCGCGGCCAACCAGTGGCGCATCACCGTGGCCAAAAGGCGCTAGAGCACGGATGAGTCTGTCTGAGGCGGGACTGCTTGCGCCGCCGAGGGCACAGGCAAGCCAATTCATCCATGAATAAGCAACCGACTTTTTTGTGATTACATCAATATCAGCCCATTGCGAATCGACTACCCACTGAGCGAGCGCATGCGTAGGAGAAGTATCATCCAGCATCTTCATAAAAGTGGATACAGCATAAGAGATATGATGCTTAGCCCATCCTCAGTTAGCAACGATGCCAGCTTTTTTTACCACCGGGCCCCAGCGGTCAAGTTCTTGTCGCACATAACTGGCCGCTTGCTCAGGTGTTCCGCCCAAAGCTTCTGTTCCCTGTGACGCAAATCGCTCGAGCACATCACTCGACTTCAGTGCCTGGTTTACTTCGCGGTTTAAGCGGGCAACGATGTCGGGTGGTGTTCCGACCGGCGCCATCAAGCCGTACCAAAGTGCGACATTAACAGAAGGAAAGCCTAACTCAGCAAAAGTTGGCGTGTTCGGTAACAGTGGATTGCGGCGTGGGCTTGCAGCAGCAAGGGCTCGGATCTTTCCGCTCTGGATATGCGGCAGCAACGACGGCGCGCCATCAAACATGACTTGTACCTGCCCACCGATAAGATCAGCCACAGCAGGGCCGCTGCCACGGTAAGGAGCGTGGATCAAGGCGATGGATGTTGCCACGGTAAACAACTCGCCAGCCATGTGCGGTGCACCACCGTTGCCAGACGAGGCGAAGGCTAACTTACTTGGCATCTGCTTAGCAAGCATGACAAACTCAGGCAGCGTTTGTACTTTTAAGTCGGCGTTTATCGTCATGATCAGGGGTAAGCTCGCCAACATGGCGATCGGAGTAAACGATGTGATGGGGTCGTAGGGCAACTTGGTCATTAAATGGGGGCCGATGCCATGAGTAGTAATCGAGTTTTGCAACAAGGTATAACCATCGGGCGCTGACTTGGCTACGAAGTCACTGGCAACTACACCGCTTGCTCCCGCCTTGTTTTCTACTATAACGGGCTGCCCCAATGCGGTCGATAGCTTTGACGCCAGAAGCCTAGCAATGAAGTCTGCAGCCCCCCCGGGTGGTACGGTAACAATGAGTTTAATAGGGCGATTGGGGTATACGCCCACGTCTTGCGCCTGAGCCCAAGGGCCTATCAAAGCGCAGAGGAATATGCAGGCATATTTTGTCAGTTTTGACGACATCAAAAACCTTTCAATTTAAGAACTGTACGGAGAAAACACTTGGAAACAAACGAGAACATTAGTTCTAGTCATTTGAGGCGCTACGATCAACTGATTCGA
>JAPLBX010000182.1:2582-3645 GCA_026392535.1 Actinomycetota bacterium
AAAAATTCCGGTTGTATTCTCCTGAGTATTTGTTGAAGAAAATTCACTTTAGACGGCAGCTTACTAGCTTGGATCTAGTGAGCCAGACAACTTTTAACAGAGCTTAGCTATACATTGATTGCATTGCAACTGAGCAGCATTGCCCCGTAATCTACTACTTATTTAATCTTACAGGATATTTCTGAAGAATCAAAGCACACGCCTTCTCGAGCAGTCCTAATGCTTAGGTCGGTTTAATTTGAACTGAGTCATGAGTAATTGACTCCATGAATGGTTTAATCAACATATTACGAATAAGCACTATTCATGATTTAATTTATGGAAGAGGGTTTGCCATATTGGCAGGTACATCATTAGGACTAAATAGATGGATTAATCATTAATCTACAGGTGGTTACCTGATGGATTAGTCGCGCTTGGAAAGTACAGTGAATAATTGCACCGCATTGGTGCAATTATCCCATTTTTGGTAACATTGCCTTTCAAAAATCAAGGAGCGCGTATATCTTAAGGATATGCAAGTACCTTTTGACGAGATGTTTGATTCTAACGGAAAAGTTTGGCCTCATTACGCCATTTTTAGCGATTGGCTGCAACAGCAAAGCGATGTACAAATGTCCTATAAACGCGAAGAGGCAGAACTGATTTTTCGCCGAATCGGAATTACCTTTGCTATTTATGGAGATGAAAAAGGTACAGAGAGAACAATTCCCTTTGACCAAATTCCAAGAATCATTCCAAATCAGGATTGGAAGATACTAGAGGAGGGATTAAAGCAGCGCGTCAAAGCTTTAAATTTATTTCTCCATGATATCTATCATGACGAAAAAATCTTGAAAGCTGGGCTAATTCCAAAGCAACAAATTTACAATAATTCTCAATATCGACCTGAGATGCGGCATATTGATGTCCCACGAAATATCTATGCCCATATCGCAGGAATCGATATTATTCGGGCAGAGGAAGGTAAATATTATGTATTGGAAGATAATCTAAGAGTACCCTCGGGCGTGTCTTATATGGTTGAAAACCGTAAAATGATGATGCGATTATTTCCTGACTT
>JAPLBX010000023.1 GCA_026392535.1 Actinomycetota bacterium
TGGGTAGTCAACAACATTTGCAAATTCGATACCATCTGAAACTGAATTCAAAACTTTCCACTTTGGTTGTTTGATTCCAAGGCTTTCAAGTTTTTGTCTCATTAAAACTTTGTCTTGCGCGTGTGCTAATGCCTTTGAACCTGGGCGTACTACAACTCCGCGACTTTCTAAGTCTCTGATGATTTCAAGTGGCACATGCTCATGATCGAACGTGACCACATCAGCGCCGTTAACAATTTTCTCAATCGCTGCTGCATCGTCATGTTCACCAATAAATATTTCACCAACTACTTGGGCGGCGCTGTCAGTTGGGCTTTGAGAAAGTACTCGTAACTCGACCCCCAGCGCGATAGCAGCTTGTTGGGTCATACGCGACAACTGGCCTCCGCCAATCATCACAACGGTGGGAAATCCGTGCGCTTTTGCCACAGCCCAAGCCTAAACGAATTTTGAGTGTGCATTTGCCCTACTCTTGAGAGCGTGAGCCTCTTAAATCGGATACAAAAATTGGTGCCAGAAGCGTCAAAGTTCCTAACTGTTGGGGCAGTGGCTTATCTCGTGGACTTTGGAGTTTTCAATTTACTGCGATTTGCCGGCGATTTTGCACCGCTTTCAGGCAAGCCGCTAACCGCAAAAGTTATTTCTGCCTTTCTAGCCACTTTGGTTGCGTACTTTGGCAATAAGAACTGGACCTATGCAGCGCGCAAAGGCCAAGACAAGCGTAAAGAAATCATCTGGTTCTTCGGATTAAATATTGTGGCGATGGTCATAGCCGTAGGATGCTTATGGATCAGCCATTATGTTCTTGGTCTAGACAGTGCATTAGCCGACAATATTTCAGCGAACATAATCGGAGTGGCATTTGGAACTTTATTCAGATTCTTTACATATCGAAGGTTCGTTTTCATTCACTAGCTTGTTTTTGTTTACTAGCTTGTTTTTGTTTACTAGCTTTTTCAATTGCTAGTTTGTCTTTGTTTACTTTTTGTTTTCATTCACCAGTTGGTCTTAAATATTAGTGAGAAATGTTTTTTGTTGAGCTCGATCAATTAGTAAGTAAGTGCTTAACGTCGCCGGTTAATACTTCAACTTCACCATCGTTGGTTTGGATTATCAAAGCACCTGCTTGATTGACATTCGTTGCGTGGCCAACCACATCTGACGAGTTTAGCATTTGCACAATCACATTCTTGCCAATTGTCAGACAAAGCTTTTTGTATGTTTCAACAACTTCAGCATCGGCTTGAGTTTGATCTTGGGTTAATTGGGTAATGATTTCAAAAATCAGTTGATTCACATCCGGTAATTCTGAAATCAATTCATTTAGCGCAATCGCTTCATCGGTTGGGCGCGAAGCTGTGAACTTCATATTTATACCAATTCCAGCAACCACAATTTCAAAATCTTGTGGATGGCGTTGCATGACGATGCCGCCTAGTTTGCGCATCTGCCCACCTACTTCAACTACGAGATCGTTGGGCCATTTAAGTTTGATGTTGGGAAGGTACTTACTTATTGCCTTTGCAACGGCTTGGCCGACAAATAGCGGAAGGACAGCTGAGTCACTTCGAAAGACAAACGACATCAAGATTGAATCGCCAGGCTCGCTTTGCCAAGTTCGGTCCAAACGCCCAATGCCAGCTGATTGGTGATGGGTAATGAGAGTTACTCCTCGGTTGAGGTCATTAGCAGAGCGTTCAAGCAGCACTTTCTGCGTCGAATCTACCTCAGGGATTACCTCAACGAGAGCTGCGATTTTGGTCTCATTTATGAGTGAATTGAGCACAGCGCTATCCGCTAGTAACCAAGATGACTTGTTAGTAGGTGTACTCACTCGGCTACCGTACGCCGAAGAAGACCCAAGGAGAAACATGTCAGCAGAACCAACCGCTGAAAATGTGACCAACCCGCATACAACTGCTGGGAAGTTGCACGGTCTAGAAGTCCGTCGTGCTGAAGCTAAGAGCCGTCGTAATGCTGCTACCGAAAAGCAGATAACCCGCGGCAAGAACGGCGCATACGACCGTATCAACGCAACATCGTTCTTATGCATTCGGCATGGAGAAGTCGCGCCCAGGTGGCGATGGTGTCTTCACCGGTTATGGAACTATCGATGGCCGACCAGTTTGCGTGTTCGCACAGGACTTCACAATTTTCGGTGGCTCACTAGGCGAAGTTGTGGGCGAGAAAATTACCAAGGTGATGGATCTAGCTCTAAAAACTGGTTGTCCAGTAATTGGGTTAAACGATTCAGGTGGCGCACGTATTCAAGAAGGTGTTGCATCCCTTAACCAATATGGTGAGATTTTCCGTCGCAATGTTCATTCATCCGGTGTGATTCCACAAATTTCTTTGATTCTTGGTCCTTGTGCTGGTGGTGCTGTTTATAGCCCAGCTCTTACCGACTTCACAATCATGGTTGATCAAACATCACACATGTTTATTACCGGACCAGAAGTTATTAAAACTGTGACTGGTGAAGATGTAAGTTTTGAAGACCTTGGTGGCGCTAGAACGCACAACACAAAATCTGGTGTTGCTCACTTCATGGCATCCACCGAAGATGAAGCATTTGATTACGTGAAAACTTTGCTTTCTTACTTACCAAGCAACAACATGGAAGAACCACCTGCATATCCTTGGGAAGCAAGTCTTGAAACAACTGAAGAAGACTATGAACTTGATTCAATAATTCCAGATTCTGCAAATCAGCCATATGACATGCATGCGGTCTTTAGCCACATTCTTGATGACAATGACTTCCTAGAAGTGCAGCCAATGTTTGCACCAAACATCATTGTTGGTTTTGGACGTGTTGAAGGTCATGCAGTTGGTATCGTGGCAAATCAACCAATGCAACTAGCTGGAACTCTCGACATCTCTGCATCGGAGAAAGCTGCGCGCTTTGTGCGCACTTGTGATGCTTTCAACATCCCAATTCTTACTTTCGTAGATGTGCCTGGATTCTTGCCTGGCGCAGATCAAGAGTGGGACGGAATTATTCGCCGCGGTGCCAAGTTGATTTATGCATATTCTGAAGCAACCGTGCCAACCATCACCGTTATTACTCGTAAGGCATACGGTGGCGCTTACCTAGTTATGGGCTCTAAGTCACTTGGTGCAGACCTCAACTTCGCTTGGCCAACTGGTCAGATTGCAGTTATGGGCGCCCAAGGTGCGGTGAACATCTTGTATCGCAAAGAACTTGAACAGGCCGATGACAAAGTTGCCAAACGTGCTGAATTGGTTGACGATTATGAAGACACTTTGGCAAACCCTTATGTAGCAGCTGAACGCGGATATATCGATCGAGTTATCTTCCCGCATGAAACCAGAAGCATGGTAATTCGCGGACTTCGTGCACTTCGCAATAAACGCGAACAACTGCCACCAAAGAAGCACGGAAATATTCCGCTATGACAGAAAAACACGCGGCAGATAAGCACGCGACAGATAAGCCAGTCTTTAAAGTTATTAGTGGCAATCCAACTCCTGAGGAATTGGCAATCATTCTTTCCGTCACTGCGCATGCAAACGGAATTAAAGTTTTACCGGAACCAACCAAACTTTCAAAATGGGGTAACCCACATTCACATATGCGCCATCTACTTCCAGTTGGTCACAATGTTTGGCGACAATCATCTTGGGCAAAGCATTAATGCTTCCAACAATTGTGTTGGCATCTGCATCACCTGCACGCAAGATGCTTTTGGAAAATGCTGGAATAAAACCAATCATTCAAGTTAGTCACCTTGATGAAGATGCAATCACAGCTACAAACAATTGGCATAAACCAGAAGAAATCGCTGTAGGACTTGCAATTGCGAAAGCTGTTGAGGTTGCAAATAATCTGAGTGGCACAAATACTTTAATCATCGGATGTGATTCAGTTATGGAATTCGATGGTCAACCACACGGTAAACCACTAGATCATGACACTGCATTAGATCGCTTAAAAATAATGAGTGGCGGCTCTGGACATCTTCACACTGGCCATTGTGTTATTTGGATTAATGGTGAAAATCAGCAACAGGTTTCAAAAGTCACGTCCACTGAAGTGGTATTCCACGAAATGACTGCTAACGAAATCAACGCCTACGTTGCCACCGGCGAACCGCTGAACGTGGCTGGAGCCTTCACCCTTGACTCCCTTGGCGGTCCTTTCATCAAGGAAATCCATGGTGACCCCTCAAACGTAATTGGCCTCTCCCTGCCCACCTTGCGCCTGCTCCTAGCCAAAATGGGCATCGGATGGGAATCTGTGCTGCAAAACCACGCTTAGGCTCACAAATTTCCGCTCTAGTGACTGTCTAGTAGCCCTCTTGGCTTCCTAAACTCACCTACCTAACCGATAGGAGCTCAACTTGCCTCGGCCACTTTCCAAAGTGCTCATCGCTAACCGTGGTGAAATCGCAGTTCGCGTTATTCGCGCCTGTAAAGATGCGGGCCTAACGTCGGTTGCAGTTTATGCAGACCCAGATCGTGATGCCCTGCACGTAACAATGGCTGATGAATCTTTTGCACTAAACGGATCGACCGCCGCTGAAACTTATTTGGTTGTCGAAAAACTTATTGATATCGCACATCGAAGTGGTGCAGATTCAGTTCATCCAGGTTATGGCTTTCTAAGTGAGAACGCAGATTTTGCCCAAGCCGTAATTGATGCTGGCCTAACTTGGATTGGCCCATCACCTGATGCGATTCGCGCACTTGGCGACAAAGTTTCTGCAAGACACATTGCGGCTCGAGCTGGAGCACCACAAGTTCCAGGCACAGCAGACCCAGTTCAAAATGCAGATGAAGTTGTTTCTTTTGCACAGCAACACGGATTACCAATTGCAATCAAAGCTGCATTCGGTGGTGGTGGTCGCGGCTTGAAAGTTGCCCGCACAATTGAAGAAATCCCAGAACTTTTTGATTCAGCAGTTCGCGAAGCAGTTGCAGCATTCGGTCGTGGAGAATGTTTCGTTGAACGCTATCTAGATAAACCGCGTCACGTTGAAACTCAATGCCTTGCAGATATGTATGGAAATGTTGTGGTCGTATCGACTCGCGATTGTTCATTACAACGTCGTCACCAAAAACTTGTTGAAGAAGCTCCGGCTCCTTTCTTGGCTGACTGGCAAATTGAACAGCTCTATAACTCTTCAAAGGCAATATTGCGTGAAGCCGGTTATGTTGGAGCTGGAACCTGCGAATTCTTAATTGGCACCGATGGAACTATTTCCTTCCTAGAAGTAAATACACGCCTTCAAGTTGAACACCCAGTATCTGAAGAAGTGACCGGCATTGACTTGGTGCGTGAAATGTTTCGGATTGCTGCTGGCGAAGCCCTTGGTTATGGAGATCCAGCAGTACGCGGACACTCACTTGAATTTCGTATCAATGGCGAAGATCCAGGTCGCAATTTCCTACCAGCACCTGGCCGCTTAGACACATTCATTTTGCCTGAAGGACCAGGCGTTCGCGTGGACACTGGTTTCAAACAAGGTGATGAAATTGGCGGCAACTTTGATTCACTGCTTGCAAAAATCATTATCACTGGTGCAACTCGCATGCAAGCAATTGAACGTGCCCGAAGAGCTTTGAAAGAGTTTAAAGTTGAAGGAATCGCAACTGCAACTACATTCCACGAAGTAGTAGTCAACGAACCAGATTTCATCGCCGCAGATGGAAACTTCAAAGTTCACACCCGCTGGATTGAAACTGAATTCAATAATGAAATCCCTCCATACTCAGGTGACAGCTCAAATATTGGTGACAATCCAGATCGTGATTCAATCGTTTTCGAAATTGATGGCAAACGAGTTGAAGTAACTATGCCAGCGAACTTCGGTGTTCCAACCGGAATTGTTACAAAGCCTTCAGGCCCAGGACCTAAGCGCACCGCTAAGAAAAGTGGACCAACCGCTGCCGGTGATGCACTGACTTCGCCGATGCAAGGTACGGTTGTAAAGATTGCAGTAAACGAAGGCCAACATGTTGAACAAGGCGAACTTGTTGTAGTACTTGAAGCGATGAAAATGGAACAACCATTAATCGCTCATAAATCTGGTGTCATCACTAGATTGCAAGTAACTGTCGGTGCAACCATTGCTAATGGCGGCACTCTTTGCGAAATTAAGTAAGCCAAAATGGCGATTTACGCAGCTTATGGATCGAACTTAAATCCAAAACGCATGCTTGAACTCGCACCTCATTCACCAATAATCGGCCCAGGTTGGCTTTCAGGTTGGCGACTCACCTTCGGTGGAGCTGACCTTGGTTGGGAATGTGCTTTACCAACAATTGTTGAAGACCCAACCCACCAAGTTTTTGTAATGCTTTATGCCCTCACTGAAAGTGATGAGAAAAACTTAAATTCAGCCGAAGGTTTTGATCTTGGTTACTACACCAAAATCAGAGTTCGGGTTTCTACTTTAGAAAAAGATGAAACTGCATGGATTTATGTGGTGCAAGGATATGAAGATGGTTTGCCACTTAAGAAATACGTGGAAGACATCATCAATGCCGCCACAATTGCTGGCGCGCCACACGACTACATCGAAAACCTTCGCAATCGAGTTGTAATTGATTCTGATGAAGATAACTGAAGAGCTAATCGAGCAAGTTAAATTCTGGATTGCAGATGATCCAGACGAATCCACTGCTGCACTTGCGCAAGACAATCTAGAGAAAGCAATTGTCAGCAACGATCAAACTGCAGTAGAAAACCTGCACTCATGGTTCGGCCCATTCATTCAATTCGGTACTGCTGGATTACGCGGACCTATTGCACCAGGGCCATCCTGTATGAATCGTGCGGTTGTCAGTCGAGCTGCTGCTGGTTTTGTGGCCTACCTAAAACAAAACAACGCCAAACGCATTGTGGTTGGCTTCGATGCCCGGCATAAATCCCTTGACTTTGCACTTGACACAGTTGCGATTGCTAGTGGCGCAGGTTTAGAAGCAATCTTGCTTCCACGCCCACTTCCAACTCCGATTCTGGCTTTCGCAGTGAACTACTTCAAAGCCGATGGCGCTGTAATGGTTACCGCATCTCACAATCCGGCTGCGGATAATGGTTACAAAGTTTTCCTAGGAAACGGCTGCCAAATAGTTCCGCCAACCGACATTGAGATTTCAAATCTAATCGGACAAGTTCAATCAGTTTCGAGTATTCCACTTGGTGACACTTGGTATACGAGCGACGATGATGTAGTTGATGCATACCTGTCAACTTGTGAAGCAGTGGTCGACACGTCCGTCTCTCGCGACATCACAATTGCGTCCACGTCACTCCACGGAGTTGGCCACGAGACTTGGTTGAGTGCTTGCCACAAAGTGGGCTTCAACAATGTTCACGTCGTGCAAAGCCAAGCAATCCCCGATCCTGATTTTCCTACCGTGCCATTTCCAAATCCGGAAGAAGCTGGTGCTTGCGATTTGTTACTTGAACTTGCAAAACAAACAAATGCCGATATTGCAATTGCACACGACCCGGATGCCGACCGTTGCGCAGCTGGCATATTGGAAAATGACAAATGGCGACTTCTAACCGGAGACGAACTTGGCGGCTGTCTAGCTTGGTGGGAATTCGAACGGACAAAAATCTTTAACCTGCCAAAGCCTGCTGGAACCCTAGCGACCAGCATTGTGTCAGCTAGCTTGCTTGAAAAGATTGCAATGAAGCACGGCGTGAAATACCAAGCAACTCTGACTGGCTTTAAATGGATTGGTCGCATCCCAGATTTGATCTTTGGTTATGAAGAAGCGATTGGTTACTGCGTTGATTCAAAAAATGTCAAAGACAAAGATGGCATAACAGCAGGTTTGCGGATTGCAGAACTTGTTGGATCCGCATGAACGATATGGGCGCAATTCCAGCAGCCTTGGAAAACCTTAAGACAATTACTCATGTTGGCGAAGTTGAAGTCTTAGAAGTTATCGACATGGCAAACGGGCTCAAAGGCTTACTACCTACCAGCGGTATTTATATGCAGCTAGCAAATGGCAAAATCATTGTTCGCCCTAGTGGAACTGAACCAAAACTCAAGGCTTACATTGAATTGATTGTGCCTGTAACTAATAATTCTGTAACAACTGATTCTCTACCCGATAATTCTGTGACAAATAATTCTGAAACTAATTACTTCGATGCCAAGCAGCTGCTAGAAACCCAAGCAGAACAACTAAAAGTGGAGATCCGTAAAACTCTCGGAGTCTAATTACTTACAGTGCTCGAAAATCTCTTTAACTAAATCAAGGGTTGTGCCTGGGTGCAAGAAGGCAAACCGGCCAACGGTTTCACCCTTCCACTTCGATGGGGTTACAAACGCAATTTGTGAGTTCAACAATTGAGTTTGCAAACGCTCATAGTCTTCAAGTTGCCATCCAATTCGGCGCCAAATAACAACTGACAAAACCGGGTCTTTTACCAATTCAATGTGATCTAAAGTTTCAATCAATTTGGCAGTTTCACGGGCCAACTCAATGCTTACATTCACTGCATCGCGATATGCATCGGTTCCATAAACCGCGAGTGAGAACCAAAATGGTAACCCTCGTGCTCGCCGGGTTAGGTGATAAGCCACATCCGTTGGATTGAACTGCCCAATTGGCAATCCATCGTGTAACACATCTAGATAAGACGCATCTTGGGTGTGGACTTTGACGGCCAATGCTGGGTCTTTATACAAAATTGCGGCGCAATCAAATGGTGCAAACCACCATTTGTGCGGATCGGTGATGAAGGAATCTGCATGTTCAAGTCCGTTGAATAGATCTCGCACAAGAGGCGATAGCAATCCAGCTCCGCCATACGCGCCATCAACATGGAACCACCAGTTATTTTCTTTTGCTATCTTTGCAACTCCGGCAAGGTCATCGACTATTCCAGCATTAGTGGTGCCAGCCGTAACAGCAATACCAACAATTGGTGTTGAGCCGGTGTCTTTTGCAAGCGACCTGCGAACACTTGCTTCGGTCACAACATCATCATCGGTTTCCAAAAGGAATGGCTCGACCGACAAGATATGAAGTGAATTTCCAATCGAAGAATGTGCCTGATGGCTCAATGCAATCCGCACATCTTTAGAACCAGTTCGAGCACGGCCAACATCACGAGCTACCGTCAAAGCGCTCAAATTAGCGGCTGATCCGCCGCTAACGAAAGTTCCACCAGCACTAGCTGGCATACCTGCAAGATCTGCAATCCAGCGAAGCACTTGGTTTTCCGCCACTAGAGCGCCAGCTGCTTCTAGCCAAGACATACCTTGAATCGATGCACAACCCACAACCGTGTCAAACAAAAGAGATGCTTTGGTTGGTGCGGCTGGGATAAATGATAAGAAACGAGGACTATCTGTACTCAAAATAGTTTTGGCTAGAGTTTCAGAATACAAATCCAAAACTTTCACTGGGTCGTGACCATTAGCAGAAATCATGCCTTCGATTTCTTTTTCCAAATCGACTTTCACGCCTGGGAAATCTAGTGGAGCTTCTTCGAGCAAAACTCGGTCGCGAACATAAGTTAAAACTAGATCGGTTAATTTCGGATCGAAATCATGCATCCGTTCAGCTTTAGTCATCGTTGAATATTCAATTCTTCAGATACTGCACTAGTCATGATTGCGATTGCGCCAAAGATACCTAATGCAATTAATAGCCAGCCAAGACCAACTTCGAAAGATTCCGAACCTGAAATCAAAGCTTGTGCCACCACCAGTGAGAAACCTTGAATGAGCAAGAAGGGTGTGCGAGCCGAACCGTTACGACGCGAAAGCCCTCGCAAAACTAAACCAACCAAGATCGCAAAGGATATGTAAATAAGAGTCAAGAAAGTCGGTGAGACATCTGAACCCGATGTACCCTCAGTACCTACGGTTTTAGCTGAAACCAAGATTGAGATTGCATAGCCAATTAATCCTGCCATTTGAAAAGTACCGATTGTGATGGCAGCCAATAGCCACTTCTCACCTTTGGTCCGGATTTGGGTCATAT
>JAPLBX010000074.1:0-16947 GCA_026392535.1 Actinomycetota bacterium
ATCCATCGTCCGCCTGCTTATCCGAGGACTCAGAACGTAGTTCTCGATTTGTTGGTAGATGGTTGCAAATATGACAATCCAAACCACTTTGAGCGGATCGTCACCCAATGTGAAAAGGGCTGGGAAGATGATTCCGATGTAAGTTCCAACTGAAGGCACAAATTGTGCAGCTAAACCAGCAAAAATACCCATTGGCAGCCAGTATGGAATTCCGACTACTGCAAAAAATACCGAGTGTGCAACGGCGCTAATTGTCGCGAGCACGACACGAGAGATAACAAAGCCACCCGTTTTCTTTACTGCAATCTGCCAGACAGTTACAAATATCTTTTGTTTTTCAGCAGGCAACCATGAAGCGATTGATCGGCGGACGCGGTGAGCGTCGGCTGAGAAATAGAAAGCGAATACCAAAATTGTAAGTAAGTCAAAGATGAACGTGAACAAGCTAGAAATCACTGAAAGCAACCCACCGGCAAGATTTGTTGCTAGGGAAGTTGTGTCTGCAGAGTTGACATTTAGTTGTTCGAGTAGTTTCACGGAATCTAGATTTAGATCAAAAGTGCTGTTTATCCAAGTGATTGCTGAAGTGATTACTTGAGGTGCTGATGCAACAGCTGCGGATAGCTGAGAAAACATCAAACCACCTAAAGTGGCAAAGAAAACTAGGATGAAAACAATCAAACTGATTAGAACTACGCCAGCACCGATGCCGCGTTTTTGCCCCTTACCTTCAAACCATGAAACGACTGGTTCCATTGCAATTGAAACTAACCAAGCGACAAGCAACATCATCAAGAAATTGCTGGTGATGCCAATGAATTGCAAAACAAATTGATAGGCCGCAAAAATCGCAATAAAGGTGATTGCCAGTCGGCGCCAATTCTGAGTATCTAGTTCCATACCTTTAAATCTACGCGATTGGCTGACACATGGCACCAGAAGAGGGCTATTTAGTAGGAAGCCAACCACAATTAGCCCATGCCCACTTATCGTGACCAAGCCATTGTGCTTCATACGAATAAGTTGGGTGAGGCTGATCGAATTATCACCATGTTGACCCGAAATCACGGGAAAGTGCGAGCAGTTGCAAAAGGAATTCGTAAATCCACTAGTCGCTTTGGCGCTCGGTTAGAGCCATTAAACCTTGTAGATGTGCAATTACACCAAGGTCGTAATCTCGATACCGTCACAGGAGTCGAGACTGTCGCCGCATTCAGCGCACAAGCTTCGCAAGATTATTCAATTTGGACTGCTGGACTTGCCATGGCTGAAACGACTGACCGCATCATTTCGGCTGACCACGAACCTGCAAATGCCCAGTTCTTACTATTTTATGGCGGGCTGAAGGCGCTAGTTGAAGAAGCGCATTCGCCAGGATTGATATTGGATTCATTCCTGATTCGCTCAATGTCAATCGCTGGATGGGCTGCATCTTTTGATCGTTGTGCAAAATGTGATGCAACCGGCCCACATAGATGGTTCTCAGTAACTAGTGGTGGTGCTCTTTGTAGTGAGTGCAAAATACCAGGAAGTGTCACACCCGCCCCAGAAACCATTTCGCTTCTGGGCGCATTGTTGGCAGGTGACTGGGCGTCAGCCGATTTATCACTGGATAAATACCGCAAAGAAGCAAGTGGAATAGTGGCGGCTCATTTACAGTGGCATCTTGAACGGGAAGTTCGTTCGCTAAAACATGTTGAACGTCGAAAGGATGAAACAGTTGGCTAAATCATCTGCGCCTAAAATTTCTAAGAATCTTTTGCCAAAACATGTTGCAGTCGTAATGGATGGAAATGGACGTTGGGCACAGGCTAAAAAACTCCCAAGGACTGCCGGACATGAAGCTGGGGAAGCGGCTTTAATGGATGTGGTGCATGGCGCACTGGAACTTGGAATTCCTTGGCTAAGTGCGTATGCATTTTCAACTGAAAACTGGAAACGCTCACCCGAAGAAGTTAAATTTCTGATGGGATTTAATCGAGATGTAATTCGCAGACGTCGAGACGAGTTAAATGAACTCGGAGTTAGGGTTCACTGGATCGGGCGTCGCAAACGGCTATGGAAAACCGTAGTGGACGAACTTGATGAAGCAGTTGAACTAACTAAACGAAATACTAAGTTGAATTTAGTCATGTGTGTTAACTATGGCGGACAAGCTGAAATCGTTGATGCAACCCGCAAAATTGCCGAATTGGTGAAAGCGAAAAAACTTCTACCAGAGCAAATAACAGAAAAAACAATCCTTGCAAATCTATATGAATCAAAAATTCCACCAGTGGATTTATTTATCCGAACCTCAGGAGAACAAAGAACTAGCAATTTCTTGCTCTGGCAAGCTGCATACGCCGAGCTTTATTTTGATGAGACTTTATGGCCAGATTTCAATCGCCGCAATCTTTGGCAAGCTGTGATTGATTATTCAAATCGCAACCGTAGATTTGGTAAAGCCTAAAACTATTTCTTGCACTTCTTACATATGCCAACAATCTCTACCGTGTGATCAATATCTGAAAAACCATGTGCCTGCGAAACATCCTTCGCCCATGCTTCAACATAATCCGCTTGAATTTCAATTGTGGTGCCACAGTCTCGACAAACCAGGTGATGATGGTGAACGGAACTGCAAAGCCGATATAAAGCCTCGCCGTCTTCTCTAAGCATCACATCTACATCATTCGAGGTGGTTAGGGCAGTCATTGTGCGATAAACCGTCGATAAACCAACTGTGCTAGCTGAATTTTTTAAGAAATTGTGGATGTCTTGCGCACTTATAAATCCTTTGTGATCTCGAAGCACTTCAATCACAGCATTTCGCTGCTTTGTGGTGCGAGTGAAACTGTTAGACATCTCGTTCCACTTCCACAATTGCAAAAGCTGAATTTTCAGCAGCACCTCTAACAATTACATCCACTCCAGAAGCATCTTCGTGACCATGGATTGCGGAATGTGCAAAGGCAGAAATTGCGAACATCAGCAAGACTCCGACAAAGGTCGCAACCATTGTTGATGTTGCAGGGTGATCCGCATGCGCTTCTGGCAAAATGTGTGAAGTAGCCAAATAAATTAGGAATCCGGCAAAGAGAGCCAAGTACATCGCTACGAAGGAATCGGAAAGATTTAATTGAGTTCCTAGTGCTGCACCTGAAAGTCTGGCCACAGCATCTAATCCCAACAACCAGTAAATCGGTTTGCGGTTAGTGCTGTTGTTAAAAACAAGTGAAACAGTATTTAGGCCATCGGAAAATGCGTGAGCGAAAATTGCAATCGACACAACCACACCGAATTGGGTTCCAATTTGAAAAGCTAGCGCTAAAGCAACACCATCGAGAAAGACGTGAACAGCGAGGCAAAAGGCCGGCAGAAAGACCTAGGACAACATGGCGGCGTTCAACTGACTTCATGGCAAGGGTGCCGCCGAGAAGTGTGGCAAGGGTGGTAGCGAGAGCTAGTAAATAAATCATGCTCTGAGGTTATTGCTAATGACAACCATTGTCAATAAGGAAGTTAAGGCTAGAGCTGGCAGTAGAGGATAGAAAGGGAAAAAAGGTCAGTAACCACCAATTAGCCGGCTAAGTGCGTATGCAAACACCATTACCAACATCAAACTTCGGACTATTCGTGCAATTGGAGTCAGTAGTGTCCAAGAGAGCGCGATTAGCCAAGCCAAGATCAAACCTAGGAGGAGTAATAGTGATCCACCTACGACTGAACTAGTTGCGAACAATCCGCCGAGCAAAATCGCTGCAGTGAAGATTGGAAAGACTAAGCGCGGAAGCGAATGGATAAAAAGCAGGATTGGCGCTGAGATTTTGTGCAAATTATTAGGTTTTGGAGAATTTGAATTAGCCATAGGTACATCGTGGCACAATCGGGCGATGCTTGTTATTACTCGCCACCGCGTTGCCCAAATCGATTTGCCGAATTGGCTATTAGAAGCAAAAGCTTCACTAGCGCCACTTGCCACTCAACCCGGTTGCATTAGTGCTGAAATTGGACTTGCAACTGATGAACCCGATCTAGTCTCGGTTGTGACAAGATGGGAAGGCGTGGGCGCATATCGCCGGGCCTTGAGTAATTTCGAAGTGAAAATGCACAGCATTCCATTTCTTTCCACTGCGGTAGATGAATCAACTGCATACGAACTTATTCATCGCAATATGCAAGGTGAGCAGACCGACTTCAGCCCAGCTCGGGCCTTTGATGCCGACGAAATAGGACTTGGCAACGCAGCGAGTGAAAACGTTAAAGACCGATTAGGCAATTAAATACATTTTTTCCAATAAACTCATCCACTAGTTGCCCGCTTGGGTATACCGCCGACAGCCAGCCGGAGTGGAGGATTTCAAATGGCGACCGACCGCGTTGATGCAATTGTTAATCTATCGAAGCGACGTGGCTTCGTATATCCGTCATCAGAGATTTATGGTGGCACAAGAAGCGCCTGGGACTATGGCCCACTTGGTGTTGAACTTAAAGAAAATATCCGACGTCAATGGTGGCAGCGAGTTGTTCGCTCCCGTGACGATGTAGTCGGTCTCGATTCATCTGTAATTCTCGCGCCCCAGGTCTGGACAGCATCGGGACACGTAAATGCGTTCGTAGATCCACTAACTGAATGTAAAAAGTGCAATAAACGTTGGCGTTCAGATCAACTTGTCGATGCATATGTGGAAAAGCATGGCAAAGAGCCAGCCAATGGATTAGCAGACATTGTTTGCACACATTGTGGAACTCGTGGTGAATTTACTGAGCCGCGTGATTTCAACGGCATGCTCCGCACGTCTGTTGGACCAGTCGAAGATGCAGCTGCACTTCATTACTTGCGTCCAGAAACTGCACAGGGCATTTTCGTCAACTATTTAAACGTTGCGAATTCGAGTCGCAAAAAACCACCATTTGGTATCGGTCAGACAGGTAAGTCATTTAGAAACGAAATCACACCTGGAAACTTCATTTTTCGCACGCGTGAATTCGAACAAATGGAAATGGAATTCTTTGTTAAGCCTGGAACCGACTAAGAGTGGCATGACTACTGGCTGAAAGAGCGCTGGGATTGGTATGTTGATTTGGGCATGAACCCAGAAAACATGCGATTCTTTGAACATCCAAAAGAAAAGCTTTCGCACTACTCAAAACGAACTGTTGACATTGAATACAAATTTGAGTTTGCTGGCAGCACTTGGGCCGAACTTGAAGGTATTGCAAACCGCACTGATTTCGATTTGAAGACCCACTCAGAACACAGTGGCACTGATTTGAGTTTCTTCGATCAAGACACAAACGAGCGCTGGACTCCTTACGTAATTGAACCAGCAGCTGGCCTAACTCGTTGCGTTTTGGCCTTCTTACTAGATGCCTACGCTGAAGACGAAGCACCAAACACAAAAGGCGGCGTTGATGTGCGCCAGTTGTTACGTTTGGATGCCCGTCTAGCACCGGTCAAGGTTGCAGTTCTGCCACTTTCTCGAAATGCTGACTTGTCGCCAAAGGCAAAAGATTTAGCAGACGAACTGCGCAAACGTTGGAATGTTGAATTCGATGATGCCCAAGCTATTGGTCGCCGCTATCGCCGCCAAGATGAGATTGGTACTCCTTACTGCGTGACTGTTGACTTTGAAACTTTGGAAGACAACGCAGTCACCATCCGCGAACGAGACACAATGAATCAAGAACGAGTCTCAATCGACAAAGTTGTTGAATATCTAACTCCTCACCTCCCAGCGATGTAATTGTGCAGGTTGTAAGTTTTGATAAACCTGCAGTAGTTCTGGCCCCAATGGCCGGAATTACGAATCAGGCTTACCGAAATTTGTGTCGAGAGACTTCTCACAAAATATTTCCAGGTGGTGGGGCAGCGCTTTACGTTTCGGAAATGATTACTTCGCGCGCTTTAATTGAACGTGATGACGAAACCATGCGAATGATTTCGTTTACAAATAATGAAACTCCACGAAGTATTCAGTTATATGGCGTGGACCCTGAAATTGTTGGCAAAGCAGTGAAACTAATCGTTGAAGAAGACCGCGCTGACCATATTGACTTAAATATGGGATGCCCAGTTGCAAAAGTAACGCGAAAAGGCGGTGGCTCTGCGTTGCCGTGGAAGCGGGACTTGTTTCGTGCAATTGTGCGAAGTGCAATTGAAAATGCAAATGGCAAAGTTCCGGTCACAGTAAAAATGCGCAAAGGAATTGATGACGAGCATTTAACTTATTTAGATGCCGGTATTGCGGCCGCTGAAGAAGGTGTGGCTTGGGTTGCACTTCATGCGCGCACCGCTCTAGATCTATATAGCGGTAACGCTGATTGGTCTGCAATCGCAAACTTAAAGTCTGCTTTGCAGAGTTATGGCACGCCCGTGCTTGGCAATGGTGATATTTGGAGTGGCGCAGATGCATTGCGAATGATCGAAGAAACAAAATGTGATGGCGTAGTAATCGGACGCGGATGCTTGGGTCGACCTTGGTTGTTTGGCCAAATTAGTGCGGCCTTTGAAGGTGTAGAAATCCCAGCGAATCCTGATTCGAATGCAGTATTTGAAATAATGATGCGGCACGCGCAACTTCTAGCTGACTATGTTGGCGATGAAGCTCACGGCTGTCGGGAATTTCGCAAGCACGTGGCTTGGTACACAAAAGGATTTAGAGTTGGTGGCGAGACGCGAAATGCACTAGCAATGATTTCTTCTTTGCAAGAGTTGAGCGACATCCTGGGAACTATTGAAGTTCAGCCATATCCCGATTTCGTAGCCCACGGCCCAAGAGGCAGAACAAGCGGTGCAAAATCGGTTGCATTGCCCCATGGATGGCTTGATAACCGAGAGATTGATTTTGCGACAGACTTATCTGAAGCTGAGATTGGTGTAAGTGGCGGTTAGTACCCTTACTACTAAGCCGAAGAAGGAAATGACGAAGAAGGAAATGTTTAAGTGGATTCGACGAATCATCTCCGGCTTTATTTCATTCGTACTTATCGTTTTGCTTGGAACCGCAGGATTTATCTACCTGCAATCCTCCAAAGATGAACGCACACCTTCTGATGCAGTAATAGTTTTAGGTGCGGCACAGTTCGATGGCACTCCAACCGAAGTTTTTGCAAACCGTCTAGACCATGCCTACGAATTAATTGAGGCAGGAGTTGCGCCAAGGGTTATCACAGTTGGCGGAAAGCAACCAGGAGATAGGTTCACTGAAGCTCAATCTGGCAAAAGTTATCTGATTAAAAAAGGATTAAAGCGCAGCAAGATTTTTGCGGTTCCAATGGGAAGCGATACTTATGAGTCAATTGCTGCGATTGCTTTGCTTATGAAAATGAAAAATTGGCAAGCTGTGACTTTAGTTTCAGATCCAGCACATGTTGCGCGCAGTAAAATAATTATGCAAGCATTTGGATTCGATGCGTATTCTTCACCAACCCAGTCAGGACCTGGTACTGAAGTAACAATCGATTATTTGATTCGAGAAACTGGCGGCACTTTACAATTCTTATTCTTGAACACGATTGGTCTGGCTGATGACCTACTCGGATGATTTATTATCACCAGGCTATGAAGCAGCTGATGAGGTTCGTTGGGTTTCAGAACCGGCAAAGCGAAGTGGACGCACAGCTTTCGCAAGAGACAGAGCACGGATCTTGCATAGTTCAGCACTTCGCCGACTTGCTGCTAAAACTCAAATTCATACCGCTGGACAGTCAGACTTTCCTCGCACCCGGCTAACTCACACTCTCGAAGTTTCCCAAATCGGTAGAGAGCTCGGGGCAACGCTCGGTGCAGATCCGGATTTGGTGGAAGTGGGATGTCTTGCTCATGACTTAGGCCATCCACCTTTTGGCCACAATGGCGAAATGGCGTTAAATGAGTTGGCAGAAAATTTCGGTGGATTTGAAGGTAATGCGCAAACACTTCGTGTCTTGACTCGACTTGAAGCGAAGTCTTTCACTGAAGACGGTCGCTCAATTGGATTGAACCTCACCCGTGCAAGCCTTGACGCAGCTATTAAATATCCATGGGGCAGAGAAACAAATCAAAATAAGTTTGGTTTTTATGCCGACGATGAAGATATATTTAATTGGGCAAGAATTGGTGGAATCGAAAATCGCAAAAGTTTCGAGGCCCAAATTATGGATTGGGCGGATGATGTTGCATATAGCGTCCATGACGTTGAAGATGCAATTGTTGCAAATCATCTTGACTTGAATTTTCTAAAATCTAAAACAGATCGAACTGTGATTTTTGAACTAGCACGACTGCAATATGTTGATGCAAGCGATGGTGAAATAGATGCAGCAATTGAACGATTACTGGCATTGCCTTATTGGCAATTGAATTTTGATCAAAGTCACACTTCTTTAGCTAGATTGAAGAATCTAACCAGCCAATTAATTGGTCGCTTTTGTTCGGCTGCCGAGTCGGCAACTAGAAAACAATTCGGAGACGGTTTGCTCACTCGCTATAGTGCTGAGCTAATAATTCCACGCGAAAATGTGATTGAAGTTGCCGTTCTTAAAACCCTTGCTAACCTATTTGTAATGCAACGGGAAGGTGCAAGTGAAATGCAGTCATCCCAGCGAGAATTATTGACTTCGCTGGGGGCGGTTTTACTTGAACGAGATGGACTAGATCTTGAGCCTTGGCTTGCGCCAAGTTGGCAGGCAGCCTCGAGTGATGCCATGAAAGTCAGGGTAGTTGTCGACCAAATTGCGAGTCTGACTGACACTTCTGCGGTCACCTGGCACAAATCCCTTACGCACAATCGCTCTTAATGGAGTTCCAATTTAGGATGGGCGAGTGAGTCGAGTACGCGAAGCAGATGTGAATGCGGTCAAAGAGCGTGCTCAAATTGAAGAAATTGTTCGAGATTATGTAAATCTGAAATCGGCTGGTGGCGGTTCGCTAAAAGGTCTTTGCCCATTTCACGAAGAGCGATCACCTTCCTTTCACGTAACACCAGCTCGCAACTTCTATCACTGCTTTGGTTGTCAAGAAAGTGGCGACACAATTGCGTTCCTTCGCAAAATGGAAAACTTGAGCTTTATTGAAGCAATTGAAAAACTTGCAAATAAATACAGCATGACACTTCAATATGAAGAGACATCTCCAGAACAAGAAAAGCAATCCGGTCTTCGTACCCGGTTAGTTGAAGCACATCGCGTAGCGGCTAGCTTTTATCAACAGCAACTTGCAACACCAGAAGCTGAAACGGGTAGACAATTTCTAATCGGACGTGGTTTCGATTCAAATGCCGCTAAACAATTTGGGGTTGGATATGCACCAAAGGGTTGGGATGGGCTGCTAAAGCATCTGCGAACAGTTGGGTTTAAAGACGAAGAACTTCTTGCAGGTGGTCTATTGAGCCAAGGCCAACGCGGCATATATGACAGATTCCGTGGGCGACTTGTTTGGCCAATAAAAGATTTATCGGGAGATGTTGTCGGATTTGGTGCCCGCAAACTGTATGACGATGATGATGGACCGAAATATTTAAATACACCTGAAACTCCGTTATATAAAAAATCGAATGTTTTGTATGGTCTCGACTTGGCCCGTAAAGAAATCTCCAAACGTCAGCAAGTTGTTGTTGTTGAGGGCTACACCGACGTTATGGCCTGCCACCTTGCAGGAATTCCAACTGCAGTTGCTACTTGCGGAACTGCATTCGGGCAAGATCACATCAAAGTTCTTCGTCGGCTTTTGTTGGATGCGGAAAACGCAAACAGTGAAGTCGTATTCACATTTGATGGTGATGCGGCAGGCCGCAAAGCCGCGTTACGCGCATTCGAAGATGACCAGAAGTTTGTTGCTAAGACTTTCGTGGCAGTTGAACCTAACGGGCTGGATCCATGCGATTTAAGAGTTCAAAAAGGTGATGAAGCTCTTGTGTATCTGGTCGCTTCTCGGGTGCCGATGTTTGAGTTTGCGATTAAATCCACTTTAAAAGAGTTAGATCTAAATACTGCCGAAGGTCGCGTAAATGGTTTGAATATTTGCGCTCCTATTGTTGCGGCAATCAAAGATCCGTCTTTGAAACCTGAATACACCAGAATGTTGGCAGGTTGGCTGGGAATGGAAATGAAAACTGTTTCTGATGCAGTTGGCCGGGCAAACAAAAAATCTAGAACTGATTTTGTGCCTACAGAATCAAATGCGAATTCTGAAATAGTTATTGAAATGCCAGATCCACGCAAAGTGGAACATCGCGTTGAACGTGAAGCTTTGAAAGCAGTTTTGCAAGAACCAGCTTTAGCTATGGAGTGGTATGCAAGTGTTGAAGAACTTGCTTATACATTTTTGCCATACAGACACATTCACCAAGTTGTAGTAGAAGCGGCAAGTAAGAATTCATTCGATTCAATTGAACCTGCTGTTTGGGTTGAAGAGATCTTGGGTCAAATAGAAAATCCGCAACTTAAAACTCTGGCTAGCTCACTAGTTGTGGAGCCGATCAAAACGGCAAATGTTGAAAATCTTGAAAAGTTTGTCACTGGTGTTATTGCTAGGTTGCAAGAATTTGATGCTTCGCGTCGCATTGCAGACATCAAAGGTCAATTGCTACGCGAAGAAGAAGGCAATGAAGCCCATCAAAACCTTTTCAGTCAGTTGCTTGCCCTTGAGGCTATGCGGCGAACTTTGGCTGAACATGCCCGCGGTCATGACACCTAAAGCCTCAGGTTTGAAGCGGCCTCGGCTCTTGGTATTGTTCCGCCGCTTGTGAGTAAAACTCGCATTCCCCTGTAGCTCAATTGGCAGAGCTCCCGACTGTTAATCGGGCGGTTATTGGTTCGAGTCCAATCGGGGGAGCAAAAAACACTCTCACTTGTGCTCCAGTTTGGATAGTCACTAGAGCCTTTGGCACAATACGCGTCTGCCGAGGTGGCCCTCTATCCGCCACGGTTGACCCCCGGAAACACATAAGTCCTGCCCCACACGAGTTATGCGTTTCTTCCGTCAACACAATAAGTACAGGAGAACCACTTTCGTGGCTGTAAAAATCAAGCTCAAGCGTTTGGGCAAAATTCGCAATCCTCAATACCGCATCGTCATTGCTGATTCACGCACTGCACGTAACGGTCGTTCAATTGAAGAGATTGGTTTGTACCATCCAAAAGAAGAACCATCACGTATCGAAATCAATTCAGAGCGTGCTCAACACTGGCTAAAAGTTGGCTCACTTCCAACTGAAGCGGTCGAAGTTCTTTTAAAGATCACAGGTGACTGGCAGAAGTTCAAAGATTTGCCTGGCAAAGAAGGAACTTTGAAGGTAGCAGCACCTAAGGTTGATAAGCGCTCAGTATTCGCTGCCGCTGTTAGCGATGCTGCAGTTGCAAAAGATGAAGAAGCTAAAGCTCCAAAACCTAAGGTTGAAAAAGTCGTTAAAGCAGCAAAGGCTCCTGAAGCAGTAGTTGAAACGCCTGTTGAAGAAGTTGCAACTGAAGAAGCTGTTGTTGAAGCTCCTGCAGAAGCAGTTGCCGAAGAAGTTGTTGTTGAAGAAGTTGCAACTGAAGCTCCTGCGCAAGCAGCTGCTGAAGAAGTAACCGAAACTCCTGCGGAGGCTTAAATGCTTGAGGATGCTTTAGAGCACCTCATCCGCGGAATCGTGGATCATCCAGACGATGTTGTAGTTCGAGTTCGCCAGAACCGCACTAATCGTGATTCACGCGGTGGAGGAAAATTTAATCGCGACATGAAACTTTTCGAAGTTACTGTTAATCCAGAAGATTTGGGTCGAGTAATTGGCCGCAACGGTCGTACTGCGACCGCACTTCGCACAGTGATGGCTGCTCTCAATGCTGCCCGCAGTGTGCGAATTGACTTCCTGGATGCAAACGAGCAATAAAGTGGGCATTAGCCGCGTAGTTGTCGGTCGTCTTGGACGTCCGCATGGAATTCGTGGTGAAGTTACTGTTGAAATTAGAACTGATGAACCGGAATTGCGTTTCGCACCCGGTTCATCAGTTTTTTTATCCAATGGCAAAACAATTAAAATCGAAAGCATTCGCTGGCATCAAACTGTCCTGCTAGTTAAGTTCGAAGGAATTACTGACCGCAACGACAGTGAAACTTTGCGTGACAATCTGGTTGAGGTTGACGTAGACGACTTGGATCTGCCGGAAGACGAAGATGAGTATTACGACCGGCAGCTATTGGGGCTGAAAGTAATTGAGAATGGGGAACAAATCGGAATTTTGGAAGATGTCCTGCATCTTCCGGGACATGATTTGCTAAGCATCAAACTTATTGATGGAAAAGAAATGCTTTTGCCATTCGTTGAGAAATTCGTGCCAGAGATAAATCTAGAAAATGGCACAGTCACCGTGGAGCCGCCGCACGGATTGATGGAAGAAGAAACAAATGAAGATTGATATTGTTTCAATATTCCCTGAATATCTAGCACCGTTAAACCTTTCCTTAGTTGGCAAAGCAATTTCAGATGGTGTGATTGATTTGAATGTGCACGATTTGCGAAGTGTCACATCAGATAAACATCAGACAGTTGACGACAGTCCATATGGCGGTGGACCTGGAATGGTGATGAAGGCAGAGCCGTGGGGAGATTTGCTAGATCAACTTGTTACCCAAGATTCAGTATTAGTTGTGCCAACACCCAGTGGGCAACATTTTACTCAAACTATGAGTGCTGAACTTGCGAATGAAAGCCACCTAATTTTTGCCTGTGGTAGGTATGAAGGAATCGATTCAAGAGTTATGCAGCATTTCGCATCTCGCATAAAGGTTCGCGAAGTTTCAATTGGTGATTACGTGCTAGCTGGGGGCGAGGCTGCAGTCCTTGTGATCGTTGAAGCCTTAGCTCGATTGATACCAGGAGTCCTTGGTAACTCGGAATCAGCCGTTGATGATTCATTCGCAGAAGGCGAAATGGCCAATTTGCTCGAGGGACAGGTATACACAAAGCCTCCAGTGTGGCGAGACCTTGAGGTTCCAGAGGTGCTTCGAGGAGGCAACCACGCAGCTATTGCCGCCTGGCGCCGCGCATCCGCCCAAGCTAGAACTGCCCAATACCGCCCAGATCTACTCTCAGACTCTGAGTGATTTTCAAAAACAGGTTAGTTCTGCCAAACTTCAGCTCTGCTTGACACTTTCGCACCATGCCTGCCGCAGAGGGTGGGTGCACTGAAAGAGTCAACAACCAAAAAACGAATCCGATGACCGCTCTGCGGCGTTTATCGAGGAGAGCAATAATGCAAACGCTTGATCATGTAACCGAAGGTGCCATCCGCACCGACCATCCAGATTTCCGTACCGGTGATACTTTGAAAGTTCACGTACGAGTTATCGAAGGCACCCGTTCACGTATCCAGGTTTTCCAAGGAATTGTTATCGGCCGTCAGGGCGGTGGCATTGGTGAGACTTACACAGTACGTAAGGTTTCTTTTGGTGTTGGTGTAGAACGTAAGTTCCCACTACACACTCCAATGGTTGAAAAAATTGAACTTGTTAGCCGAGGCGATGTTCGTCGTGCGAAGTTGTACTTCTTGCGTGAACTACGTGGTAAGAAAGCAAAGATCAAGGAACTGCGCGACAACGCGTAACAAACTTATGACCCTGAAGTCGTCAAAAAACCGCACCTTGGTGCGGTTTTTTGGTTTGTGGAAATTTGCGGTTGCTGGAGTATTTCTGGCAGTAATTCTTCGATTAGTTTTCTTCGCAAATTACGAAGTGACTTCAAACTCCATGTCACCGACCATTTCAACGGGTGATCACATACTCATAAATCAAATTTCTAGGTTTTTCGCGCCCAACCGCGGAGACATTGTTGTAGTAGATGGCATTGACTCATTTACAAACATCCATGAAGAATTTGTTAAGCGAGTAATTGCTGTTGAAGGTGATCACATTAAATGTTGTACGGCTAAGGGCAAACTAATTCTCAATGGAAAGACTTTGACCGAACCGTATTTACACGGTGAAGTTGCGAGTGAAACGCAATTTGATGTCCGAGTGCCAATGGGCAGAATCTGGTTAATGGGGGACAACCGCAAACACTCCTCTGACAGTCGCGACCTGCTTGGAATGCCTGGAGGTGGCACTATTGCCACAGACAAGATTTTGGGTCAGGTGTTAGCCATTTATTGGCCAACTGCGAGAATGGGCCAAGTTGATTAGGAGTTTTGGTGCTTGAGGGAAATCTAGGGTTAGATCCGCAGAGCTCAGACGAACCCACCAAGGAGCAGGCTCAAAAATCTTTAGCCAATGGAATCTTAACTTGGCTTAAAGAAACTTCCTTCATTTTGATTACTGCAATCACGCTTTCAGTTCTTCTGCGCACCTTTATATTTCAAGCTTTCTTCGTGCCAAGTGAATCCATGGTTGCGACTTTGCTCAAAGACGACCGAATCATTGCATCAAAGTTAAGTTACCGATTTGATGAGATTCATCGTGGCGACATTGTGGTTTTTGCCGACCCAGGGAATTGGCTACCAGATCCTCGGCCCGAAACTGGATTGAAAGCCAACGTAACAAAACTATTTTCATGGATTGGGATTCTCCCTGCTAACTCGGGAAGCGACCTTGTTAAACGCGTCATTGGTTTGCCAGGAGATCACGTTAAGTGCTGCACCAATAAGCATATTGTTGTTAACGGTCATGTACTTAAGAGCGAGCCGTATACCCGAGGCGCAAGCGATCAAGTGGAATTCGACATTGTTGTACCTAAGGGCCGCTTGTTCGTGATGGGTGACAACCGTCAACAATCTAGTGATTCACGTTTCCATCTCAATTCGCGTGCAGGAACTATTCCTATAGCGAATGTGGTTGGTCAAGTCGTCGCAATTGTTTGGCCACTAGATCGATTTGGAACCATGATTTCGCCACAAGAGTTAAGCAAAGTCCCGAATCGCGAAAAATAGTTATGGCACGCAGTTCGGTTAGTCCTGATTTAGTTTTAGAACGAGAGCTGTTTACCCAACACAAATTGGTTGTTGGAATAGATGAAGTGGGCCGAGGTGCGTACGCTGGGCCTGTTTCGGTTGGCGTTTGCGTGATTGACAATTCTTGCGTAGCAATCCCAAATGGACTGAAAGATAGCAAATTACTTTCATTGATTAGTCGCGAAAAACTGATTCCGAATATTGCGAGTTGGGCATTAGCAACTGCAGTAGGCGATTGCGAACCTAATGAAATTGACGAGATAGGTATGACAGCAGCTTTGCGCTTGGCTGCAAATCGTGCACTTAATTCTTTAGATTTAAAACCCGACATTGTTATCTTGGATGGAAGTCACAATTGGCTCACGCCCCCGACAAACGATCTATTTTCTGAGCCGCCAGCTGAACCTCAATTCACAGGCCTTGTTGTCACGAAAGTAAAAGCTGACTTGTCATGTGCAAGTGTTGCGGCCGCAAGCGTGGTTGCAAAAGTTCACCGAGATTCGTTAATGCGACATTATGAAGCTCAGTTCCCAGGGTATGGATTTGCCGACCACGTTGGTTATGGAACCAGCGCACATAGAGATGCCATTGCTCAAAAAGGGTTAACTTCAATCCACAGAAAATCTTGGAATATATCTAGCACTTAGTTTTCTACAATTAACTGAAATCTTGGTTTTTCCACAAACTGTTTCCCGTGACTTCGGATGCAGATACTGAATACAGAATCACGTAATGGCAAATTCCCCAATAAATAGCATCAATCCAACATTTCGGATTCATTAGTCAATGGTTGAATTGGAAGAAGGACAGTGCAGGTTTCTGCTGGCGAATATTTGTGAGCCGGGAGATAGCAGACTAAATAAATTAACTGAAAAGTATTCGTGGAATGAGCTTGTCCAAAACTATTCCTTGTTACCTGCAATCTATCGAGCGAAAATGGCGGCGTTAGATAATTCAAAAATACTTGAAGAGTTGTCTAATTCAAATTTCATCTGGCCAGGTCATGAATATTGGCCGCGAAATTTGAATGATTTGGGTCTGCGCACTCCAATTGGACTTTGGTATCGCGGGAACATTGAGAATATGAATCCGATCTCCATTTCAATTGTTGGGGCAAGAAGCGCAACCACTTATGGAGAGAATGTGGCATCCGATCTGGCCATGAAGCTCAGCGCATTGAACATCGATGTGGTTTCAGGTGGCGCTATTGGAATAGACGCTGCTGCCCACCATGGTGCCATAAGTGGTGATGGGTTCACTATTGCTGTCTTGGCTGGTGGGGTGGATGTGAACTATCCAAAATCAAATTCGTTATTGTTTGAAAAAATTGCCACCAATGGGTTGGTACTCAGCGAAGTTCCTCCTCTGACTGCACCAATTCGCCATAGGTTCCTAATCCGAAACCGTCTAATCGCTGCACTGTCTAATGCCACCTTGGTTGTTGAGGCCAAAATCAAGAGTGGGGCGATGTCTACAGCTGGCGAAGCAGGCGCAATTGGGCGTGACGTCATGGCCATCCCTGGATCGATTCATTCTGGAAGTTCGGCCGGTTGTCACCAACTTATTCGAGATGGTGCGGTCTTGGTCACAGATGTCAACGAGATTTGTGAATTGATTGTTGGAGACTATCCGCAGTATTCCCGTTGATTTATCTGTTTTAAGTGCAAACTTAGACACGTGAGTAATTCGATATCGCCAGATTTGGAAGAAGTTCTGTCTGATTTTGCAGATTTTCTTTCCAATACAAGTGGACGTAGTCAGCACACAGTCCGGGCATACGTGGCAGATGTTGGAAGACTCTTTTCCGTTATGGCCGAAAATGACTGCAATGAACTAACTGATCTTTCGTTGAGTATTTTGCGAATCTGGTTAGCCAGTGAATTCGAAACACACAGCCCAGCCACTACAGCCAGAAGAGTTGCAGCCGTTCGGGCATTCACCGCTTGGGCAGTAAAGACAAAGAAACTAGATGGCGATGTGGGATTAATGCTTGTTCCGCCTAAAACCAAAAAGTCACTTCCAAACTACTTAACAACAGATCAAATAAATGAAGTACTTAAT
>JAPLBX010000074.1:16961-24707 GCA_026392535.1 Actinomycetota bacterium
GCATTTCTTCAGATGATGACAATCCAATTGGAATCCGTAATTTGGCTATTTTGGAAATTTTGTATGCAACTGGAATCCGAGTGTCAGAGCTTTCCGGACTTGATGTGTTAGATATCAATTTCACTGACAACACTTTGCGGGTCACCGGTAAAGGCAATAAACAAAGGACAGTTCCGTTTGGTCTGCCAGCTCGAGATTCTTTAGAGCGCTGGCTTGAGGTAGCAAGACCGAAGATGTTACAAGAAAATACAAATGCAGTTTTCGTAGGTGTACGCGGTAAACGAATTGATCAACGAGTTGTGCGCGAGATGATTTATGAAGTGTTAGGTCACCTATCTGATGCGCCATTAATGGGGCCGCACGGATTGCGTCACACAGCCGCAACTCATTTAGTTGAAGGTGGTGCGGACCTTAGGTCGGTGCAAGAACTTCTTGGACATGCAAGCCTTGCAACTACTCAGGTTTACACACATGTTTCTGCTGCGCGACTTAAGAGCGCCTATCAGCAAGCCCATCCGCGCGCGTAGGTAGTCGATAAAAAATCGGTTTTAACAACCAACGTGGATCTATATATCGACCATGTTGTCGCACACTCCAATGTATGCAATCTAAATTTTCACAATGCTGATTAACTATTGACCAACCAATGAACTGACCGCGCCAAACTTTCTGACCAATTTCTAAAGATGAATCTATGCCGGTAATTGTGTGTTTAACAAAAGAGCCTGCATCAATTGTGATGCCAAAAGTTTTTCCTACTCGTCCGGTCCACAAAACTTCACCGTTGACAGGTGCAAACACTTCAGTATCAGCAGGAGCTTGAATGTCGAGGCCACGATGTCCCGGCATCCAATTTGGCCAAGGAATTACTGGGACTCGTAGCCAAACCCCACTAGCGGGCAAAAGCGCTGTCGCTTTTTGGGATGCGCCAAGCGCTGACCCTGGGCTAACCGATAGCAAGAGCAGGGCAGAGGCGAGGGTTAGAGCAAGAGCAAGAGCAAGAGCGATGGCATGGGTTTTAATGGGCATAGCGGCAATCTGCCGATTCGGAGCATTTTTGTGAGTGAAACCGGATATCTAGTGGATAAACCAGCGCCTAAATCCGATGTGAATCGGGTGATTATTTGCGGGTACACTCAGCCCCGCTAGCCGAAAGGCAAGTAAATACGCGCAATCTTGACTGTGGGTCCACACAGCCAAAGGCCGTGGTCAAACTAAGTATTTAGTTTGCGGCCGTTGGAGATTGCCAGGGATGAACACAAAAGTGTTCAGCAGACAACCACAAGGTTCACGCTTTTTGCGTGGACGCTGAAAGGACAATGGCCATGGCCGTTATCACAATGCGAGAGATGCTCGAGAGCGGTGTTCACTTCGGACATCAGACTCGTCGCTGGAATCCAAAGATGAAGCGTTTCATTTTGACTGAACGCTCAGGCATTTATGTAATAGATCTACACCAATCAATCGGTCACATCGATACGGCTTACGAATTCGTTCGTGAAACCGTTGCACACGGTGGCACCATTTTGTTCGTCGGAACCAAGAAGCAAGCTCAAGAATCTGTTTCAAAGCATGCAAAGCGTGTTGGTATGCCATTCGTTAACGAACGTTGGCTCGGTGGCATGTTGACCAACTTTGCAACTGTTTCAAAGCGCGTAACCCGTTTGAAAGAACTTGAATCACGCGATTTGGAAGATTCAGCTGCAACTGGTCTGACTAAAAAAGAACTTTTAATTCTCCGTCGCGAAAGAGACAAACTCAGCCGCATGCTCGGTGGTATTCGCGATATGGCAAAAACTCCAAGTGCTATCTGGGTTGTTGACACAAATAAAGAACATTTGGCAGTTAAAGAAGCACGCAAATTGGGCATCCCAGTTATTGCAATTCTTGACACCAACTGCGATCCAGATCTAGTTGATTTCCCAATTCCAGGCAACGACGATGCAATTCGTGCTGTTGATCTGCTAACCAACGTAATCGCAGAAGCTGCGATTGAAGGTTTGAAGTCACGCTCAGCGAAGACTTCAGAAAAGCCTGTTGTTGATGCTCCTGTAGAAGCTCCAGTAGACGCTGCAGCTGTAGCACCTGCTGCTGAATAAAGAAAAGAAGGAAATTAATAATGGCGATTAGCGCCCAAGACGTTAAGAAACTGCGTGACTTCACTGCTGCTGGCATGATGGAATGCAAAAAGGCACTTGAAGAATCCAATGGTGACTTCGATCAAGCTGTCGAACTACTTCGCATCAGCGGAGCAGCCAAAGCTGCAAAGCGCGGCGCGGAGCGTGAAGCTACAAATGGTTTGGTTGCAAATACCGGCGCGGCACTAATCGCGTTGAATTGCGAAACCGACTTCGTTGCAAAGAATGAAGATTTCCAAAAGCTAGCAGCAGCAGTTGTATCTGCTATTGCTGGTGCAAAAGCAACCACAATTGAAGCTGCGAATGCAGTTGCAGTAAATGGGCGCACAGTTGTGGAAGAAATCGAAGGACTTTCAGCAATTATTGGTGAAAAATTAGAACTCGGTCAGGTTGCAGTTTTTGATGGTGAAGCTGCCATCTACTTGCACCGCCGCAGTGAAGATTTGCCACCACAAGTTGGTGTAATGGTTGAGTACTCAGGCAATCTTGACGTGGCTCGCGCAGTTGCAATGCAAATTGCTGCCATGCGACCACAATATGTAAGCGCTGATGACATTCCAGCAGATGTTATCGAAACTGAAAAAAGAATTGCCGAAGCTACAGCTCGCGAAGAAGGCAAGCCAGACGCAGCGATTTCCAAAATCGTTGAAGGTCGGGTCAATGGCTTCATCAAGGATGTAGTACTTCTTGACCAGTCGTCAGTTCAAGACAGCAAGAAGACAGTGCGCCAGGTTTTGGCTGAGGCCCAAACCACAGTCACACGTTTTGTGCGATTTGAAGTGGCTCACTAAATGAAATTAGGTTCAATGGCGGTGACAATTGTCACCGCCATTGTTCTATGCGTGGCAGAATAGGGATTGAAGGGAGCAAATTATGGGGTCAACCGAAAAATGGTCAGGTGTTCCAGCGGGTGGTTGGTCTCGCGTTCTCTTAAAGCTTTCTGGTGAAGCATTCGCTGGCGGCGGCGGGCTCGGAGTAGACCCAGACACTGTCCAAAATATTGCCAAACAAATTGCCGACATAGTCCGTAGCGGAACCCAGGTTGCAGTAGTTATCGGTGGCGGCAACTACTTCCGTGGCGCAGAATTATCAGAGCGTGGAATGGATCGTGCCCGCGCTGACTACATGGGTATGTTGGGTACAGTCATGAACTGCCTAGCCCTACAAGATTTTCTAGAAAAAGAAGGTTGCCCAACTCGGGTACAAACCGCGATTGCTATGGGTCAAGTCGCAGAGCCTTATGTGCCACTGCGCGCAATTAGACATTTAGAAAAAGGTCGAGTTGTAGTTTTTGGCGCCGGACTTGGCGCCCCATACTTTTCAACAGATACATGTGCAGCTCAGCGAGCGCTTGAAGTAAGCGCTGAAATTGTGTTGATGGCCAAAGGCGTTGACGGCGTTTATGACTCTGATCCAAAGACCAATCCAGATGCAAAAATGATTGAAGAAATCTCACATGCAGAAGTTTTGAGTCGCAACTTAAAAGTGGCTGACGCAACCGCAATCAGTTTGTGCCGAGACAACGAATTGCCAATCCATGTTTTCAATCTATTGGTTGACGGAAATATCGCACGTGCAATTCACGGCGACCACATCGGAACTTTTATTAGGAGCAAATAATGATTGACCAGATTCTGACTGACGCGCAAGCAAAAATGGATAAGGCCATCGAAGTTGCTAGAGAAGATTTCAGCAGCATTCGAACGGGCCGGGCAAATCCGGCAATGTTCAACAAGATTGTGGTGGAGTACTACGGAACTCCAACTCCTTTACAGCAACTTGCATCTTTCCAATCTCCAGAAGCGCGATTAATCATTGTAAGCCCGTTCGATAAAGGCGTAATGGCTCAAATCGAAAAGGCAATCCGAGATTCAGACTTGGGTGTTAATCCTTCAACCGATGGTCAAGTTATCCGCGTTCCACTTCCTCAACTAACCGAAGAGCGTCGCAAGGAATACATCAAGCAAACAAAAGGTAAAGCTGAAGATTCCAAGATTTCTATTCGCAATATTCGCCGACATGCAAAAGACGGACTTGATAAATTGCAAAAAGATGGCGATGTTGGTGAAGATGACATCCGACGTGCTGAGAAGCAATTAGATGATGTGACCAATAAACATGCTGCAACCATTGATGAAATTTTGAAGCATAAAGAAGCCGAGCTTCTCGAAGTTTAAAATGGCAGATATTCAAAAGACCGGGCGCAACCTTCAAGTCGCAACGATTGTTGGTTTAGCTCTGTTTGCCATTTTGGTTGGTTCTTTGTATTTCAATCCAGTCTTCTACGCACTACTAGCGTCGGTTTTCGCAGGCTTTGCAAGCCGTGAAGTTTTCAAAATTTTTGGACTTCGAAATGGATTCATGTTTTATGTTGGTCTTGTTGCCATTTCAGTAATCGTTTTGATCACTTATTTCGGCGGATTGAACCTGGCTTTGATTGTGGCGATGGGCGTTTGGATTTCGCTTTCGATTTTCCGCCTGCAATGGGGACCTAAAGGATTCGCTAACGACATTGGCGCATTCTCGGTTGCAATTATTTACATAGCAGCGATGCTTTCGTTCTCAGTTGATTTAGCTCATCATGAAAATGGCTTTGAAAGAGTTTTTGCAGTCATGCTCCTAACCATTGCAAATGACACTGGTGGTTTTTTTGTTGGAGTGCGCTTTGGCAAACACAAAATGGCACCGGTAATTAGTCCGCGGAAAACTTGGGAAGGTTTCGTCGGCGGTTTAATCTTGCAATTGCTAATTGGCGTTTTTGTGGTGCCGGGTCACTTGCTCTCAATTTCTATGCTTCAAGGTTTTGTTATGGCACTGGTTTTGACTTTAACTGCCACTTTCGGTGACCTCATCGAAAGTGCAATAAAGCGTGACTTGCACATAAAGGACTCGAGCGATGTGATTCCAGGACACGGCGGAGTACTAGATCGCGTTGATGCACATTTGATTAATGCATTTGTTGGTTGGGTTTTAATTACACAGATATTTGGTATATAAATGAAACTACAGCCAGGCGAGTTAATTCTTACAGCTCCCAAAAAAGGCCTTCCACCAAAGCATTTAGTCGATTACTCGCTTGCTGAGCGAAAAGCTGCTTTTGCAGAGGCTGGAATCCCGGCTTATAGAGCAGACCAGGTTTCCCGACATTGGTTTGGCCACCTATCTGACGACTCAACTGAGTGGACAGATATTCCTGATGCCACTGCGTCAGATATTAAAGAGAAATTCCTACCAAATTTATTGACTCCTGTTCGAAATCTTGATTGTGACAACGGCACCACAGTAAAAACAGTTTGGCGCTTACACGATGGATCGTTAGTAGAGAGCGTTTTGATGCGCTATCCAGAACGCATCACTATGTGCATTTCTTCGCAAGCAGGTTGTGGAATGAATTGCCCATTTTGTGCAACTGGCCAAGGTGGATTGACTCGCAATCTTTCAAGTGCTGAAATTGTTGAACAAGTTTTGGCTGGTGCTCGGGCATTAAAACGTGGTGAAGTTGCTGGTGGTGAAGGTCGAGTTTCAAACGTTGTGTTCATGGGAATGGGCGAACCACTTGCAAACTACGAACGCACCCTCGGTGCAATTCGACGTTTGGTGCAACCAAATCCCGAAGGTCTTGGTATTTCCACGAGAAGTATCACAGTTTCAACAGTTGGTTTAGTACCAAAGATTTTGCAACTCGCTAAAGAAGGTATGCAACTTCGGTTAGCGGTTTCGCTACACGCACCAGACGATGAATTGCGCGACACACTTGTGCCAATCAACACACGACACAAAGTGAAGGACGTATTGAATGCGGCCTGGACTTATGCCGAAGCAACTGGGCGTAGGGTTTCAATTGAGTATGCGTTAATCAAAGACATCAATGATCAAGCTTGGCGAGCTGATTTACTTGGTCAAATGCTTGCTGGAAAACTAGTTCATGTGAATTTAATTCCACTGAATCCAACTCCTGGTTCCATTTGGACAGCTTCAAATCCACGCGATGAGAAAGAGTTTGTTCGCAGACTCGAGTCTCACGGAGTTACGGTCACGGTCCGAGACACCCGCGGTCGCGAAATTGATGGTGCTTGCGGTCAGTTAGCGGCTGTCGAAAAATAGGACAAACGCTGTGGGATACCTCACAAAACCTCACTTGAGGCCACCGAATGGGCCATTGCTCGGTAAATCTTGGAATTCGAGCCGAAAAAGTTCCCCTAGAGGCTAGCGAAATGCCTCACGGTCAACTACCTTGAGCCTCAATTACCAACGGATAAGCCAAGGCAAAGTGAGGGCGTACGTGCGCACAGCTGAGAATTTCATAAACGGGGAATCTCGACCATCTTCAAGTGGTCAAACCACAGACTTAATCAATCCGACTTCAGGCGAAGTTTTCGCAAAAGCTCCAGTCTCAACTCAAAAAGATGTTGATGATGCGTACGCAGCTGCGAAAGAAGCATTCCCAGTCTGGCGTGATGCCACACCAGCAACGAGACAAAAAGCATTGCTCGATATTGCAGATCTTTTCGTAAAGCACTCAGACGAAATTGTTCAACTTGAATGCGAGAACACCGGTAAGCCAATCGCCGTGACTAATTCTGAAGAAGTTCCACCAATGATCGATCAAATCCGATTCTTTGCTGGCGCAGCCCGCATCCTTGAAGGAAAAAGTGCCGGTGAATACATGGCTGGGTTCACTTCTTTTGTGCGCCGCGAGCCAATTGGCGTAATTGGACAAGTAACTCCATGGAACTATCCAATGATGATGGCAGTATGGAAATTTGCACCTGCTATTGCCGCTGGAAACACGGTTGTGCTTAAACCTTCTGACACCACACCACTTTCAACAATTCGTATGGCGCAATTAATGGGAGAGGTTTTACCGAAAGGTGTATTCAACGTAATTGCAGGAGACCGCGACACAGGCCGAATGGTTGTGGAGCATAAAACTCCACAGATGGTTGCGATCACTGGTTCGGTTCGCGCAGGTATGGAAGTTGCAGGCTCAGCTGCTAAGAACTTAAAGCGGGTCCACCTCGAACTTGGTGGCAAAGCGCCAGTTGTGGTCTTTGAAGATGCGGATATTGAAGCTGCTGCAGAATGGCTCGCAGTAGCAGGCTATTTCAATGCCGGCCAAGACTGCACTGCAGCCACACGCCTTTTAGTTGCTGACAAAATCTACGACAAGTTTGTTGCAGCTTTAGCTGAGCAAGCCAAAAATACCGCCACCACTATCGAAGGTGGAATCACTGGAGATGGCTTTGTGCCGCCGGTTAACAATGCAAATCAACTTTCACGTGTTTTAGGATTCCTAGAGCGCGCCCCAAAACATGCAGAGATTGTGGCTGGTGGTGCACGACAAGATAGCAAGGGCTTCTACATCGAGCCAACCGTCGTGGCTAATCTTTTGCAAGATGACGAAATGATTCAACAAGAAATTTTCGGACCAGTAATGACGATCCAAAGATTCAAGACTGAAGAACAGGCAATCGAATGGGCCAATGGCGTCGATTACGGTCTGGCTTCTAGTGTTTGGACACGCGACTTTGCTCGGGCAATGCGAATGTCTAAATACCTAGACTTCGGTGCTGTGTGGATCAATACTCATATTCCGATTGTTGCTGAA
>JAPLBX010000043.1 GCA_026392535.1 Actinomycetota bacterium
CTATTAGACCGTTTAGTGAAACTCACCGGCTACTTATGCACAATGCGATCTGGGTTAGTTACTGCAATTACCAATTTCAACCATTTTGTATCGAGATACGACAACAGTGTTCTCAAAGAGGCAAAGAAACTTGAACAACTCGGAATTTCAGTATCCGGTGCACTGGAATCACCAGACGAAATTTCGGACGCTCCACGGTCAATTAAGACGCAAGGCGAGATAATCGACGTCGAACCAGTGGATGAATTAGAGCAATAAATTGCAGGTAGCCTTGCCCAATGACTAATCGGCCAGAAGGCAAGCTTTACCGCTCGCCCAGCGTTGAGCATCCGGATGCGAAAGCCGTATCTCCAAGTAGACGCATTGCAAAGCAGATGCCAACCGCTACTCGTTCTCGCGTTCAAGCTATTCCCGGTGAAATTGGTCTAAGTCCTACACAACTTTATTTCCTACTTGCAGCACCAGTGATTTTTTTGGCTGCTCTAGAAGGCAAATTTTTTCCAAGCAATAATTGGGTGTTTACGGTCGCTTGGATAGCGCTTTCACTTTTCCTAGCAATTCGTGCTGCTGCTGAAACTTACTGGGCAACTTGGACGGCGCCACCAATCATTTTTGCCATAGCAATCTTGATCCACCTAAATTTGAGCGGTAAAGGTTTTGGTGGTTTTGCTCTTACGCAATTACTTGGTCTTTTGTTTGGATTAAGCGAACGCATGTGGGTGATTTTGGTGGTTACTGGACTTTGCTGGTTTATTGCAAAGCGCAAATTAGTTGCAAATCGAAAAGCTCATCGCGCACTAGAGCGCGAAGTTAACTAATTACTTCTTAGTTGCTTACTTCTTCGTCGCTTTCAGATCGCGACGTAGTTCAGCAGGCAAACTGAAAATCAAAGTTTCTTTGGTCTCTTCGATTTCTTCCACATCACCAAAACCGCGTTCAGCTAGCCACTTCAAAACCCCAGTTACAAGTTCTTCAGGAACTGATGCACCGGATGTGAGTCCGACAGTTGTTGCTGTAGCTATCCATTCATCTTGAAGTTCATTCGCACCATCGACCCGATAGGCAGCTCGGCTGCCATTTTCGAGAGCGACTTCTGCAAGCCGAACTGAATTAGATGAGTTGCCACTACCAACAACAATCATGACATCGCATTTATCAGCAAAATTGCGCACAACTGATTGGCGATTTTGAGTTGCATAGCAAATGTCATCACTTGGAGGTGGTTGCAGTTGTGGAAGTCGCTTTTGAAGTCGGGCAACAGTTTCCATGGTTTCGTCTACAGAAAGCGTGGTCTGAGAAAGCCAAACAATTTTTTCATCATTTCCAAGATCGATTGTGTCGGCGGATTCAGGACCATCTACAAGGATCATCGAATCTGGTGCTTCACCCATTGTGCCTTCAACTTCTTCATGACCTTCATGGCCAATGAAAATAATTCGGTAACCATCTGCAGCAAATCTTTTTGCTTCGCTATGCACTTTGGTAACAAGCGGGCAGGTGGCGTCAATAGTTTTTAGGCTTCGTCTGCCAGCATCTTCATGCACAGCAGGTGAAACACCGTGTGCACTGAAAACAACGGTTGCACCGTCTGGAATTTCATCAAGTTCTTCAACAAATATTGCACCGAGCTCTTTTAGCTGATTGACAACGAACTTGTTATGAACGATTTCTTTGCGGACATAAACCGGGGCGCCGTAATGTTCAAGAGCTTTTTCAACGGTGACAATCGCCCGCTCAACTCCAGCGCAATATCCGCGTGGAGCAGCTAGAAGTACTTTCTTGGCAGTAGACACAGGGGCATCGTAAAAGGTCAGTGGATTTCCCGCCCCCCGCTACATCATTTAGTCAGGTTGGTGTGGTGGCATACGCCTATGACTGAACCAGCCGCAATTGGACAGAGTCCTGATTCCGCACTCAAAGTGCATCAGGTTTCTAAATCCATTGGTGACTGGGTAGCAAAATTGGGTCGAGTTTGGGTTGAAGGCCAGGTAATCAAATCTCAGGTATACGGCCAATTGGCATACATAGCCTTTCGAGATCCAGACCTAGATATTTCCATCCAAGTGGTTGCCTCCACATCACTTATTGAAGGACTCTCTCCACCTCTGACTGAGGGCAGTCGAATCGTGATGCATGCAAGTGTTGAGTGGTGGAACAAAAAGGGTGACATAAAGCTGCGTGCCCACGCAATTCAAAATGTTGGCGTTGGAGATTTGCTAGTTCGAATCCAAATGTTGCGCAATGCGCTTGAAGCTGAAGGTTTATTCAAACCAGAGAGAAAAAAGAAGCTGCCATTTTTGCCGAGAAAAGTTGGCCTCATTACCGGCCGCGATACTGATGCGCTTAAAGACGTAGTGGTAAATGCCCGCCGCCGATGGCCATCAACTCAATTTGAGATTAAGGAAATTCCACTCCAACAACAAGGCACTCCACTTGCTGCAACTAAAGCGATGCAAGAGCTTGAAGCAATGGCGGATGTTGATGTGATTGTGATTGCTCGCGGTGGTGGTTCTTTTGAAGATTTACTTCCATGGAGTGACGAAGGATTAGTCAGAGCTGTTGCAAAGTGCTCAAAGCCAGTTGTATCAGCAATTGGTCACGAAGCAGACCATCCGATTTTGGATGATGTTGCGGATGTGAGGGCATCAACTCCTACTGATGCTGCCCGAAAGATTGTTCCCGATCTTGAGGATGAAAGTGCACAAGTTGCTAGAAATGCTTCTAGGTTGCAGGATTTAAAGACGCGATGGTTTGATGAGCAGAATCGTTACCTTGCTTTCGCCAAACAGACTTTGGCCGCCAAATCCCCTAAGGCACTTGTTGAAATAAAACAAGGTGAAATCAAACTAATCCAGCAACAACTTCGCACTTCGGCTCAAAATCACATCAAGAATTTGAAGGCTGACTTGCAAGCAAATAGTGCAAGATTGAAGGCATTGTCGCCGTTCAATGTTTTGGCTCGGGGTTACGCAGTCGCAACCGATAAGGCAGGCAACGTAATTCGCGATGGAAAGACCTTAAATGTTGGTGAAGTGTTCAATATTCAAG
This sequence comes from Actinomycetota bacterium, assembly GCA_026392535.1. Taxonomy (GTDB): domain Bacteria; phylum Actinomycetota; class Actinomycetes; order S36-B12; family UBA5976; genus JAFMIT01. The sequence continues at coordinate 3,049 of JAPLBX010000043.1, forward strand.
TTGAAGCAGGTACATTCGGTGCCCAGAAAGTAAAGGAATAGTTGTGGAGATTGCAGAAATTGTTGCGTTAACCGAAAAACAGGTTAAGGAACTTTCATACGAGGATGCTCGCGATGCTCTTGAGGTAGTAGTTGAAGCACTAGACGATGCCGAACTACCACTAAGCGAACTTATGAAACTTTGGGAAGTTGGCGAAAAGATTGCTGGTGTTTGCCAAACACAATTGAAAGCCGCGGCAAAACGTCTAAATGACGGTTTGCCAACCGAAGCTAATTAATCTTCGAAAGAATTTTCAGCAATAGCGGATAGCTATTGGCGGTTACGATTGTTACCAAACCATCTTCTAAACGTGTTGCAACTAAATCTGAATTTTCGCCCGCGTATGTTTTCCAAGAAATCTCGTTTACAGTTTCGGTTCCGACGCGAGAATTTACAAAAGCGTCTACAAATACTTCTGGTGCGGATGTGTCAGACTGATCAATTGCCACATATTCAACTGAATTTTTAACATAACTGACATGCCAATGATGTTTGCTGATATCGGTCGGCACTTGCTCCACCCAGGCAGTAGTCGTCTTCCAACTACTTGCGAGGTCTAGTTCCAATGGGGTGAATGTCAGTTGGCCAATCGCCCCAACTACAACCGCATGGGCATCAACCGGGCTCACTGTGGGTTTGGAATCTGCAGGCCGCCAAGTGACAAGCAGGATGAGCCCAACGGCAACTCCAAGAGCGAGCATGGAGCGGGCCATATCCAAAAAAGTCTCTCGGCCACGAGGTTTGCCTGATTTACTCACGGGCAAAGTCTCGCTTACGCACATTTACGCGTAACCTTCGGGTGTGGCTGAATTCTTTTACTCCGACCAATTGCCTGTGGGTGACCTCAAAACCCCATATCGCTTGCTGACCAAAGAGGGCGTTGAAGTTATCAATCTAGACGGTCGAGAATTTCTAAAAGTAGACCCAAAAGTCATTGAACTCGTTACCGAAGCAGCAATCCGCGATATTCAACATTTATTGCGACCTGGCCATCTTGAACAACTACGCAAGATTCTTGATGACCCAGAAGCATCTGGCAATGACAAATTCGTAGCTCTGGATCTTTTGAAAAATGCAAACGTGTCTGCAGGTGGAGTTCTTCCAATGTGCCAAGACACTGGCACAATGATCGTCAGCGCGAAGCGCGGTCCCCAAGTTTTAACAGATGCTTGCGATGAAGAGTTCATAGCTCGTGGAGTTTTCAATGCCTACCAAAAACTAAATCTTCGTTATTCACAAGTCTCACCGATTTCGATGTGGGAAGAAAAGAACACTGGTTCAAATTTGCCAGCTCAAATAGAAATTGGTTTAGATACAAAACCTGGTCATGAATTGGAATACGAATTGTTCTTTATGGCAAAAGGTGGCGGTAGTGCAAATAAGAGTTTTCTTTTCCAAGAATCCAAAGCACTTTTAAACCCTACTTCTTTCAAAAATTTCTTAGACGAAAAACTTCGTTTAATTGGAACCAGCGCTTGCCCGCCGTATCACTTGGCGATTGTGGTTGGTGGAACCAGCGCGGAATACGCACTTAAAGTTGCTAAATACGCATCTGCTCGTTCACTAGACACTTTGCCAACTAAAGGCACGGTGAATGGTCATGGTTACCGAGATTTGGAAATGGAAGCCCAAGTTCTAAAACAAACTCAAGAATTTGGAATCGGTGCACAATTTGGTGGCAAGTATTTCTGCCATGACGTTCGAGTTATTCGCTTACCACGCCATGGCGCTTCATGCCCAGTCGCGATTGCAGTTTCTTGCAGTGCAGACCGTCAGGCATTTGCGAAAATCACTCGCGATGGCGTATTTATTGAGGCGCTTGAAACAGATCCAGCAAAATACTTGCCAGAAGTTGGTCATGAACTAGTTGAAGACCATGTGGTTGAGATTGATCTGAACCAACCTATGAAAGATGTGCAGGCCCAACTTTCAAAACTCACGGTTAAGACCCATGTTTCGCTAACCGGAACTTTGGTAGTAGCGCGAGATAGTGCGCACGCAAGAATGTTGGCAGATTTAGAAGCCGGAAAGCCACTTCCCCAATACATGAAAGATTTTGCGGTTTATTACGCAGGACCAGCAAAAACCCCAGTTGGCTATGCATCAGGTTCTTTTGGACCGACAACTGCTGGTCGAATGGACTCTTATGTTGAACGTTTTCAAAAAGAAGGCGGTTCACTTGTGATGTTAGCCAAAGGCAATCGCAGCAAAGCGGTTGCTGAAGCTTGCAAAGAAAATGGTGGCTTTTATTTGGGTTCTATTGGTGGACCTGCTGCAATCATTGCGCAAGACAACATCACGTCAGTTGAAGTTCTTGATTTTGAAGATTTGGGAATGGAAGCAGTTTGGAAGATCGAAGTTAAAGACTTCCCAGCATTCATAGTTGTTGATGACAAAGGCAACGACTTTTATGCCGAAACCATGCGGCCAGTATCAATTCGCTTGTAATTAGAGTTTCGTAACCGGGCTATAACGAAGTAGTAATCTCTTTTGACCAATGTTGCCGCCAAAATCTATTGTTACCTGTGCATTGTTTCCAGTGCCTGCAATTTCAGTTACTTTGCCCATACCAAACTTGTCGTGGATGACGCGATCGCCTTTAACTAAATCAAATTCTTGTAATGATGCGGCCTTATTGAGCTTTGATAGCAGTCCTTCTGATGCTGGATTTGCTCCGAAACCTTTATCGGCAATGGATGTATTGAAAAGGTTTTCCCCTCTAGCCCCGCGAACCCATGAAAGGAGTTCTTCTGGAATTTCTTCCAAGAACCGAGAAACATTTCCTGGCATAAAGTTTCCCCACAGCATCCGTTGCATTGCTCGGGTTAGATAAAGGGCTTCGCGAGCGCGGGTTATGCCAACGTAGGCAAGTCGACGTTCTTCTTCTAATTCAGCTGGGTTTTCAAATGCTCGACTGTGTGGAAAGACGCCCTCTTCAAGCCCAGTTACAAATACAACTGGATATTCCAGACCTTTGGCAGTGTGCAAAGTCATTAAGGTGACAAATCCTTCGTCATAATCTGGAATCGCATCAGCATCTGCAACTAGCGATACCCGCTCAAGAAAATCAAGCAAAGTTCCGGTTTCGTCGTTTTCAGCTGCATTAATCTCAAATTCGCGAGCCACAGATTCAAGCTGATTTAAGTTTTCAAGTCGGCTTTCATCTTGCGGATCTGTGCTTTTTGCAAGTTCAAGTAAATATCCTGATTGTTCAAGCACTGCATTCAAAATTACCGATGGGTCGGTATCAGCTTCAACTAGAACCATGAGATTTTGCATCATTTCAGCAAACTGCTTAATTGCAGTGACTGCTCGATTTTGTAAACCAGAAACAGCCTCCACCATCACCATTGCATCAAACAGACTCAAACCATTAATAGCTGCGTAGTGCTGCAAAAGTTCTTCAGCCTTGTCGCCGATTCCACGCCGAGGCACATTTACGATTCGAAGAAGTGAAATTTCATCATTCGGATTAATCAACACTCGCAAATATGCAAGTGCATCCTTAATTTCAGCCCGTTCGTAAAATCTTGTGCCACCAATAATTTTGTATGGGATTCCAGCACGGATTAAAACTTCTTCCAAAGAACGAGACTGGCTATTCATCCGGTAGAAAATAGCAACGTCACTCAGCTTGTATTTACCAACTTTTTGAAGTCTTTCAATTTCGCCTGCAATGTAGGCCGCTTCGTCGTGGTCGTTATCTCCCACGTAGATCCGAATAGGTTCGCCATCGCCTGAATCGGTCCATAGTTTCTTTTCGCGGCGAGACTTATTCTTGGAAATCACAGCATTGGCTGCGGAAAGAATGGTTTGGGTCGAGCGATAGTTTTGTTCGAGCAAAATGGTGGTGGCGTTTGGAAAATCACGCTCAAATTCGTCGATGTTGCGAATTGTGGCACCACGAAATGCGTAAATGCTTTGGTCAGCATCGCCTACCACACAAAGTTCGGCCATATCTCCAGTGCCAACTCCACATAGTTCCCGAATCAATTCGTATTGCGCCATATTGGTGTCTTGATATTCATCGACCATGATGTGGCGAAAGCGACTTCGGTAGCGGGCAGATACTTCTGGGAATCGCTTTAACAAAACCACCATGTTGCCGATTAAATCGTCGAAGTCCATGGCATTCGCCGCCACTAATCTCTTTTGATAAGCCGCATAGATTTCCGCTTGAGTTCGTTCAGCGTAGTTAGTGGTTCTTTCAGCAAATTCTTGTGGAGTCAACAATTCATTCTTAGCCCCACTGATTGCGGTCAAAACAGTGCGCGGTTTGTGAATCTTCGCATCCAAATCCAAATCTGCAATCACTCGCTTTAATAGTGAAAGTGAATCATCAGTGTCGTAGATAGTGAAAGAAGTTGTGTAACCAAGTAGTTCGGCATCTTTACGCAAAAATCTCGCGCAAGCACTGTGAAAAGTTGAAACCACCATACTGCGGGCAATTGGTCCAACTAGATGTTCAACTCGTTCACGCATCTCGGCCGCGGCTTTGTTGGTAAACGTAATTGCCAAAATTTCATTGGCGTAGCATTTCTTCGCCGCAAGTAGATAAGCGATACGTCTAGTTAATACTCGAGTTTTTCCCGAACCTGCCCCAGCCACAATCAAAAGTGGGGTGCCTAAATGAATTACCGCTTCACGCTGAGCTGGATTTAAATCTGTAATTTCAAGCCCACTTGGGCTCGCTCCGTCAGATTTTGCGTTCATTGGCGGGAGTCTAGAAGTGCGTGATGACCCATAGGCGCTCACGCTTACGATTACCCCATGGCTTACACCCCAATTGAAGACTCAGAAATTGAGCGCATCCTCGTAGTTAATGCCCATCCAGACGATGCAGATTTCGGCGCTGGAGCGACAGTCGCATACTGGTCTTCTCTAGGAATTGAAGTTCACTACCTACTTCTGACCAATGGCGATCAAGGTGGCTTCGACGACACCCCACGCGACCAAATGGGTCCACTACGTCAAAGTGAACAGCGCGCAGCTGGTGGCATTTTGGGTGTTAAGAGCTTTACGTTTTTAAACCACCGAGATGGTCATTTAATGCCATCGATCGAAAAGCGTGGAGAAGTTGTTAAAGCAATTCGCGAGATTCGTCCACAACGCATGGTGATTCAATCCCCTGAAAGAAATTGGGATCGAATCCAAGCCTCACATCCAGATCATTTGGCCGCTGGCGAAATTGCGATGCAGGCTGTTTATCCAGATGCTCGTAATGAATTTGCTTTCCCTGAATTGCTAAAAGCGGGACTTGAGCCCTGGACGGTTGATGAAGTTTGGTTGATGGCTCATCCGGTTCGCACTCACTACATCGAGACCACAAATTTCATTGACAAAAAGATTGCTGCCTTAAAAGCACACACATCGCAAACTAGTCAGATGAACCTTGATGAAGTAATTCGAGGTTGGGGCGAAATGATTGGACAAGAAGCTGGTTTAGCTGCTGGAAAGACAGCTGAAGGCTTCTTTGTTGCAGCTACTCGCTAAACCAAAACTGCAATAGCAATATTGGTGATGGTCAAAATCCCAATTGCGAAGAAAGTACCCTTTTCAATCGAATCTTTCTTTCGACCTTGCATGACCAAAATCAATATAACTGCAATAATCAAGAATTTTATGCCGAATTTTGCATGTGGAAATACTTCATTCTTGTCAGCAGCTTCTTGCATCGCAAAGTAAATCAACACCACGCCAGTTACCATCATGGTCCAAGCGCCATCAATCATTGCACGAGTTATGCGAACAATCAGTTCGGTCATTTGGGTGATGAACCCGCCAAGTAATGATCCAAGTCCAATAAAGTGCAAAATTAAAACTAGTCCTGAAATTAAATCCATAAGAAAGACCTTAACACCGCCAAGGTTCTAGGCGGGTTATTCCCACTCAATTGTGCCCGGCGGCTTGGATGTTATGTCCAAAACCACACGATTTACTTCGCGGACCTCGTTAGTAATCCGATTTGAAATCTTTGCAAGCAGCTCATAGTCCAAGCGGGACCAATCTGCAGTCATGGCATCTTCACTGCTCACTGGACGTAAAACAATCGGATGTCCGTATGTACGGCCATCTCCTTGAACGCCGACCGAACGCACATCAGCCAAAAGGACAACTGGGAACTGCCAAATCTGGCCATCCACACCTGCCGCAGCTGTTTCTTCTCGAACTATCGCATCTGCAGCTCTCAAAATTGAAAGTCGTTCTTCGTCAATTGCGCCAACAATGCGAATTCCAAGTCCAGGTCCTGGGAATGGATGGCGCATCACCATTGCGGTTGGTAATCCAAGATCTGCGCCTACGGCCCGAACTTCATCTTTGAATAGTTCGCGAAGTGGTTCAACTAAATCGAATTGCAAATCTTCTGGCAGGCCACCAACGTTGTGGTGTGACTTGATTACAGCTGCGCCACTTCCGCCACCAGACTCAACAACATCTGGATACAAGGTTCCTTGCACTAGGAATTTAATCGGCGAATCACCTTTTGATTCCGCAACAAGTGCTCGCTCTGCTTCTTCGAATACCCGGATAAACAGACGGCCGATAGTTTTCCGCTTTGTTTCTGGATCGCTTATGCCGGCAAGCTCACTTAAGAACTTCTCTTTGGCATCCACAACTACTAATCGAATTCCCGTTGCTGCTACGTAATCATGTTCAACTTGTTCGCGTTCACCTTCGCGAAGCAAACCATGGTCGACGAAAACACAAGTTAATTGGTCGCCCACAGCCTTGTGAACTAGTGCCGCGGCAACTGCGCTATCCACCCCGCCAGAAAGACCACAAATGACTTTGTTTTCGCCAATCTGTGCCTTGATTCGAGTTACTTGGTCTTCAACCACATTTTCGGTGGTCCAAGTTCGATTGCACTTAGCGATATTCCAAAGGAAATTCTCTAAGACTCTTTGACCAGATTCAGAATGCATAACTTCTGGATGGAATTGCACACCAGCTAATTTGCGATCCAGATTCTCAAATGCAGCAACTGCAGCCCCGTCAGTTGATGCGGTAGTAACAAAATCTTCTGGTGCTTTAGAAACGGAGTCTCCATGGCTCATCCACACATTCAATTGAGAATTTAGATTCTTGAATAATTCGGAATGCGGATGCGAAACTTTTAACGGAGTTCTGCCAAATTCGGACAAACCAGTTTTGGCAACTGCCCCACCAAGTGATGCGGCCATAACTTGAAAGCCATAGCAAATGCCAAAGGTTGGAATATCCAATTTAAAAAAGTCGGGATCAATTTGTGGAGCACCATCTGCATAAACACTTGCCGGGCCACCAGAAAGAATTACTGCCTTTGGATTGCGGGCTTTTATCTCAGCGGCGGTGATGGTGTGCGGAACTATTTCGCTATAAACCTGAGCTTCGCGCACTCTGCGAGCAATTAGTTGCGCGTATTGCGCACCAAAATCAACTACGAGTACCAAATCGTGTTCAGACACAAACCCTCCAGCGCGAATTGGCGAATTCTACTTACCGTAGTTGAGCGCGGCCGGAGCGTGTGAAGGTACTGCTGGATTGTGTGGGAAAACAGGTGAAACTGCTTTATACGGTTTGGTTTGTGCGGGGCGTAAATCTTCTTCGCCATTGTTCGGCCACATACTCATTGCCCGTTCTGCCTGAGCCGTGATGGTTAAAGATGGGTTGACGCCGAGATTTGCTGTGATGGTCGAACCATCAACAATATGCAAGGTTGGGTAATTCCAGACTCGTTGATAGGCGTCAATTACACCCGTTTCATCCGACTGTCCAACTACACATCCACCAACAAAGTGAGCTGTGAAAGGCGCACCGATTAAATCTCCGTAATGCCCCGCTGGGATTCCACCTTGCATCTGCGCAATTTGTTTTACAGTTTGATTTGCAAGCGGAATATATGTTGCATTGGGTCTCGCCGAATCCTGTTGCGATGTTAGGCCTTTACCTTTGCGCAAAACTCGGACTGAAGAATCAACATTTTGCATAACCAGCGCAATCACGGTTCGCTGACTCCACTTTCGGACATTTAAAATCTTTAAAAGTGTTACTGGGCTTTTGATTGCAAGTTTTAGCCATTGTCTGCGCCGACTACTAGCAAAATGTCCATCGGTCATTAAAGTCTGGAGTAAACCCATTGAGTTTGAACCTTTGCCATAGCGAACTGGTTCAACATGGGTCTGATCATCCGGATGAAATGACGAAGTGATTGCAACTCCCTTGCTGTAGTCAACATCCACATTAGGCATGATTGCACCGACCAGTGATTCGCTGTTTGTTCGAGACAGATACCCAAGTCGTCTTGATAATTTCGGCAAATTTGCTTCTTGCATTTCCAAAAGTAATTTTTGAGTGTTGTAAGTACCAGCAGCAATCACAACTTCTTTTGCACTAAATTCTTTGGTGCCAAAACCTGAACTTTTTCGGGCTTTGATTAGCCACTTGCCATCAAATTTTCTAATTTCAGTAACGGTTAGTTCTGGAAAAATCTTTGCACCGATTCGTTCAGCCAAATACAAGTAATTTTTTAACAAAGTGTTTTTTGCGTTATGGCGACAACCCGTCATACATTCGCCACAGTTTGTGCATCCGCTTCGGACAGGTCCAGCGCCACCGAAGAACGGATCGGCAGATTCCTTACCTTCGCCTTCACCAAAATGCACCCCAACTGGCGTTAAACGGAATGTGTGGCCGCGCCCTTGAGCTTCGGCGACTCGCTTTATTACTTCATCACTTGGTGAGAAGTATTCATTGTCAACCACACCTAACATTTTTTGCGATAGTTCGTAGAAAGGAGCTAATTCAGCTTTCCAGTCTGTAATTGCTGCCCACTGTTTATCTTCGAAGTATGAGTTTGGCGGGACATAGAGAGTGTTGGCATAGACGAGAGAGCCACCACCCACACCTGCACCACAAAGAATCAGTACATCTTTTAAGAAATGAATTCTTTGAATGCCGTTTAAGCCAAGACGCGGGTAATACAGAAATTTGTTTAAGCGCCAAGAAGTTTTTGGGAAATCTTTGTCTTCAAATCTGCGCCCAGCTTCGATTACCGCAACCTTGTATCCCTTTTCGCTCAAGCGCAATGCGGCAACACTTCCTCCAAAGCCTGAGCCAATTACAACTACATCAAATTCTTCAGCTGCGGTTTTCATCAGTCGAAAGTTCTTTTATTTAGAATTTTGACTGCGGCCTTTGCGAACTTTGCCCAGCCTTCGTCATTCATATTCCATTGTGGTCCAAGTTTCATCCACCTTTGCCGGGCAATGGTTTGGCTTTCGGTGTATTTCAAAAGCCCAAGGAATCCGTGGCGGCGACCAACTCCGCTTTGTTTCATGCCACCCATCGGTGCATCAATACTTGCGTAAGCACTTGCGAACGCCTCATTTATGTTGACGGCGCCGACTCGCAATGTGCGAGCAATCTGATTTGCCCACTTGATGTTGTTGGAAACAATGCCGGCACTAAGTCCAAAATCTGTATTGTTCACAAATGATATTAAGTCTTGTTCTGTTGACCACTTGTAAATGGAACAAACAGGACCGAAAGTTTCAGTACTGCAGATTTCTGCTGCCTCACTGACGTTGCTTAGCACGGTTGGAGCAAAGACAAATGGGCCAATGTCGGCTCTTCGAGTTCCACCAACCTCGACTACTGCACCCTTAGCCACTGCATCTCTAATTTGTTTTTCAGAAGTTTCTATCTGGCGTTCATTGATCACAGTTCCCATCTCAAAGCCCCAACCAATTGAGCTTCCAAGTTTCATTTCCGATACTTTCTTTGAGAAAGCAGATAAGAACTCGCTGTAGACCTTTTCATGCACCACGATGCGTTCGGTGCCAATGCAAAGTTGACCAGAGTTAGCGAATGCTCCTCGAACAGCAAAATCAACGGCCTTTTCAATATCAATATCTTGATCGATAATTAAGGAGTTTTTGCCGCCAAGTTCCATCGAGGATGGAATAAGTCGAGCAGCCGCTTGTTGGGCTACTTCTCTACCAACCTTTGTTGAGCCAGTAAACATGACGAAATCCGATTTATTTACAACCTGTGGCCCCACATCAGCGCCTTCACCCATTACAACCTGAATCACTTCACGTGGGATGCCAGCTTTATATAGCAAATCAATTAATGCCAGTGCGCTAAGCGGAGTTTGCAAATCTGGTTTGATCACAACAGTATTGCCAGCTAACAAAGCCGGAATGAAATCACTAACTGCCAGAGTCAGTGGATAGTTCCACGGAGAAATCACTCCAACCACTCCGAGTGGATGGAAAACTTCTTTGACGACCGTTACAACTGGAAATGCTCCCCGGCGCCGCTTTGGTTTTAGAATTTTTCTTGCAGAGTTTGTGTAGTACTGACAAGTCACTGCAATATCAAGAATTTCATCCATGCCACTTGATCTGGTTTTGCCATTTTCCCATTGCACGATGTCCAGCAAGTTGTCTGTATTGGCAAGCAATAAATCGTGGAAGTTGTGAATGCATCGAATCCGAGTTGAGATGTTTGTATCTTTCCAGGACACAAAAGCTGTACGTGCAGTTTCAAATGCAACATCAATGTCTTTTGAATCCGATAGCGGAATCTGACAGACTTCTTTGCCATCCAATGGAGATACAACTTGAGCCGTCTTACCAGAAGTGGAGACAACTAATGGAAGACAACGAGCAACAATTGCTTCTGCATCTAAAGGGCGAGTAATCACGGACGAAAGACTAATCAGACTTAACGTTAGTTGGTAATGATTTCTACGCGTTGGAATTCTTTAACGTCTGTATAACCGCAAATAGAAATGCTCTTGCGGATTGCGCCAACTAGATTCATCGTGCCATCAGCAGTGCGCGAAGGGCCATTGATGATTTCAGCCATCGAGCCAACTTGTTCAAAGTTAGCAACAGATCCACGCGGCAGATCACCATGGCAAGCCTCACGGCCCCAATGCCGGCCTCTGCCAGGAGCATCGGTTGCCCGAGCTAGTGGCGAACCAACCATGACCGCATCAGCCCCACAAGCCAGCGCTTTGACCATGTCGCCCGAACGTCCCATTGCGCCATCGGCAATTACGTGGACATAGCGCCCACCGGACTCATCTAGGTACTCACGTCGAGCAGCAGCAACTTCAGAGACTGCTGTTGCCATCGGCACCCGAAGCCCAAGTACATCTGCCGTGGTGTGGGTAGCCCCGCCACCGAAACCAACCAATACGCCAGCTGCACCAGCACGCATTAGGTGAAGGGCCGCTTTGTAAGTGGCAACTCCGCCTGCGATAACTGGAACATCAAGTTCGTAGATAAATTCTTTAAGGTTCAAAGTTTCACCACGGGATGAAACGTGTTCGGCAGAAACTGTTGTTCCGCGAATCACAAATATGTCTACACCTGCATCGACAATAGTTTTATGGAATTGCAATGTGCGTTCAGGGCTGAGCGCACCCGCGACCACCACACCAGCACTACGCAATTGGCTTACCCGGGCAGCAACTAATTCTGGTTTGATTGCTTGAGAATATGCTTTTTGTAAAATCGAAGTCGCTTCAAAAGAATCGGCTTTAGCAATTTGCGCGTAAATCTTTGATGGATCTTCGTATCGAGTCCACAGACCTTCTAAATCTAAAACTGCTAAACCGCCAAGACCTGAAACTGCAATTACAGATTCAGGTGATGCAATTGAGTCCATTGGAGCAGCAACGATTGGATGGGCAAATGAATACGCATCGATCTGCCAATTTAGATTCACATCCGCGCCATCGCGTGTACGGCGACTTGGGACGACGGAAATATCATCAAAACTAAAAGCTTCGCGCGCGCGCTTACTACGACCAATATCAAATTCAGACATATTTCACCTATCGCCCGTGGTAATTCGGTGCTTCGTTGGTTAGTTGAATATCGTGTGGGTGGCTTTCTTTCAAACCTGCCGAAGTGATTCGAATGAAACGACCATTCTTTTGCAATTCGGCAACTGTTGCGGCTCCCGCATAACCCATTGATGCGCGTAATCCACCAACGAGTTGATGCGCGACTGCATTAAGCGGACCGCTGTAAGGCACTTGGCCTTCAACGCCTTCTGGTACAAGTTTGTCATCTGACAAAACATCATCTTGGAAGTAGCGATCTTTTGAAAAAGATCGTTTCGGACCACGCGATTCCATTGCACCGAGTGAACCCATTCCTCGGTATGCCTTAAATTTAGGACCAGATATCTCTACTAACTCACCTGGCGATTCATCACAACCAGCAAGTAGCGAACCAAGCATTACGGTATCTGCGCCGGCAACAATTGCTTTGGCGATATCACCTGAATATTGCA
>JAPLBX010000119.1 GCA_026392535.1 Actinomycetota bacterium
GATGTCTGTTTAACTGCTGCAGTCAATGATAAGAAAAGTCATTTGAATCTACCAAAAGGTGTTTCCACAATTTTCGGTAAAACCGCACTCGCTTTTGTTCGAGCACGCGAGACCCTTGGCGATGGTGGAGATATTTCACGTATTCGTCGTCAACAAGACTTCTTAGCATCAATGGTTAGAAAAGCAACCAGCAAAGGCACTTTGCTAAATCCTTTTAAAGTAACTGCCTTAATCAAAGCGGTAACCGGTTCTCTAACAACAGATGAAGCCCTTGGCTCGGTTGATGGACTAAAAGAACTTGCATTCAACATGCAGGAACTAAAACCAAGCAGTGTTCGATTTATCACTGCACCATGGAAGCCAGATCCAAACAACTGGGTGAAAGTTGTCTTCTCAGAAAAAGCTACCGAGCTTTGGACGGCACTTAAGAGTGACACTCAGTGGCCAACTCCGGCAGATAATGGTCCTAATGGAACACCTTTGACCGTTGATCCAAGCGATGTTTATCTAGCAGTATTAAATGCAACCGACACAAGCGGTTTAGCCGCCGACAAAGCTAAATTATTTGCAACTCTTGGTTACAACGTTAAGGGCACAGCCAATGCGCCAGTTGCACTTGGTGAAGAGACCGCAATTTATGCAATTAAAGGCAAAGAAAAACAAGCCCAAACTTTGGCCACCGCTATGGGAATTACGAACATAAAGATTCTGAAGAAACAAGGCACCTTGCCAGCAGGTTTGGTGGTTGTAGTTGGAACCGATTGGGTCGATCCAAAAGCAGTCAAAGTTAAAACCAAAGCATCTTCAACTTTGTATGGACCTACTGAAGGCCGGGCAGCTGACGAAACTGACTGTTCACCAGCCTAAGTTTTTATTTGTGCGGGCTGGTTAAAAAGCCCCAGCCCCAAGCCATGTGCATTGTTGCTAGTGCGAGTGGAATCAATAATCTAGTTTTAAAGTCAACATTTCTCGCTATGAACAATCCAATGAATTTAACCGCGGCAATATAAAGCAACGGAATTCCTAGTCCCAATATCCAACAAGTATTCGTAACCAATCCGGATAGTCCAACAATTAGTCCGATTGCGTTAGCTAGCAATGCAGTTGGTGGCGCGAAATATCGAAGCGCACGCAAACCAATTGAAGTTTCTGGGTGCATTTTCATAACGCGTCTTCGCCATTGTCCGTATTGCAGATACTGCTTAGCCAATGTGCCAACGGTTCTACGCGGCCGATAGGTAACTTTGAGAGCTGGATTGAACCAAATCTTTCCGCCAGTTTTTCGAATCCGATGATTCATTTCCCAATCTTGTGCCCGCGTCATAGCTGGGTCATAGCCACCAACTCGGTCTAATGCCGATTTCTTAAAGCAACCCAAATAAACAGTTTCAACTTCACCTTCATTTCCACCAACGTGGAAGGCAGCAGCTCCTACTCCTAGTTTGGAAGTCATCGCCCAGGCAACTGCCTTTTGAAAAGTGCTCTCGCCTTGCGCATCCATGATGCCGCCAACATTGTCAGCGCCGGTTCGATGCAAAGTCTCTACTGCTACTGAAACATAATTTTTAGGAAGCAATGCATGGCCATCACATCTGACAACAACTTCTCCAGTTGCTACTTCAATTGCACAGTTAAGTGCATCCGGTGTGCGACCGGTCCGGTTTCTTACAACTACAACTTTGGGATTTTTAGCAGCTAATTCGCGGGCTATCTCTTCGGTGCGATCAATGCTCGGCCCAACCGACAAAATAACTTGCTGAAGGTTTGGGTAATCCTGATTCAACGAAGCTTCAACAACCTGCGCTAAATACCGTTCTTCGTTGAGTACCGGAATCATGATGCTGACAGTTGGTTGCATCACTTACCTAACCTTCGCCACTCAATTGCTGGGCATCTATTCATTACAACTTGCATGCCAGAGTCAATGGCTCGTTTAGCCGCATCTTCATCAACGATTTCTAGTTGCATCCAAATAGCTGGCAGTTTCAATGCGATTGCTTCATCTGCAATCTGGCCCACACGCTTTGCTGCTACGAAACAATCCACTACGTCAATCTCATGGCCATCGGCAATTGCCGCGGTTAATGACGTGTATCCCTTTTCTCCGTGAACAACTTCAGCGCGTGGATGGATTGGAATAATTTTCTTGCCATGCTTTTGTAAGATTTTCGCCACTCCAAATGCAGGTTTGGTTTCATCTTGCCCAAGACCTACAACAGCCCAAGTTTTTGCAGAATTAAGAATTTGTTCTGCTACTTCATCGGTTCCGTATAGGTTGGTTTGCATTAATTTGTAAATCCTGGGGTTTGGCGCTTGCGCCGAACCACTTCGCCTTTGGCTTTTGCTTGGCTTTCGAGGTCTTGCATGTATGAATTCATTTTCTCTGTCAAAGCTGCATCACTTGTGGCAAGAATTTTAACTGCTAACAAACCGGCATTCTTCGAATTACCAATTCCGACAGTTGCAACTGGAACACCACTAGGCATTTGAACAATTGAAAGCAGGGAGTCCATGCCATCTAATTGCGATAACGGAACTGGAACACCGATTACTGGCAAAGAAGTTGCTGATGCGATCATCCCTGGCAGATGAGCCGCTCCACCAGCACCAGCAATAATGACTTTAATTCCGCGCGCTTGCGCATTCTTGGCAAAATCCAACATTGCTTGTGGCATGCGATGTGCTGAAACCACGTCGGTTTCATGTGCGATTGAAAAGTCTTCGAGTATCTGTGATGCCGCTTCCATAGTTGGCCAGTCAGAATCGCTGCCCATCACGATTGATACGAGTGGTTTTTCGCTCATCTTTACTCCTCGATATTTCCAATTAGGTAGTCCGCTGCATGTTGAGCCCGACGCAATGCATCTTCAAGATCTTCACTGCTCACATTTACATGCCCAATTTTGCGCCCTTTGCGCACTTCTTTGCCGTACATATGAATTTTCACGTGTGGGTCGCGCGCCATGCAGTGTTTGAACGCATGAAACATGTCTGAGAAATCTCCGCCAATAACGTTGACCATCACGGTCCACTCAGATTTAGCTTTTGGTGAACCAAGTGGAAGGTCCAATACAGCACGCAAATGATTTTCAAACTGACTTGTAATTGCACCATCTATCGACCAGTGGCCGCTGTTATGCGGGCGCATAGCTAATTCATTTACCAATATTTCAGATCCGGTATCAAAAAGTTCAACTGCCAGCATTCCGGTAACATCAAGTGCATCTGCAATCTGCATTGCAACTCGTTGTGCTTCAACTGCCCGTTCTGGTGCCAAGTTTGGAGCTGGTGCAATCACAACTGAACACATGCCCTCTTTTTGTTGAGTTTCAACAACTGGGTAGGCAATCATCTGTGGATGCGGTGAACGTGCAACTTGTGCACTTAATTCCCGTTCGAATGGAATGAATTCTTCAGCCAGCCACTGCACATCTGGTCCAAGAGGTTGGGCAAGTAAATCTGCAAGTTCAGTTTCGTTTTTACAAACCCAAAC
>JAPLBX010000127.1 GCA_026392535.1 Actinomycetota bacterium
AAGTCGGGTGACAAACGATATCGACAACATTGCAACTTCAATGCAACAGGGTCTTTCGCAAATTCTTAACTCATTGCTAACCGTGATTTCAGTGTTAGCAATGATGATTTGGATTAGCCCAACGCTCGCGGCAGTCTCGCTTGTCGCAATTCCACTCAGTATTTTGGTTTCTGCTCGAATCGCAAAAAAGTCGCAGAAGGAATTCACTGACCAATGGAGTTGGACCGGAAAGTTAAACGGTCATGTAGAAGAAATGCATACTGGGCATTCACTAATAAAAGTGTTTGGTCTCCGAGAACGAGCCATTGATGACTTCAGCACGTTAAATGAAAACCTCTACAAATCCAGCTCGAAAGCCCAGTTTGTCTCAGGAATGATTCAGCCACTGACAACTTTCGTTTCGAACATAATTTATGTGGCTATTGCGGTACTTGGTGGATACCAAGTGGCGACTGGCACGATGACACTTGGTGATGTGCAGGCGTTCATCCAGTATTCACGCCAGTTCGGAATGCCACTGGCACAGATCGCTGGCCTGATAAACCTGGTGCAGTCTGGAGTTGCATCTGCTGAGCGCGTGTTTGAACTTTTAGATGCCCCTGATCAGGTGCCAGACAAAGAAGTCCTCGAAGAAATTGACCGTACGGCAGGTGAAATTGAATTTAGAAATGTCTCTTTCAGTTATTCACCTGATGTGCCACTAATAGAAGATCTTTCAATCAAAGTACTTCCAGGACAAACGGTTGCAATCGTTGGGCCAACGGGTGCGGGTAAGACAACGCTGGTAAATCTAATCATGCGTTTTTATGAAATTACCTCAGGCCAAATCTTGATAGATGGAATAGATATTCGCGACATTTCGCGTGATGATTTGCGTCGCCAGTTTGGCATGGTTTTGCAAGATACTTGGTTGTTCACCGGAACAATGCGCGAAAACATAGCCTATGGAACTGCAAACCCTTCCGAAGAGCAAGTTGTTGAAGCTGCAACTGCAGCCAACATAGATCACTTACTTCGCGCCTTGCCTAATGGCTATGACTCGTTACTAACCGACGACAACGCAACGGTGTCAAACGGCGAGCGTCAATTACTAACTATCGCCCGAGCATTCATCGCCGACCCTGCGATCCTGATATTGGATGAGGCAACTAGTTCAGTTGATACGCGAACCGAAGTTTTGGTCCAGCAAGCTATGAGTCGACTTCGTAAGAATCGAACAAGCTTTGTTATTGCGCATAGACTCTCGACCATTCGTGATGCCGATGTGATCCTGGTGATGAACAAAGGCAAGATTATTGAGCAAGGCAACCATGAAGAATTGATGGAGCAGAAGAAGTTCTACTTCGACCTGTATTCAAGCCAATTCCTTGTTGCTGCAGATTAATCGATAAATTTGGGCAATCCGTAAAATACAAAATTTAGCCAATTTTCTATGACGTTTTCGTTATAAAAGCATTCTGTAAAGACTGTGCTTGTAGGGTTCAATTAGTGGTGAAAATCTACATAA
This sequence comes from Actinomycetota bacterium, assembly GCA_026392535.1. Classification (GTDB taxonomy): domain Bacteria; phylum Actinomycetota; class Actinomycetes; order S36-B12; family UBA5976; genus JAFMIT01. The sequence goes on from JAPLBX010000127.1 coordinate 1,508, forward strand.
ATCTGTGCGGAGTAGTTGTGATTAGCAAACGTTTAGTCGGAATAGGTACGAGCCTTGCCCTAGTGGTAATTGGCGTGGTACACGGAAATGCCCAAGCAGTTACTCCATCACCAAAGAGCGAAATGATTTACTTCGTCATGCTAGATCGATTCGCTAATGGCGACACAACAAATGACTACGGTTCAGCTGGATCAAGAGCTACAGTAAGCCAAACAGGATTTCAGCCAAGCGATTCCGGCTACTACCACGGCGGCGACATTAAAGGTCTTTCCTCGCAAATTTCATACATTAAATCACTTGGCTTCACTGCTATTTGGGTAACTCCAATTGTTCGCCAAAACACAGTTCAGGGTGGAAGTGCTGCGTATCACGGATACTGGGGTTTGGGCTTTGACCAAGTGGACTCCCACCTAGGAACCATGCAGGACTGGAAAGATTTTGTGACTGCGGCACATGCAAGTGGACTTAAAGTAATTCTTGATATCGTGCTCAACCACACCGGTGACATTGTTAAATATGGAACAGGAAATTACACTTACGAGCCTTCAAGCACTTCCCCATATAAAACTGCAACTGGTGTAACTTTCAGTCCAACTACTGTTGCTGGGTTAAACACTTTCCCCGCACTAAGCGCAACAACATCATTCACTAAGAGACCGTATATAGATGCTTCGCAAACAAACATTAAAAGCCCTGCTTGGCTCAACAATGTGACCAACTATCACAATCGCGGCGATTCAACGTGGACCGGCGAATCTGTGCAGTGGGGTGACTTCTACGGCCTTGACGATTTATTCACCGAATCCCCCACAGTAGTTAATGGCTGGATATCGGTTTATCAGAAGTGGATTACGGACACCGGAATAGATGGATTCCGAATCGACACGGCCAAACATGTTAATGAAGCGCTTTGGCGCGCATTCCTGCCAGCCATGAGAACTGCAGCTGCGTCTGTTGGTAAACCCAATTTCCCAATGTGGGGCGAGGTTTACGATGGTAATCCCGTGAATACTTCATATTGGGTCAAGAATGCTGCGTGGAATGATGTTCTGGATTTCCCATTCCAGGGCAAAGCCTTGGACTATGTACGAAATAAAAATTCCAGTGCAATCACTTCACTGTTAAATGATGATGATCTTTACACAACTGCAAATACCAGTGCCAAGAATTTGGGAACCTTCCTTGGCAATCACGATATGGGACGTGTTGGTTCATTCTTGGCTGCGCAGAACTTAAGCGCAGCAGCAACTTTGTCGCAAGACAACTTAATCCATGCACTTATGTTCGGACTTCGCGGAAATCCAATTGTTTATTACGGAGATGAGTTCGGCCTTAAAGGTGGCAACGATAAAGCTGCTCGTCAAGACCTATTCCCTACTCAAGTTTCTGCTTGGAAAACCGAGACACGTATTGGTGGCACTGC
>JAPLBX010000029.1 GCA_026392535.1 Actinomycetota bacterium
ACTGTGTCACCAAAAATAAATGTTCGTTGTGGAACAAATCCAATCCGTGACCAAAGCTTTTCTAAATCCGCTTGCCTGGTGTCCACACCATTGATTAGCACACTGCCTTTAGAAGGATCAACAAACCTAATCATTAGATTTACTAAAGTGGTTTTTCCAGATCCAGTTCCACCAACGATTGCAGTGGTCTCTCCACGATTGATTTTGAATGAGATATTTTCTAATACTGGAACTTCTGCATTTGGATAGCTAAATGTCACATCTCGAAATTCAATTGTTCCGACTTCGCTGAATGTTTTTGCATCAGCCGGTGAAGTGATATTTGACTGCTTGCTTAATACTTCTTGAATACGTTCAGCACTAGCTGCCGCACGAGGAATCAAAATTAGCATCATTGTGGCCATCATTACTGAACCGAGAATCTGCATCAAATAGGAGATGAATGCAGTTATGTCACCAATCTGCATACTTCCATCGTTGACTAAGTGACCACCGAACCAAACCACACCAACAGTTGCTAGGTTCAATATCAAGAACAAAATTGGCATTGACATTGCAAAGATGCGGTTGATGCGAAGTTGAGTAGACATTAATTCGCTATTTGCAACAGAAAAGCGTTCGCGCTCAACTCCGTCGCGAACGAATGCGCGAATAACTCGAACACCCGAGATCTGTTCGCGAAGTACCGTGTTGATTCGGTCGATTCGTTTTTGCACTAATCTGAATTGTGGAATTGCAATTTTCATGACAATACTAATTATCAAAACCATTAATGGGATTGCAACTGCAATCAATGAAGAAAGGCTAATGTTGTGACGCATTGCCATGATTACGCCACCAATAATTGTGATTGGTGCTGATACCAACATCGTTAAACCAACAGTTATTAGAACTTGCACTTGTTGAATGTCGTTGGTATTTCTCGTGATTAGTGAAGGAGTTCCGAACTCATCCATTTCGGCTGGACTGAGAGAAAGAACTTGCTTAAAAACATCTGACCGCAAGTCACGGGCCATTTGCATTGATGATTTGGAAGCGTAGTAGATGGAAATTATCGAAATGATGACCAATCCGACCGTGATGATCAACATGTAACCACCGGTTTTCAGCACGTATCCCGTGTCACCTTTGGTGACGCCTTGATTGATGATGTCGGCATTCAGGCTTGGCAAAGACAGGTTGGCGATGGTCTGAGCCAGAATCAGCGCGAAGACCACATATATAGGTGCTCGGTAGGGCTGGCTGTATCTTCGTAGCAATTTCCACAGCATGGCTTGAGCCTAGCCCTAATTCTGTGAGTAAACAGCCCACTAATCTTGTGTTTAGCATCTTAAAAGCGAGAGAAACATTCTTCAGTTTCCCCGAGACGTGAGACTTGGATGAGGGAATTTGCACTGTATCTATGGCGTAGCAGTTGTGCGAAACTTCAGCCGTGACTAAACCACAAGACACCCAACTATTTAACGCAATTATGAACGTGGTTGCAGACCTTGACCTTCAGACCACGCTTGAAACTATTGTTACAACAGCAGTGAATCTTGTGGAAGCTAAATATGGCGCACTCGGAGTTTTGTCACCAAAAGGAGATCTCCAAGATTTCTTCCACGTTGGGATGGAAGAGAATCAAATAAAAATGATTGGCCACACACCACAAGGACTTGGTGTGCTGGGGTTACTAATGCAATACCCAGAACCAGTAAGACTTTCAGATCTGGGAAAACACCCGGCGAGCTTTGGGTTCCCTCCGAAACATCCACCTATGAAAACTTTTTTGGGTGTTCCAGTTCGGGTGCGCGGAAATGTCTTTGGCAACCTATACCTGACTGAAAAAAAGGATGGTGTGGATTTCACACCAGAGGATGAAGAGCTAGTAGTAGGCCTTGCCGCTGCTGCTGGTTTGGCTATTGAAAACGCAAGATTGTTTTCTAAAACTCAAACCATTGCAGTTTATGAAGATCGAGAACGTATTGCCCGAGATTTGCACGATTTAGTTATTCAGCAACTTTTTGCAACCGGTATGACTTTAGAATCGATTGCAAGACGATCCGCTGGTAGTGCTGAGTCAGAAAAAATCAATCAAGCAGTAGATGATTTAGATCAAACTATAAAACAAATTAGGCAAAGTATTTATGCGCTGACTACACCTGAAAATGAAGGAGTGTCCCTTCGCCGACGCGTGATGCATGAAGTTGAGGGGTACACAGCGCTGCTTGGCTCGACCCCATCAATTACATTTGAAGGACCTGTTGACTCGATGACCAGTGATCGAGAAACCAATCAGGTTGTCGCAGCATTGCGTGAACTACTTTCAAACGCGGTGCGCCATGCCGAAGCATCTTCGGTATCAGTTGTTTTACAAATTATCGAGAACGACCTGGTTTTAACAGTCTCTGACAACGGCGTTGGTATTCCGGAAACGGTAAGTAGAAGTGGCTTAGACAATTTACGCAAACGCGCGGAGTCTGTAGGTGGAAGTTTTGCTACTAGTCGAAGATTTCCAAGCGGCACCCAAGCACGGTGGATGATCCCACTAAAGAATTAATCTCGACCTGCTTCGCCAATTCCAAGGCGGGCGATGAATGCAGCTGCTTGGCTACGACGCTCCATACCAAGTTTGGACAATACTGATGAGACATAATTCTTAATGGTTTTTTCAGCCAAGAACATTGCTTCGGCAATTTGCCTATTACTCATTCCTTCACCAATAAACTCTAAAACTCTTCGTTCTTGATCGGTTAAGTCTTCAAGCATGGAATAGACAGAGCTGCCTTTGCGCAAACGATTGCGCACCTGGTCTACCGCCTTTTGATCTAGCAAACTTTTTCCAGTTGAAACGTCTTTGATTTTTTCAATTAAGTCGCCACTGCGAATGTCTTTTAATACGTAACCATGAGCTCCAGCAAGAACTGCGCTCAACAGAGCTTCATCATCAGCATAGGAAGTAAGCATCAGAACATTTATTTCTGGAGCAAGGGCACGCAAGTCTCGGCAAACTTCAATGCCTGATCCATCAGGCAAACGAACATCCAATATGGCCACATCTGGCCGCTTAACCAAAATACCTTGTAATCCTTCGGCGCAAGTGCCGGCATCGCCGACAACTTCCATGCCAGGTTCGGATGAAATTAGGTCCGAAAGGCCGCGTCGAACAACTTCATGGTCATCTAGTAGAAATACTCGAATTGTCATGGTTGATTCCCTCCGACAGTCGTATTGTGCCAAAGAACAAGTTCGAGTGAGGACTATTCTTTAGTTATGGTCAAAGTTCGTCTCTTACAGGTCAAATCTGATGAAACAGAGACAGTTTCAGTGCGCATAGAGCGAGTACTTGCCGAATTACCAATGCATCTAAAAAACGTTGACTTATTAGTTTTACCCGAACTTTGGACAATTCACGCTTTTAATTTGGAAGCACTCCAGGCAAATGCAATTTCTCTGAATGACTCATTGTTTCAAAGAATTTCTGAGGTGGCTAAATCTGCAAAGAAATGGCTTCATGCTGGAACCTTTGCAATAATGAATACTGATGGCACATTCACAAACACGGCTGTTGTATTTAATCCAAATGGAGAAATTGCAGTTTCATATTCGAAGATTCATTTATTCGGCTTTGCAGACGGTGAACAAAAGTATTTATCTTCTGGAAATGAAGTTGTGGTTACACAAACACCACTAGGTGATACTGGAATCTCAACCTGCTACGACCTAAGGTTTCCAGAGCTCTATCGCGAGCAGGTTTCACTGGGGGCAACATCTTTTCTAATTAGTGCCGGTTGGCCAACAGTGCGAGCGGAACACTGGAACATACTCTTGAAAGCGCGAGCTATCGAAAATCAAGCATTCGTGATTGCGGCTTGTGGTCGAGGAACTTCCAATAACACTGAACTTGCAGGGCAGTCGATTGTGATCGATCCGCGCGGCCTAGTTGTTGCACAAGCAACAAATAACGATGAATTTGTCGATGCAGAACTTGATTTATCTCTGACTGGAACTTGGCGTTCTGAATTCCCAGTTTTATTGGATCGACGGGATTTGCACAACCTCTAGTAGTTAGCACTTATTAACAGCTCAGCTGTAATCGAATATTTGTTAACAACTTACAACACAATCTATTTGTGGTTCACATATCAGTTACTGGCACGCGTGGTGGAATTGGTTGTTCCACCTTGGCTTGGGCTATTGCGCGAGAGATCCAAGCATTCGCTCTGCTTGACTATTCCGATAAGCAAGGAGTTCGCTGGATTATTGGTGAACCCGAAATAGATTTCACTTGGCCGAAGACTCTGAATTCAGGGGCCGATAATAAAGATTTCTTGAAATTGCTCTCGCATGCAAAGACTGTTGAAGGAGTTGCAATTCTTTCTGGTGGTGAACCAATCAAATTTGAAAATTGTCAAAATGAAGCTGTCATGATCTTTGATGGTGCAGTAAGTGCTGATTTGCAGATCAAGCTCACAACGAACGCTCTTCAAGATATTCAAAACGATACCGCAATACTTGAAGAAGAAATACTTGTTTTACGTAAGGTGCACGGTGGAATTCCGGTATCTTTGATAAACAGCAATTTCGATTATGTCTATCAAAGTGAGTTTAGTGTTGGAAAATCACTTGCTAATGGTCTAGGTCTTCATTCAAAATCCAAGGTCCAACAAGTTGCTAGGCAGATTTGTGCAGACATTTCCGCAAGTATTTGATTTAGTCACTCATGAATTAGTAGATCTAGGTGCCCCACCAGATTCTGAACACATTGCGCAATTGCTCAAAGCAAAAAACTTCATTCTGAGTGATGACGAATTTCAAGAATTATCCAGCGCAGTTGGAAATGAACTAATCGGGTTAGGGCCGCTAGATTCACTCATCACACCGTATGTAACGGATGTGGTTGTAAATGCACCTGATGCAGTTTGGGTTGACGCTGGGTCTGGGCTGAAATTGCATGAGAATGTTTTTCAAAATACCGAAGATGTGGCTTTTCTTGCTAGACGGCTTGCAAGTTTGGCTAATGCTCGCCTAGATGACGCGCATCCATTTGTTGATGGAAGACTGCCAACTGGTGTGCGTTTGCATGCCCTACTTCCCCCAATAGCTGGATCTTGCGCCAAAATTTCGCTGCGCTTCCCGAACAAAGCAACAATTCCAATCAGTCATTGGCAGACATCGCTCGAAAATGCCGAAAGAGAACTATTGCAAGGTGTGATTGCTGGCGAACTCTCCTTTGTGATTGCTGGTGACACAGGTAGTGGGAAAACAACTTTACTTAATTCAATTCTGAGAGCTCGACCTCACGATAAGAGGATTCTCATACTTGAAGAGGCAGCTGAAATTGAGATAGATCAACCAAACATTGTTTCCTTGGTTGCCAGGTCTGCAAATCCCGAAGGCAATGGTGAAGTGACTTTGCAAAATCTGGTTCGCCAGTCCTTAAGGATGCGCCCTGATTCAATTGTTATCGGTGAAGTGCGCGGAATTGAAATCCTTGACTTCTTACTTGCAATCTCTAGTGGGCATGCAGGTTCGGGCACGACGATTCATGCAAGAATTGACGGAGAATGATCTTTTCTTATCAAACATTGATGTTGTGATTCATTGTGAGAAAAGCAGTAAGGGTCGAAGAATCTCTCGGGTAATAGCGAATCGCAAGTGTTGATTCCAAGTATTACTGCATTCTTAATTGGAGTGGTGTGGCTTTCACCGATTAATTTGCAGAAGCTACAAATTCATCAAGGCAATAAACAGAACCAGGATGAGTTGAATAACTTGATTAGGTTACGTTCAATCGCACAGTTATCGGAAATCACGATTTCAGACTTTTCCATTCCCTCTTGGTCGGCAGAGCTGAGAACAATGCAATCTCTTAATTTGTTAACTGGCTTATCAGTTTTACCAGTAATAGATCACGTAATCGCATTTGAGCGTGACCAACTTGAATTAGAGCGTGAATTTCTCAACCGGAGCTCAACGGCTAAAGGCGCTTCGTTAACGCTCATGATTATGCCTTTCTTGATGTGGGTGATTGCCCAGGCAATTGGCGTGAATGCAATTGGCTTCATTATTTCACCAATCGGTTTGCTCTTTTTGGCAGTGGGAATTGCTCTCACATTTGTTAGTCGATTGATTATTCGCTGGGTCTCAAAAAGTGCGACGACAAAACCAAAGCACGATTTACCCAAACACCTCTCGGAAAATGCTGCATCAGTTATTGCTTTTGTAACAATATTTGTTTTGCAGCCAACATATATAGGATTCTTTTGTGCGATCGTGCTTAGCCTGCTGATTCATATATATTGGCAGATACTGCCAATTCGAGATCAAGATTTAGAGCAATACAAGATTCACGATTCGCAGTCTCTAAAACTTGTGTTTATTGCAGGTTTACTTGAAACAGGATTGCCCTGGCCTCGAGTTCTTGATCATATTGATGACTCACAATTGCAGGCGATTGGAAGGCGGATTGAGATGGGTGTATCTCCAGAGACCGCATTTGAATATTCCAAGAATTGGCAAGAGGTAGGAAGTTTGATCGGAACATCAATCAGAAAGGGTTCAAAATTATCGTATGAGCTCAGAATGTTGGCTGATGAATATCGAAAGCACGCTTTGACATTTCGGATTCAGCATTGTGAGAAAGTTGCAGGACGACTAATTATTCCTGTAAACCTATTACAACTCCCAGCCTTCATAGTATTGGGATTAGTTCCAATGATTGGCCCACTCGTGTTGCAGACACTTGAAGCCTTCCACATTTAGTTAATGCCGCAGAGTTCTTCACAGGTTCTTGAAACCTGCATGTAGTTCTCGATAATTCATCTTTAATTGGGTTCCACCCAAAGAAAGGTTTGTATGTTTATTAAAACACTAATTCGTCTGAGAGAAATTCAAGATGGCGCTCTTACAGCTGAATACGCAACTGTTGGTATTGCAGCATGTGGCGCGGCTGGAATCTTGTACAAGTTTTTTACCAGCACAAGTTTCGCTGCACTTCTAGCAAGTATCTTCGACCAAGCATTTTCTTGGCTCTTCAATCGATGAAAAGAAAGTGGTTTCTGCGGTTACGTTCAGATTCAGGTTCGATAACCGCAGAAACTGCAATCTCAATTTCATTCCTACTAATATGTGGATTTGCTTTGGTGCAAGTTCTAACTTTTGCAATGCAGTTTCAACGCTTGCAGACGTTGGCTCAAGAATCAAGTCGCGTTGCTGCATCTCTTGAAAATCCAATGATTCTTGAAAAACAAATATTGCTTTTCCTGAAAAACATAAATCCAGATATTGATGCTAAGTTTGATTGGCAAAAACCTGAAGTGACCGTAAAGTTACGAGAACCAACATATGGACTTGTCAGTGGTTTATATAAATATGTTGAAGCAAGTGCAAGTGCACCAAGGTGGAGCGGATGATCACAAACTCCATTGTGGTCTGGATCATTTCACTATCTCTGTTTGCAACAGGCCTGTTGGCCATAATCCAAGTTGGTGTTCGATACCAAGGACTTCAACACCAGACAGAAAGCATGGCCATAGAAATTGCCAGGCAGGCGGTAAACCAAGATGAGTCTTCCAAGTCAGAGCTCTGTAAGTCTGCCCAACCCAATCCACCAGTTCGAGTCCGAGCCTGCGAGATCCTCACTGATTCGGTCTATCTCAGCGCAGTTGAGCCCGTTTCCTTGCTCGGCTATACATATATATTGCAGGCTGAATCAAGGGTTGGATACGGTTTTTACTCACAAATTGACTCCCGGTAGCGGTTATTTGCTCATATTGTGAGCGTTTACACTTCGGGCAGTGACTATCAAGCCCTATTGAGGGGCTTCCGCGCAGTGTGGCCGGGCAGCACGCCTGTTTCGCTGTTCGGTAAATAATTGAGGAGTACAAATTCGTATGTCGCATTCACTCATGGCAATTGAGTCGATCTCGCTCTCAGGCAGCAACCTTTTGGTAGTTGTCGGTGTCGCAATCGTTGCACTTTCAGCCCTTGGCTTTGCACTTTATCTTGTGAAAGAGGTGTTATCAGCTGACGAAGGCACCGAAAAAATGAAAGAAATTGCTTTAGCAATTCAAGAAGGTGCCGCTGCATATTTGCAACGTCAATTCAAGACACTTTCAGTTTTCGTAGTCCTAGTTTTCTTCCTTCTTTTCTTACTTCCAGCAGAAACAAGTGCTGAAAGAATTGGTCGCTCACTCTTCTTCGTAGTTGGTGCAGTGTTCTCAGCTACAACTGGCTACATGGGTATGTGGTTAGCAGTTCGCGGAAACGTTCGCGTTGCTGCAGCAGCAAAAGACCAAGGCGAAAACGCAGCAATGCGAATCGCATTCCGCACCGGTGGTGTGGCAGGTATGTTCACAGTTGGTCTTGGCTTGTTCGGTGCGGCAGTTGTGGTTTTGGTTTACAAAGGTGAAGCACCAAAGGTTCTTGAAGGTTTTGGTTTTGGTGCCGCACTTCTAGCAATGTTCATGCGTGTAGGTGGCGGTATCTTTACAAAAGCTGCCGATGTCGGCGCTGACCTCGTTGGAAAAGTTGAACATGGAATTCCAGAAGACGATCCTCGTAACGCTGCAACTATTGCGGACAACGTAGGTGACAACGTAGGAGACTGTGCCGGTATGGCTGCAGACTTGTTTGAGTCTTACGCGGTAACACTTGTTGCAGCTTTGATTCTTGGTAAAGCAACTTTCGGTGAACTTGGATTGGTTTTCCCACTTGTTGTTCCTGCGATTGGTGTTCTTACTGCAGTAGTTGGCATCTTGGCTGTTCGTCCTCGTGAAGGTGACAAGTCAGGAATGCAAGCAATTAATCGTGGTTTCTTCTACTCTGCAGCAATTTCTGCAGTGCTAGTTGCGGTTGCATCATTTTTTATGTTGCCAGCAACATTGGCTGAACTAAATCCAGCAGCAACACTTCTTACCGAAATCACTTTGAATCCAGATCTAGCATCATTAAATCCACGCTATCTAGCAATTGCTGCCGTGTTGATTGGTATCACACTTGCAGCAGCGATTCAGATTCTGACTGGTTACTTCACTGAAACCAACCGTCGTCCTGTTGATGACGTTGCTAAATCTTCAGTGACCGGCGCAGCTACGGTTATCTTGAGTGGTATTTCACTTGGTTTGGAATCAGCAGTTTATTCAGCACTACTAATTGGCGCTGCGGTTTATGCAGCAGCGATGCTCGGTGGCGGATCTGCAATTCTTGGTTTATTTGCAATTGCACTCGCTGGAACTGGTTTGCTAACCACTGTTGGCGTTATCGTTTCAATGGACACATTTGGTCCAGTTTCTGACAATGCTCAAGGTATTGCTGAAATGTCTAAGGACGTGCATGGCGAAGGCGCAGCAATTCTTACTCGCCTTGATGCGGTTGGTAACACTACAAAGGCGATCACAAAAGGTATTGCGATTGCTACTGCAGTGCTTGCAGCTACCGCGTTGTTCGGAGCATTCCGCGATGCTGTAACAGCAGCCGCTAGTGGACTTGGTAGCACCGCAGTTGAATTCGCAGGTGTTCTTGACGTTGCACAACCAAACAACTTGGTCGGTTTAATTATCGGTGCATCAGTTGTGTTCTTGTTCTCAGGCCTTGCAATCAACGCGGTATCACGCGCTGCAGGTGCTGTGATTCACGAAGTACGCCGACAATTCCGCGATCATCCAGGAATTATGGCTGGAACCGAAAAGCCTGAATACGGCAAGGTTGTTGACATCGTTACTTTGGATTCACTGCGTGAACTTGCAACTCCAGGTTTATTGGCTGTTCTAACTCCAGTAGCAGTTGGCTTCGGCTTAGGAATCGGCGCACTTGGCTCATTCCTTGCTGGCACAATCGCAACAGGCACTTTGATGGCGGTGTTCCTATCTAACTCAGGTGGCGCATGGGACAACGCAAAGAAATTCGTTGAAGACGGACACTTTGGTGGAAAGAATTCAGAAGCTCACGCAGCGACTGTGATTGGTGACACCGTCGGTGACCCATTCAAGGATACTGCTGGTCCTGCGATCAACCCACTTATCAAAGTTATGAACTTGGTTGCACTTTTGATTGCACCTGCTGTTGTTAGCGTTCAGATTTCTGAAAATTCAACTGTTCGTGCGATTGCTGTAGCACTTTCAGTTGGCGTGATCGTAAGTGCAGTTTGGATCAGCAAGCGTCGTCCGTTAGCTGTGGCTGCCGAAGAAATGGTTACCCCAGCTGATGACTTGGAGTATGTCGTAACACACAAGAACGAGCACTACTCTTAATAAATTAGTGACAAACCCGCTACCACGAAACGTGCTAGCGGGTTTGTTTTATGAGCGAGGTGGGAATGTTTGAATCAAGTTTTGCATTCAATGATTCAACCTTTCGCCTACTTCATGATGAACTTATCGGCGATGAACTAAATCCTGATGCAGTACTTGGTGTTGGTGGCGCTACTAACACTCTTCTAAACCTTATTCCCAATCAGCATGTAGACAAAAGTTGGGATTTGGGTTGTGGAAGTGGCGCAGTCTCAATAGCACTTTCACAGTTCAGCGACCAAGTGGTTGCAACTGACATTTCAAACCGTGCACTGGATTATGCAAAACAGTCGGCTAAAGCGAACAACATTGAGAATATTGAATTCCGGCTTGGTTCATTAGTTGAACCTGTTGCAAATGAAAAGTTTGACTTGATTGTCAGCAATCCACCGTTTGTAATCGGACAAGTTACAAATCTTGAACATCGCGAATCTCCTTTTGAAGCTGATGGCTTAACACGCTCTCTCCTAGAAAGCATTCCAAACCTTTTAAACGAAAATGGTATTGCCATTTTTCTTGCTGCTTGGTTAGAGACTGAGGATGAGTCTTGGCAAGATCGAATTGCACAGATGTTGCCAGACAATGTGCAGGTGTGGGTTGGATTGCGCGAATTGCAAACACCTAATGAATATGTTGAAACCTGGTTGGCGGATGCAAGAATTAATAACAGAGATCTTGCTGAGGCGTGGAAATCAAAACTTGCAAGCTGGAAAACTAGACATGTTGCATTCGGATTTGTTGTTATACAAAAGGATATGTCAGTAGAGCTGTGTCAAAATATAGATGATGCGCGTAATGCGAACCGCCTTCCAACCGGTAATGAAGTGTTGAGTTGCATCGAAGAAATGAAACAGGCAAGTGCCCTGTCGGCAGTAAGTGTCATGACCTCAGGTTTCACTGCCACCACCTCCCAAGGGTGGAGAGGGGATGTGGCTCTGGATGGGGTTTTGTCAGGGTTACGGATAAACCTCGGCGCTGGGCTTGGGTTTGAAGAAGCCTGCCAAACGGTGGCAAGTGAGCTAAATCTGGACCTAGAGGATGTTCGGATCTATGGGTTGGTTGGGGTGAAAACCCTGGTCTCAATGGGCCTATTAGCCCTCAACACGCCGAGGATTTGAATTTAGACCCCTTCGCAGGGCACACTAAATAATAAGGTAAAGGCAAGTGAACGATACAAAGTGGATACGAAGAATGGACAAAACGAAAAGATAATGGCGAAGTCGGGAAACAAATTAGTAATCGTGGAAAGCCCCGCGAAGGCAAAGACAATAGGCAAATACCTAGGTGATGACTTTGTGGTCATGGCCTCAGTCGGACATATTCGCGACCTGCCAGGTAGCGCATCAGATATGCCAATTGAATACAAGGGTGAGAAGTGGGCTCGACTAGCAGTCAACGTAGATAACGAGTTCGAAGGTATCTACGTTGCCGACCCGAATAAGAAGAAACTGATCAGCGAACTTAAAGCTGCTTTAAAAGATGCCGATGAACTTTATCTCGCAACAGACGAGGACCGCGAAGGTGAAGCAATCTCTTGGCACTTACTTGAACTTCTCCAACCAAAAGTTCCGGTGCACCGAATGGTGTTCCACGAAATCACCAGCAAGGCAATTGCAAATGCGGTAGCCAATCCACGTGACCTAGATATGAATCTTGTTGAAGCCCAAGAAACCAGACGCAAAGTTGACCGTTTATTTGGTTATGAAGTTTCGCAAGTTCTCTGGATGAAAGTTCGCCCACGAATTAGTGCTGGCCGAGTTCAGTCAGCCGCGCTTCGTTTGATTGTGGATCGCGAACGTGAACGGATTGCATTTATCAAAGGTACTTACGCTGACATCGTTGCGCAGATGGCTCTTGGTTTTAAAGCTGATCTTCATAGCATCAATGATGTGAGAATTGCAGACGGAAAATCTTTTGATGAAAATGGTCAGCTAGTTGCAAAGAATGTAGTTCTTATTACTTTGCCAGAAGCAGAACGTCTAGTAACTAACATCGACAAAGATAAATTCACAGTCACCAAGATTGAACAGAAGCAACAAAGCCGCAAACCATTTGCACCTTTTACCACTTCTACGTTGCAGCAAGAAGCCGGTAAGAAATTCCGTTGGTCTTCAAAGCGCACAATGGACCTAGCCCAAGATCTCTATGCTCGCGGTTTCATTACATACATGCGAACAGATTCACCAACTCTTTCAGGCCAAGCAACAACTGCTGCTCGCAAACAAGCTACTGAGCTTTATGGCGAGAACAATGTGGCCGAAGCGCCACGTATTTATGGCGCATCAGCCAAGGGAGCACAAGAGGCACACGAAGCGATTCGCCCAGCAGGAGAAAACTTCGCAACTCCAGATATGTTGCGCTTGGAATTGAATGCTGATTCATTTCGCTTATATGACTTGATCTGGCGCCGCACTCTCGCATCACAAATGGCTGATTCACGGGAAGCCACCACAACTGCCACAATCGAAACCAATGCAAGCTCTGGTGAAAAACTAAGTTTCCGTTCAAGCGGAACAGTTGTGTTGTTTGCTGGCTGGCGAGCTGCCTACGACATCGTGGAAGAAGATGAATCTGACTGCGAAACATCAGAGAAACGTCTTCCAGCATTGACTGAAGGCCAAGTACTTTCTGCGGATGAATTGAAAGCGCTTGGACATGAAACCAAACCACCTGCTCGATTCACCGAACCATCGCTAGTTAAAAAGATGGAAGAAATTGGAATTGGACGCCCATCTACTTACGCTGCGACAATCGCAACTTTGCTAGACCGCGGATATGTCAGCAAACCAAAGGGTCCAGCTTTGGTGCCAAGCTGGTTAGCAATAAACGTAATTCAACTTCTCGAAACTCATTACATGCATTTAGTGGATTACGCATTCACTGCAAACATGGAATTAAAGCTTGACGAGATTGCTGAAGGAAAATTGTCGCAGGTCAAAACTTTAAGAGAGTTTTATCATGGTGGCGGACCAGACTTCGAAGGGTTGATGCCACTGCTTGCGAATTGGGCCGACCAAATCGATGCTCGGGCTATGGCAAGTATTCCAATCCCGAATGCGAATGCGCTTGTTCGAGTTGGAAAGTACGGAGCATTTCTCGAGCGTGGCGAAACCACTGCGAACTTGCCGGAAGATGTTTTGCCAGACGAGTTAAGTCCAGAAAAAGTTCAAGAGCTGTTCGATGCACCATCAGGGGATAGAGAACTTGGGCTTCATCCAGTAACTGGATATGAGATTGTTGCCAAAGTGGGCCGCTTCGGTCCATATGTGACTGAAATTTTGCCTGAAGGCACAAAGATCAAAGGTAAGGGTGCAATCAAAGCTAAAACCGCATCACTTTTGAAAACTATGGCTTGGGACACGGTCACCATGGAAGATGCATTGCTGTTGATGTCATTACCGCGCACTGTTGGTGAAGATCCAGACGGCAAAGTCATCACTGCCCAAAATGGTCCATTCGGTCCTTACTTATTGCGCGAAAAAGATAGCCGTTCACTTCCAGACGAAGAATCAATGTTCACCATCACTGTTGAAGGTGCACTTGAACTTTATGCCCAACCGAAAACTCGTGGCCGTGGCGCTGCCAAAGAACCACTTTCTAGTTATGGAAATGACCCGGTCACAAACCAACTAATCACATTACGTGAGGGTCGCTTCGGGTTATATGTAACAGACGGCGAAACCAATGCATCACTGCGCGTTAGTGACAATGCCCAAAACCTCACCCCAGAACGAGCAGTTGAGTTGTTAAGTGACCGCCGTGAACGTGGACCAGTGGAAAAGAAGAAACGCCCTCGCAAGACTGCAAAGACTGCGGCTTCAAAAACTGCGAAGAAGACCACCAAGAAATCAGCTAAATAATGCCTGGCTTCTTTATCGCATTTGAAGGTGGGGATGGCGCAGGAAAATCCACCCAGGTGAAATTGCTTGCAGCTGCATTGCAAGGTAAACGTGAAGTGGTTGTTACCCGCGAACCAGGTGGCTCTGATGTTGCCGAACACATCCGCGAAGTACTGCTAAATCCAAACCACCGCATTGACGGTATGACTGAAGCACTTCTTTTTGCAGCAGCCCGTGCCGACCACGTCAGTAAAGTGATTCGCCCAGCCTTGGAACAAAACCGCGTGGTGATTTGCGATCGCTTTGTGGATTCATCTATCGCCTACCAAGGCGTGGCCCGCAACCTCGGCATCGAAATGGTTCGCGAGCTAAATCAGATTGCAACAAACAACCTAATGCCGGACCTAACGATTGTGCTCGATGTTTCTACTGACGCTGGCCTTGCTCGCGCCCAAGAGCCAAACCGAATGGAAAACGAAGGTGCAGATTTCCACGAAATCGTGAAAGATGCATTTATTGAACTTGCAAAGCAGGAACTAGCTCGCTACCTAGTAGTCGCAGCAAATCAAAGTCGTGAAGCTATTGCTGAAATAATTTTGCAAGAAGTATCGGAGCGATTGAAGTAAGTATGGCTGTATGGGATCGTCTAGTTGGGCAAGCGAGAGCAATTGAATTGCTAGATCGCGCCGCTCGCGATGCTCACCATCCAGAAACTAAATCAAACTCAATGACCCATGCGTGGCTATTTACTGGTCCACCAGGTGCAGGTCGATCAACCGCAGCAATATTATTTGCAGCAGCAATTCTTTGTGAAAAATTTGGTTGTGGAACTTGCTCTGTATGTAAACAGGTTTTAAATGACCAACACCCAGATGTGAATCGATTTATTCCACAACAAATCACCATCACACGCGATGAGTCTGAAGCATTGATCCGCGAAACAAGTGTCATGCCACTGACTGGCGCATACCGCATCATTATTATTGAAGATGCAGATCGTCTAAACGATGTCAGCGGAAACATGCTTCTAAAATCTATCGAAGAACCGCACTCTCGTGCTGTCTGGATTTTGTGCACACCGAGTGTGGATGATGTGCTTCCAACAATTCGATCTCGTTGTCGCACCCTCGCACTTGCCACTCCGAGTTGGAACGAAGTTGCCGATCTCTTAATCAGAGAAGGCATCGAACCAGCAATGGCTGCTTATTCAGCGCGAGCGGCCCAAGGTCATGTGGGCAGAGCCCGCGGATTAGCAACAGATGAAGCCACTCGCCGCCGCCGGCACGAAATCCTGCAGATTCCAAGTCAACTCCACGATTTGCGAGCCTGCTTCATTGCAGCTGAAAACATTGTGAGCGTTGCAACCGAAGAAGCAAATGCGGAATCTGACCGTCGCGATGAAGAAGAAAAGAATGATGTGCTCGAACTCTTCGGAGCTGAAGCTGGCTCCAAATCAAAAGGTGAACGTGCGGCTCGTCCAATCTTGCGGGAACTTGAGACTAGACAGAAGTCTCGCCGCACCCGAGCAGTAAGAGATCGACTAGATCAGTCATTAACAGACCTTATGTCCTATTTCACTGATGTCATGAAACTTCAACTCGTCGGCGATGAAGCAGAATTAGTCAATGAAGATTTACGCGGCCAACTCAAAGATTTCGCCCGGAACTCAACAGCAGCAAAAACCCGCGCCCGCATGGAAGCAATCGAACGAGCCCGCCGACAATTTGCATCGAATGCCCAACCACAAATGATTATTGAAGCGCTAACAATTGAATTAGCAAGAGCATAGGAAACTAAATGAAAAAGGTAATTGCCCTACTGTCAATCTTGATTCTCAGTGCCTGTGCTAGTGATCCATCGCCATCTAATTCAATTTCCGCAAAAACACTTGATGACTACTACAAACAAACTCTCACCTGGACAAAGTGTGAAGGCGTGTTTGAATGTGCAGAGCTAACAGTGCCATTGGATTACACAAATCCTGGTGGCGAAGCAATTCAGCTTGCTTTGAAGAAGTTTCCTGCTTTGAATAAGAGCAAGAAACTTGGAGCAATCGTTGTAAATCCTGGTGGCCCGGGTGGAAGCGGCGTTGACTACATAACTTATTACGACTACCAATTCTCAAAGAATCTCTATAGTTCTTACGACATGGTTGGCTTCGATCCGCGCGGTGTTATGGCTAGTGCACCAGTTGATTGCTTAAGTGATTCAGAAATGGATGATTATCTTTCAAGTGATTCAACCCCAGATAATGCGGCTGAAATCTCAGCATTCTTAAAGGACTCAGAGAACTTTGCAAAAGCTTGTGTGAAAAACACTGGGAAAACCATCAATTTCGTTTCAACTATTGAAACTGCTAAAGACCTCGATATTTTGCGGGCAGCACTTGGTGAAACCAAACTAAATTATTTAGGAAAATCCTACGGAACCGAACTTGGTGCAGTTTATGCACATAATTTCCCTACCAATGTTGGAAAGTTTGTTTTAGATGGCGCTGTTGACATGTCCGGCGGTACAAATGATTTAACGCTTGGACAACTTCGAGGATTTAGTGTCGAATTCAAACGATTCGCTCAATACTGCGCATATGGTGAGACTGATTGTTCATTAGGTCAATCGCCTGAACAAGTTATTCAAACTGTCTCCACACTTATGAAGTCACTTGATTCAGCGCCACTAGACACTGACCAAGGCCGGCCACTAACTGAAGCACTTGCTTGGACTGCACTGATTGGTCCGCAGTATTCACCAGCTGACGCTTGGGATTGGCTCATCATGGGTCTTGAAGATGCTGTAAATGGTGATGGCACAACACTTATGGACATTGCTGATTGGTTTAATGGTCGAAACCAAGATGGAACATATGAAGATAACTTGACCGAGGCTTACTGGGCAATCACATGTTCAGATAACGGTCCGTCTACACAATCACCAGAAGAACTCTTATCCCAATACAACAAAGTTGATTCACTACTTGGACCAATGTTTGCATGGAGTGAAGGTGGTTGCTATAACTGGACTTTCGATCGTGGAATTGATTTATCAGATGTTTCAGCACCAACTTCAGCACCAATTGTTGTTATCGGAACTACTTATGATCCAGCAACTCCAGATGCTTGGGCCAAAGCATTAGCCCAACAGCTACAAGTTGGTGTTTACATTAACTTCAATGGCGATGGACACACCGCATATAAATCTGGTTCGAAATGCATCGATACTTTGGTTGACGATTACTTCATCAGTGGAGTAATCCCAACCGCAAACACTTCTTGCGAGCCGAATAAGCCTTTGATCTAGAGATGTTTTAGCGCATTAGCAATGATTGCATCGTGCACATACTTCGCGAGACCTTCTGCTTGACTGTCGTAGAAGTTTGAGAAGCGCTCATCTGCGATATACATCGACGCCAAACCTGATTGCATTTCGTGGCTGCATGGGTAGAACCACTTATCAATCTGCAAACGATGAGCCTCGGCTGCTTTAGCCGCTTCATCACTATCTACAGGCAACCCTGAATTCAGTGCCTCAATAAAAAGATCAACTGCAACCTGTTGTTCAGTTCGTTGCGCTTGCCAATCAGCATCGGTGTACTTGGAGGTACGCGCGAAAGAGATTTTGTAGGAATCCGTCTCGCCCCAACGCTCTTTGGCCTCAGCCTAAAAAGGGTTTGCAGTACTCATATTCCGAGCGTAATTGAGATTTACGCTTTGAATCAAACTATTTCGCCGGTTTTTTTCTTCCAGTCCCAATTAATGTAGCCATTAACGTAGGAAGAAGCTACGAATTTGCCAAGTTCAAAGAATTGCTCACGGTATTTCGCTTCCGTTTCATCGATTGAGAACAAGACTGAGTTATGGTCAATCGCATAATTGATGTCTTCGGCGAAACTGACTAGATCTGCCATGTCTCTGTAATATTTTTCGAATGCCTTTTCAAGAGTTTGTCGAGAAATATCGCTAAGTACGTGTTTTTGCTCTTTGAAACTCAATTTTCTCCGATTCTCACCCAATAGAGAATCGATTCGCTCAAAGTGTAAAAGTGAACCTAGACTGGTTGAGACAGAATTCACACCCCTTTGGAAATACACTTCCATGATATTCATACTCGTGTTTACAACCCTTGGTTCGAAACCAAATTCGACTAAATCTAGATCTAAAACCTCTTTAAAGAAGTGTTGTTCGAGATTCGGTAATGCAGCTTCGTATTGAAGCAATTGAAGATCGATTCCGTAAACTTCTGCCCAATGTGCGATGCTTTTTATATTGAGCTGAATATTGAAAGCCAAGTCATTTTCATTTTGCAGAAATACATCAACATAATCATCTAAGTCACCACTAAATCCGCTACCGCTTACTAATTGTTGATAACAGGTGAGGAACCATGGGAATGGATTGCGGAGGTAAATCACAACCTTGATCTTTTGGCTTACTGCACTTTTTGCGTCTCCAAGCATTTGCCAAAACCGCTCATTACCTGCGCATTTGCTGATGACCTCACTGCTTATAAGAATTCTGTCTGAATCTGGACATTTAGCCACGGCATCATTCAAAAGCTGCCTAACTCTGTCGGTTTTATCTTCGCTCTCCCAGTCAACGCGTGCAGTTATATTGCCGTTGCCCGAGCCCATGCCGCGCTCGATTGTCCAACCGTGACCACTGCCCACTAAGTCGGGATAGCAAATACCTCGGTCTTGCATTTGCGTCATTAGCGAATAAAAGGCGTATTGCAGCGCAGTGGTGCCAGTCTTTGGAGTCCCTATATGAAGTATTACTTCATTAACTTCGCTCATGCTTAAGCCTTATTCTGGTAGCAAGTTTTGAACCAAACTTACTCTACACATTCTCGCCAGTGAAGATTTGACCACTTCCAACATTGGAATATTAAAAGTATCCTAGGCTCAATATTCACAATGGTATCGAGGTTAGAATGCGTTTTCACGTAGTAGCTATGCCTCACACTCATGTGACTCGAGATTTTGCAGTGGATGCATTCACCGAAAAAGTGCGACGTTTTTCATCGATGATGCATGCGCTTGGGCATGAGGTGTTTCTCTATGCGGGTGAGAAGTCAGAAGCCAGCTGCACTGAACACATTGTTTGCATTACAGAAGAACAGCGCGCAGAAGCAGTGGGAGACTCTCATTATGTGGATGTGTCTTACGATCCGAAATCAAAGCATTGGTCAATCTTTAATTCAAATGTAATCAATGAAATTCAAAAGCGAATCGAGCCAAAAGACTTTATTTGCCTCACCAGCGGAACTTCACATCAGCCAATTGCCGAAGCATTTCCAAATCACATGTCAGTTGAATACTCGGTTGGGTATCCCGGTTCTTTTGCAAAGCACAGAGTATTCGAGTCATATTCCTGGATGCACACAATTTATGCAGGCAATAAACATCCGGCAAAGGTGACGGGCACTTTCTTTGACGATGTAATTTATGGGTTCCTTGAACCTGAAATGTTTCCATTTGTCGAAAAGCCTGATGACTATTTTCTTTACATCGGCAGAGTGACGCAATTAAAAGGTGTCAACATTGCAGCTGAAGTGTGTGAAAAACTAGGAAAGCGATTGATTATTGCTGGTCCAGGGGATCCACCAAAATATGGCGAGTACGTTGGTTCGGTCGACACAAAAACGCGAGCAGAATTGATGGGAAATGCAACAGCTGTTTTTGCACCAACCATGTACATAGAACCTTTTGGATATGTTGTTATCGAATCGCAGATGTGTGGCACTCCAACTATCACTACCGACTGGGGAGCATTTGTTGAAACTAATATAAATGAATTGACCGGATATAGATGTCGAACCTTTGAAGATTTCATAATTGCTGCAAACGATGTCAAACAATTAGATCGAAAAGAAATCAGAAAACACGCGCTTGAAAATTACACTGTAGATATTGCTGCAGAAAAATATGAGAAGTATTTCCACCGACTTGAAAAGTTGTGGGGAGGTGGCTGGTACGAAATAT
>JAPLBX010000159.1 GCA_026392535.1 Actinomycetota bacterium
AACATCCCTGCATTAAAGTTAGTGGCACCTATCCACATTTTATTCTCTTGGATTAAAGGGAAGACTTCCTTATAGGTAATGGCATTCATGTTGCCAATCATTACGAAGTCTTTATCAGCCTCAACTACCCATGCCAAAAACTCGCGGAACAGTGAAAATGGCGGATTTGTAATTATGATGTCCGCCTCATCACGCAGCGCTCTGATTTCCTCACTTCGGAAATCTCCATCACCGTCAAGATACGACCATTCCAGATCTTCCACATTTATGACACCATCACCTGTTGTGTCTTTTGAAAGTGTAAATATTTTGCCACTAGATAGACTTTTAGCCTCGTCGTAATCAGGGCTTTCCAACTCGAACAATGTTGGTTGGAATGCTATCTCTTTTGGCTTACTTTCTGAGGCATAGCTAGTGCTAATTAGCTTCTTTAGTCCAAAGCTCTCAAAATTTTGGGCGAAATATTTTGTGAAGTTACTCCACTCTGGGTCATCGCAAGGCAACAAAATAGTTTTATCTCGAAACACGTCTTCGTTGTATTCGAGATAGGCATTCATTTCTTTTTCAATGTCGTGAAACTGGGTATAGAACTCGTCATTTTTAGCCGTTTTAGCATTGCCCAGATTCTTATTTGCCACACCGCAATACTAGAGCCAACATCGGACATCTTCGTGGAGGACAAGCTATCTAGGTAGCCAAATTCGATACTAAAGATGTGCTGTAGAGTGTTGCTTTATGGGAACTTATGCACAGTTCTACATGTGGTCGATGGCCATCTAGGACTACAAGAGCTACTTGAGTGTGGAACATCAGCAGCAAGAATGCTGCTACTCAGCACTATCTCCCGAATCAGACTCGTCATGCATTTCAAGATAATCTCTGCGCAAATCAGACAAACATGTCGTACCTTCAGTATCAACCAACCAGAACCACCAGCCAGCCTCAGATAGCGATCCAGTTAAACCCCTAGCC
This sequence comes from Actinomycetota bacterium, assembly GCA_026392535.1. Classification (GTDB taxonomy): domain Bacteria; phylum Actinomycetota; class Actinomycetes; order S36-B12; family UBA5976; genus JAFMIT01. Next base: position 973 of record JAPLBX010000159.1, read on the forward strand.
GCACCGGATGGTGATTCATAGGCTTTGTCTTCGAGAAACAGGCGACCGTCCGAACCAACCCGCGCACTTCTACCCTCGTGCGCTGGCTTTCGGGAATACAGCTCCTGCCCCACTGATAGCATTCCGGCTTGAATTAAGTCCGCAATCGCAATGGTTGTTTTCGCAGTAGCTGTTTCGGAGACAACTCGACCCAAGTGTCCAATCGGTACCGGCCAGATAGAAACAACGTCTTCAATCATTTGTTCTGTACGAGTTGAAATCTTGACTTCAGTCCAGTCAGATTCAGACACAACTTCCTGAGTTAACTTCAGTGATGTATTCGCGATAAGCGCTTCGCGCTTTCCATTTTCACCAAGCCAAGGGCCATTTGAAACCTTTGAGTTGAGGCCTTGTGTGAGGAGCGTTAGATTGCCAAGCGTGTGAATAATCGCATCACGTTTTCTTGCACCCTCATCTTCATTAGTATTTGGCCAATTAGTGATCCACTCCTGAGGCATAAGGTGTTCAACGGTGCACTTCCCCCGCACAACCCTTTGTTCATGAAGCGGGCGTGCAGTATTGAATCCACGTCTATTGTCTTCAATCGCTTCAAGAATCATGCGCAAGCGTGCACGACGAATCTTGGTATAAATGGGTTGGCGAATGAGTTCCGCGCGAACTTCCTCATCTCCTGGCCAATAATCGCTGTCAGAGGCTTTGCTCACAAAAAATGCCTCAACACGATCGCCAATTAATGAGCGATTTGCCTGTTTTAATTCATTGAGCAAAGACACGAATACCTTGTTGTAATTCTTGGTTGTCGCACGCACACAACTGCGTCGTACCATCCAGCTCTCAATGACATCAAGAGCCTTCACGATTTGAGAATCAGGAACAACCTCAAGCGTGGAATCGAGTAGCCAAATTAACAATGGCTTAGCAGCTTCAGACTCTAAAGTGGCTGTCCTGTAGACAAAGAGTTCAACCCTAGAAAGATCTCCATCCGACTTCTGAGAGCCGTCCGTAAACGATTTATAGGTTGCTGCAGCGTCACTTACTTCTTGCAAGAGATCAAGAATTTCCCCATCGTATTCATTTACAAAGCGCTTGAATTGAGCGAAAACTTCGCGGGCGGGAATCTCAAGTGCAGTCTTAGAAATGAGCCATTGATTCAAGAAAAGTGATGAACGGCTGTAGTTGACGCGCCCAGAAGATACTTCAGTCTCCCAAAATGGAGTTTCAAAAGTCTCCCAAAACTGGTGATAGGCCTTCTCCGCTTGACCTGGCGCTGCATCAAGTTTTTGGAACAACAGATTCTTGATCAGGTCGGCTGCAGTAAGTGGTGTACCACGTGCATTCAAAGTTTCGAAGATTTCCTGGGCATCCTCATCAGCCATTAGCTCGATTACGACAAGCTGCAAGTAACTACTCACCGTTTGCACAAGTGCATTTGCTCGCTCGGCGAAGTTAGCGCCATCTGCAATCCAAGTCCGCGCCTGAATTGCAAAGTACTCGTGCGCCTGAACCATCTTGCTTGAAGAATTTTCGAGTGCTTGATAGTCAATTGGTGACTGCGCAGACATGACCTCATTAAATGCCTGTCGGTCCCGATTTGTTGGCCAAACCTTGTATCGATCTTCTGGATCCTTTAGATAGTGTTCAGCATTTTCGACTAAGTCGACTACTTGCTTAGCAATTGCCTCGAAGCCAGCTTGAGAGACTTCCTCATATACGGCATCCAATAACAACTGCAAGGTAGTCAGGCGCTGTTGGCCATCAATGATTGTACGCACAGGCAAGGCGCCAATTTCTCCCGATTGTTGTTGCAATACGACTGCCCCCAAGAAATGTGGAGCGGGAATTTCATTTAGGCAAACCTTTTCAGCAACCCTTTGAACGTCACTCCAAAGCAATTCCCACTGGCCCTCACGAGACCAGACGTAAGGACGTTGAAAGAGCGGAACAAGTAGACGTTGTGGCATGTAAAAAACCTGACGAGGCTGCTTAACTTCGGTTAACATTTACAGTCCTTATCTGGGTTTTAGGCGCTGACTCTGAAATTGTGTCTCAGGCTAGTCAGTTAAAACCCCTGACCCCGTCGCGCCCCTCCCCCAACTCCGCTCGCGCTCTTGCACACCATCGCACTGTCCGACCGCCACGAGGACGCACCGCACGCGCTGCCCCCGCTCATGTCAACGTCGCTCGCCCCGAACCGCCCC
>JAPLBX010000092.1:0-16699 GCA_026392535.1 Actinomycetota bacterium
TCCAAAGTTGTTACCCCTGATAATGGATGCAAAAAAGACAAATCGGAGTTCATCAATTTGAGTCCTGACATCAAAAAGATAAGAAAAGACAGATTCGCGAAGGCCAATACTTTCTCAGCAGAGAGAACGCTCGCAAAAAGGAATGCTGATTGGGTAAACAAGAATACGAGTAGTGGGAGGGAAATCACTACAGATGCGTTCAATTGGATTGCGGTGTCGACAGCGTTAGAAGCGAAAACAACTATCGGTATCTGGACGACCAGTAGCAAGATCCCAACCAAAGATTGGCCGAAAACGACTCCACGCAAGCCGAGCGGAGTAACGGCTAAATATTTCAACGTCCCATATCGACGAGCGAAAGCAGTATTGATAGCTAAAGAAGTAAAACTGCCGGCTAATGAACAGGACGCCAAAGTAAATTCGAAAATGTGAGGCTGTTGTGGGAACAAGACCAGTAACGCAATAGGCGTTCCAATTATGAGCAGAAGCTGTTCCGGGTGTCGCAAAATTGTAGACATCTCGTAAATTGCATATTTAACAGATGGAGGATTGATCATGAAAGATCCGCGTAACTAGTTATTTGCAGGTTATTCTTTAATGCGAATTCTGCAAGATACTGAAAAGCGGATTCATTTGATTGAACTACATAACCATTTTCAGTTTCAGTGATGCTGGAAAAGATGTTTTCTGATTTCAACGAACTAAGTTCAGCATCGGAAAGTGGCCGTGAGGTAGAGAAAAGAAAACGCGGACCATCCTGTGCTTGAGACAAATGCGTGATTTTTGAAGTGATAGCGAGGATGTCACTGTTTTGATGGGAAGTCACAAGTATCGCTGCACCGCTCGAAATACGCTCTCTACAAAGTGAGTGAAATTCCATTCTTGATGCCTCGTCTAAACCAACCGTTGGTTCATCCAGTATAAGTAATTTAGGATTGTGAAAAAATGCACTGACGATTGCAAGTTTTTGCATCTCACCGCCGGACATTGAGCGGATTGGAATTTTTGTATTTTCGATATTGAATCGCTCGAAGAGGGCATTATCAATAGGGGATTGAAATAAAGCTGCTAGATAGTTCAGCCATCGATCGATAGTCGTATTAAGTGGCAATGCTCGGTCTTGCCAAACTACGCCAAGCTGATTCGGGATATAGGAGCGAGTAATAGACCCCTCATATGCCAACAAATCCAGGGCGGCAAGCAATAGTGTGGTCTTGCCAGAGCCATTAGCGCCGACTAAGCCAAGGCCACTGCCGGGCACTAAAGAGAGGTTAAAGTCGTCCAAGACGGCCTTGTGACCACGTTTTACGCTTAGATTGACCATGTTTAGCACTAGATCATCCTACTTTCAGTGTCGATTGTGCACTTGAGGAGGAAATACGCAACAATTAGGTTGTGAAATTCAGAAGTCAAGCATCGGCAAGAGTGGCAAAGCTGTTAATGGAGTTGGGGCCATCCTCAGCCACCGTTTTGGCTAACTCATTATCAATGACTCCAACGGCTATGCGTAAGCATTTAGAAGCCTTGGAATCAGCTGGATTTGTTACCGCACACGATAAAGCGCCATTCGGTCCGAAAGTAGACACGTCAAGAGGACGCGGAAGGCCATCAAAGATTTTCACTGTCACTCAAACTGGCCGTGAATATTTTGAAGCGCCGTACGATGAAATTGCTTTAAGTGCGTTGCAATTTATGGAAGAGAAATTTGGAAAGCAATCAATCAGAGATTTTGCTAAATCTAGAATTGAATCGGTTTTCGCTAATTTTGATGAATCAAGTCACGGTGTAACTCAACTCGCGCAGGAACTTTCTGATCACGGTTTTAGCGCAAGTGTGCAGCCTGCACCTTTTGCAAATGCTGAACAGCTTTGTCAACACAACTGTCCGATTAGTCACATAGCTAGTGTTTATCCAGAATTTTGCGAAGTCGAAGCCGAAACCATTGGCAAAAAACTTGGCGTACACGTAACTAGAATCTCAACAATTGCTTCTGGTTCTGCAATCTGCACCACGAATATCCCACATAACACACCTAGGAGAAGCGCATGAGTTCATCAGTAGACGAACTTGAAGGTATTGGTAATTACGAATTTGGCTGGAGAGATAAGACAGATGCTGGCGCAAATGCTAGACGAGGTCTAAATGCTGAAGTTGTTCTCGACATCAGTAATAAGAAGAGCGAACCAAAATGGATGGAAGAACTGCGTCTTAAAGGTTTGGATTTATTCCTCAAGAAACCAATGCCAAATTGGGGCGGCGACTTGTCCGGTATCGATTTTGATAACATCAAATACTTTGTTCGCTCAACTGAAAAACAGGCGACATCTTGGGAAGAACTTCCAGAAGACATTAGAAATACTTACGATCGATTGGGTATTCCTGACGCAGAAAAGCAACGGTTGGTAGCCGGAGTAGCTGCACAATATGAATCTGAAGTTGTTTATCACGCAATCCGTTCAGATTTAGAAGAGCAGGGCGTCATCTTCGTTGATACAGATACAGCCTTGAGAGAGCACGAAGAACTGTTTAGAGAATATTTTGGAACTGATACCGAGAACATGGGTCAATTCGAACGTACATTGATTATTGTCGATGAAGGTGCATACGTTCATTACGTTGAAGGTTGCACAGCTCCGATTTATTCAAGCGATTCTTTGCACTCGGCAGTGGTAGAAATCATTGTTAAAAAGAATGCTCGTTGCCGATACACAACTATTCAAAACTGGTCAAACAATGTTTACAACTTGGTGACTAAGCGTGCAATTGCCCATGAAGGTGCAACTATGGAATGGATCGATGGCAACATCGGTTCGAAAGTAACCATGAAATATCCAGCTGTTTGGATGGTAGGCGAGCATGCGAAAGGTGAAACTCTTTCAATCGCTTTTGCCGGCGAGGGTCAGCATCAAGATGCTGGTTCTAAGATGGTTCACGCCGCCCCGAATACAAGCTCGACTATCATTTCAAAGTCAGTAGCGCGAGGCGGAGGCCGGACTTCTTATCGAGGTCTTGTCCTTGTCGAAGAAGGCGCTTATAACTCGAAGAGCACGGTTAAGTGCGACGCTCTGCTAATTGATGATATTTCTCGTAGTGATACCTATCCGTACGTTGACGTTCGTACTGATGACGTCTCAATGGGACACGAAGCAACTGTTTCAAGAGTTAGTGACGACCAGTTGTTCTACCTCATGAGCCGCGGCATGAATGAAGATGAAGCTATGGCAATGATTGTTCGAGGTTTCGTTGAACCAATCGCCCGTGAATTGCCAATGGAGTACGCGATTGAATTGAATCGCTTAATTGAGCTTCAAATGGAAGGGTCAGTGGGTTAATGACAGTAACTGTTCCGCCAAGCGATTTAGCTCCGAGACTAAAAGGTCTGAATTTAAATCAGATTCCTGTTCCAAATGGTCGTGAAGAAGAATGGCGATTTACTCCAATGAAGAGAATCGCAAAGCTTCATGAACTATCTGAAACCGAGTCGAGTCCTATTTTTACAATTTCGTCACCAGAATTGGTACGGATTGAAAACGCAATGATTACTGATTTTGCTGCGGCAGATCGCATCTCCGCTGCTGCCGCATTATTGAGCTCTGATGGCAAATCAATAACAATTCCAAAAGAAGTTGTTTTGACTGAACCTGTAATCGTTGAGACCACATCTAAGACTGACCGCAGTGTTGGTTCACTTTTGTTGAATCTTGAAAAGTATTCAAAAGGAACATTCATTATCGATCACACCGGAAGCGGCGCAATTGCATTGGCAGTTGAAGTGAATGTTGCTGAAGGCGCAGATGCGACAGTTATCTCGATTCATGATGGTGACCGTAAATCTGTTTTTACAGGTCAACAAGCCATCAAATTGGGCAAAGACGCAAAAGTCCACCACGTTGCCATCACACTCGGCGGCGACATGGTTCGACTTGTAACTACAGTCGAATACACCGCTCCTGGTGGCGAAGCAGTTATGTCGGGCGCATATTTCACTGACGCTGGTCAGCACCATGAACATCGACTGTTCGTTGACCACTCAGTGCCAAATTGCCGAAGTGACGTTATGTACAAAGGTGCATTGCAGGGCCAAGACGCCCATTCTGTTTGGATCGGAGATGTCCTAATCCGCAGTAGTGCAATTGGAACGTCAACTTACGAACTAAATCGAAATCTGATTCTCACTGAGGGTGCTCGTGCAGATTCTGTGCCTAATCTGGAAATTGAAACCGGAGAAATTGTTGGTGCGGGCCACGCATCTGCAACTGGCCGTTTCGACGATGAGCAAATCTTCTACCTAATGAGTAGAGGTGTTCCAGAAGTACAGGCAAAGCGCTTAGTCGTGCGAGGTTTTCTTGCGGACGTTATTTTCCGGATTCCATCAGCGGATTTGCAAAATCGTCTGATTAAGGATGTCGAAAACAAATTGGGAAATGCTGATCCACTCTTCGCAGGAGTATTTGATGAGCAATAACCACATAGTTGGAACTGTAAAAGATTACGCACTTGATTCAATTACTCAAATTGATATTGATGGTGTTGAAATAGCATTGGTCAAAACCGCTGAAGGCTTTTTTGCAGTTTCAGACATTTGCACACATGCAGAAGTTTCTTTATCCGGTGGTTCTCTCAATGGGTGTCTTTTGGAGTGCCCAATGCACGGAGCTGAATTCGATATCAAAACTGGCGAAGCGAAATCTCTGCCAGCTACCAAACCGCTAGAGGTTTACAAAGTTTTAGTTAGTGGCACTGATGAAAATGCCACAGTATCAATCGAAGTAGGGAAGTAATGAGCACACTAGAAATCAAAGACCTAAAAGTTCGGGTAGAAACCGAGAACGGTCCAATCGACATCCTTAAAGGCGTCACACTAACTATCAAAGCTGGTGAAACGCATGCAATTATGGGACCAAATGGTTCAGGAAAATCAACTTTGGCTTATAGCATCGCAGGCCATCCTCGCTACGAGATTGTTGGCGGATCTGTAACTTTGGACGGCGCCGATGTTTTGGAAATGAGTGTTGATGAGCGAGCTAAAGCAGGAATGTTCCTAGCTATGCAATACCCAGTTGAAGTGCCAGGAGTTTCAGTTTCGAATTTCCTTCGCACGGCAGTGACTGCTATTCGCGGCGAAGCACCAAAACTTCGCGATTGGCTAAAGGAAATGAAAGGCGCCATGACAGATTTGGCAATTGATACGAATTTTGCTGAACGAAATGTCAACGAAGGCTTCTCTGGTGGCGAGCGTAAACGTCATGAAATTCTCCAGATGGAATTACTGCAACCAAAAATTGCCATTTTGGACGAAACAGATTCTGGCTTAGATGTTGACGCGCTGAAAATTGTCTCTGACGGAGTAAATCGAATTCGGAAATCTTCAGAAATCGGTGTTTTGCTAATCACTCATGCAATCCGTTTACTTCGTCAAATCCCAGTAGACCACGTTCACGTATTTGTTGACGGACGGATTGTCGCTCAGGGTGGCCCAGAACTAGCGGAACAGATTGACGCTAATGGTTACGAGCAATTCACGGTGGCCGTTAATTAATGTCTCTTGATCTAAGTGCCATCAAATCCGACTTTCCGATCTTTCAACAAAAGGTGCACGGAAATAAGGATTTGGTGTACTTAGATTCTGCAGCAACTTCACAAAAACCGAACCAGGTCATTGACGCATTGACGCATTTTTATCGCACCAGTAATGGCGGTATCCATCGAGGGTCGCACGCTTTGGCTGAACGAGCCACAATGTTATATGAAGATGCTCGATCAAACATTGCATCTTTCATCGGTGCTGAAGCTAATGAGATCGTATTCACGAAGAATGCAACTGAGAGCATTAATCTAGTTGCTTACTCTTTTTCAAATGCAACTGCAAAAAAGCAACAAGGTCACGCGCTAAGTGACATTGAAGCAAGATTTGTAGTTGGCCCAAACGATGAAATCTTGCTCACTGAAATGGAGCACCACGCGAATCTAGTTCCGTGGCAAGAGCTTCATCTCAAAACTGGTGTGCAATTGAAATTTATTCCAATCACTGACGACGGCTATTTGGACTTAGAGACAATTGACACTCTAATTTCCGAACGTACGAAGATCGTCTCAATCGTTCATCAATCGAATATTTTGGGAACTATTAATCAGGTGGAGAAGATTTTCGCTCAGGCGAAGAAGGTTGGCGCTCTAACTCTTCTAGATAGTTGCCAGTCTGTTCCTCACATGCCGGTGGATGTTAGCCAATTGAATCCAGATTTTATGGCTTTCAGCGGTCATAAAATGCTCGGGCCAAACGGAGTTGGCGTCCTCTATGTTAAGTCTGATATTTTGCAAGATCTTTCAGTCTTCATAACCGGCGGTTCTATGATCGAAGTAGTGCACCTTGAGCATAGTTCTTATGCAAAAGGTGTCGCTCGTTTTGAAGCTGGAACCCAATCAGCTGCGGATGTAGTCGGTCTTTCTGCGGCAGTCGACTATCTACGAAAGATCGACATGCAAAATGTTCATGAACATGGATTAGATCTGACACAGTATGCGCTTGAAAAATTGCAAGAATCTCGTGGGGTCAAAATTGTCGGCCCTCAAACTATGAAAGAACGCGGTAGTGCAATCTCATTTGTTGTTGACGATATTCATCCTCATGATGTTGGTCAATTTCTGGACGCAGACGGTATCGCTGTCCGAGTAGGTCATCACTGTGCTTGGCCAGTTTGTCGCCGGATGGCAGTGCCTGCAACAACAAGAGCCTCCTTCTACATTTACAATCAGAAGTCTGATGTGGATGTCATGATTGAATCCTTGCAAAAAGCACAGAAATTCTTTGGTGTTTAATGAATCTTGAATCTCTATACCAAGAAATTATTCTTAATCACTACAAAAATCCAAATGGAAAAGTTGCCTCTGTAGATTCGCCGGATGCTGTCCACCATGTCAATCCAAGCTGTGGTGATGAAATTACTCTGGCGGTTGAAATGCTTGATGGCCAAGCGCACATAATCTTCAACAACGTTGGTTGCAGCATTAGTCAGGCAAGTGCTTCTGTCATGTTTGATTTGTGTGAAAGCCAGTCAGTTTCCAAGATTATGGAGATTGAGGACAGTTTTCTTGAACTTATGCAGTCTCGAGGCCAGGGAATAGCAGATGATGAGCTGCTCGGAGATGCCATAGCGTTTGTTGGCGTTTCGCAGTTCCCAGCTCGGATAAAATGCGCCCTGCTTCCATACATGGCTCTAAAGGACGCAATTTCTAGAGAAATCGAAGGTGTAAGTAAATGAGTGATCAAAATCTTGATGCGCTGAGAGGTTCGGAAATCCCTTCAGAGGATGATCTTTTCGAATTGATGCGAGATGTAGTGGACCCTGAACTTGGGATTAATGTCGTTGATTTGGGCCTCGTATATGCAGTACACATTGATGAGAGCCAGAATGCAACCATCGATATGACGTTAACTTCAGCTGCCTGCCCGTTGACTGACGTAATTGAAGACCAAACTCGCGCAGCTTTAGATGGACACGTTAAAGATTTCAGAATCAATTGGGTATGGATGCAGCCTTGGGGACCAGACAAAATTACACAAGATGGTCGCGAAATGATGCGGGCGCTCGGTTTTAATATTTAGTATTTGATAAATGTTAAGTGCTCATGATTTAGAAGTACGCGTTGGTGCAAGAGTTCTCTTATCTATGGTGAATTTCAACATCAATGCCGGCGATAAAGTTGGCTTTGTTGGACGTAATGGCGCAGGTAAAACAACCTTAACGAAGATTCTAGCTAGAGAAGCGTTGCCTACTAGCGGTTCGGTGACAACATCAGGTTCAGTTGGGTACTTGCCGCAAGATCCAAGAACTGGTGATTTAACCGTAACAGCTTTAAATCGAATTCTTTCTGCCCGCAATTTAGATGCAGCAATTGCAAAAATGCGTCAAGCTGAAGTTGATATGGCGTCGACTGACACGAACGTCTTCGACAAAGCAATGAGAAGGTATTCAAATAGTGAAGCTGAATTTCAAGCTGCTGGAGGATATGCAGCTGAGTCAGAAGCCGGCGCTATTGCTTCCAGTTTAGGTTTACCAGTGTCGGTGCTGGGCCAAGAACTCGGAACATTATCTGGTGGACAGCGTCGCAGAATTGAGCTTGCAAGAATTTTGTTTAGCGGTCACGAAACTTTGCTACTCGATGAACCAACAAACCACTTGGATGCTGATTCTGTAATTTGGTTAAGAACCTTTTTGCAAAACTACGCCGGTGGGGTTGTGGTCATCACACACGATACTGAACTGCTCGAAGCCACAGTCAACAGAATCTTTTATCTTGACGCCAACCGATGTGTGCTCGATGTTTATAACATGGGTTGGAAGCGTTACCTTCAACAGCGTGAGGCTGACGAACGCCGACGCAAACGCGAGCGGGCTAATGCTGAAAAACAGGCAGATACATTGATTTTGCAGGCTGAAAAGATGCGCGCTAAAGCCACTAAGGCAAAAGCTGCGCAATCTATGTTGAAGCGAGCAGAGCGATTGACTAGCAATCTCGAGGCAGAACGGACTTCTGATCGGGTGGCAAAACTTCGTTTCCCAACACCGGCCCCTTGCGGCAAGACGCCACTTATGGCAACTGGGTTGTCTAGAACTTACGGATCAACTGAGATTTTTACTGATGTTGATCTTGCTATAGATAAGGGGTCAAGGGTGGTAATTCTTGGTCTGAACGGTGCAGGAAAAACCACGTTGTTGCGAATCTTGTCAGGCGTTGATCAAGCTGACACTGGTGACATCTTGCCAGGACACGGATTAAAGATTGGTTATTACGCACAGGAGCACGAAACTCTCGACCCACAAAAATCTGTACTCGATAACATGATGAATTCGGGAACTGATTTAACTGAACGTGAAGCACGGTCAGTACTCGGCTCTTTCTTGTTCACTGGGGATGATGTGCGAAAACCTGCTGGTGTTTTGTCTGGTGGCGAAAAGACCCGACTTGCGCTGGCCACTTTGGTTGTATCAGCTGCAAACGTCTTGCTGCTCGACGAACCAACAAATAACTTAGATCCTGCATCACGTCATGCAATCTTGACTGCATTGCAAACATACAGTGGGGCAGTAGTTCTAGTTTCACACGATGAGGGTGCAGTTCTCGCCTTAAATCCTGAAAGAGTTCTGTTACTACCAGACGGCGTTGAAGATTTATGGAACGATTCGTATGCTGAATTGATCAGTCTCGCTTAATTATTTGGCCTTGCAAATTTAAGTCTTGCTCAAATTCTGGGTCTTGCTAATTTATCAATCTGTTGTCGGTAAATTACGAATTGCGATTACGTATACAACTAACGCAAAAATTGCAATCAGAACCCACTGTCCTACATAACCTAGATGAGGACCGGCAGTCATTTCAGGTAGTGGCAATATGGCGATTCTTTCAATCGGTGGCGAAACCAACTCTAGATAAAACTTTCCACCACCTGGAATTAAAGATGCGGGTGTATTTGTTTGATTGATTGGTAAATCACTTGGATCGGCTTCAAAATTGTTTATCAATCTAAGCCGCGCAACAGAATCGACTGTTTTGTTAAGTGCAACTTCTATGGGCTGTTGGCTCCAACCAAGAGCCAACACCACTGTAAAAGATTTATTGACTTCCAACTGGACTAGACCAACAAATCCTGGAATGCCATCTAATGACTGCTTTCGCCACCAGGTTATCTCGCTGATAATTTCGCCTTGAACTTTGACCCGGGAATATTCAGTAAGTGAATCGGATGTTAGGTCTTTGAATGATGAAATTTCCAATGGTTCTTGGGTGTAAGACCGTTCAAGCTGTGCGTTTAAAGCCTCACGTTCGTGATGTCTATTCCATTGCCAATTGGCTGCTATCAAGGCGAGCGGAAAAATGACAATCAGCGTCAATGAAAGAGCAGCTATTTTTTTGAAACGATTTCGCACTGTCAAACTTTAGTAGTTAATCTAGACTCATCTCATGGCCAAAAAACCTCAGGTGCACCGCATCACAAATGTCTCTGATGGAATGAAGGCACAGCAACAAAATCGCAGCCGCAAATACATGTGGTCGATGGGCATTCGGATGTTTTGTTTCGGTGCGGCTCTTGTAACCGATGGAATCCTGCGTTGGATATTGTTGGTTGGATCTCTAGTTTTGCCTTGGGTTGCAGTGGTTTTGGCTAATGCAGGGCGAGAAAATCGCCTAGAACGTGACACGCCTACTGAAATTGCACAGCCATACACGTTGCAATAGGCGTAGATGCGTGTTTACGGGGCGGTAACCACTAATTTAGGCTCGGATTCGAAAGAGGTATCTTGAGCCGCGTAGTAGTAGTCACAGGTGGAAACCGAGGAATTGGTGCCGCTGTTGCCTTGGCATTTGCCGAGTTAGGTGACAAAGTCATAGTTTTCAGTCGCTCAGGTGATGCCCCAAAGGGCACAACTGGAATAGCTTGCGATGTTTCTAACACTGAATCTGTTGAGGCGGCTTTTGACAAACTGGAAGCAGATTTTGGTCCAGCTGAAATTGTTGTGGCTAACGCTGGTGTTACCAAAGACACGTTGTTGATGCGAATGACTGATGAAGATATCGATCTAGTTTTGAATACAAATTTGTTTGGTGCACTTCGAATCGCTCGAAGAGCCAGTAAAGCAATGCTCAAGCTTCGCAAAGGCCGAATCATTTTTATTGGTTCCGTCGTGGGATTACTAGGCAGTGCAGGCCAAGTCAACTATGCAGCTAGTAAATCAGGCTTAGTAGGCGCGGCTAGAAGTATTGCGCGCGAACTTGGCGGCCGCGGAATCACTGCAAATGTGATCGCGCCAGGGTTTGTTGATACTGATATGACATCTGTCCTAAGCGACGATCAAAAGAAGGACATAGTGGCGAATGTGCCACTAGGACGCTATGCACAGACTCATGAAATTGCAGGGGTTGCAACTTTTTTGGCATCTGATGCGGCAAGTTACATCACAGGAGCTGTTATCCCTGTTGATGGTGGTTTAGGAATGGGGCATTAGGAAATTATGGGAATCCTTGAAGGCAAGACAATATTAGTAACAGGCATAATCACTGAAAGTTCGATTGCTTACGATGTCGCAAGACTCGCGCAAGAGCAAGGGGCAAACGTCGTGGTCACAGGCTTTGGCCGCGGTTTATCGATCACACAAAAAGTAGCCAAAAAACTACCTAAAGAAGCTCCGGTAATTGAACTCGATGTTTCAGATCAATCGCAACTTGATTCCCTTGCAGAACGTTTGAAACCATTTGTTACACAGTTAGATGGCGTCTTGCATTCGATCGGTTATGCGCCACAATCTGCATTAGGTGGTAATTTCCTACACACACCTTGGGAAGATGTTGCGGTCGCACTTCAAATTAGCGCCTTCTCACTTAAATCATTGTCTGTTGCTTGTTTGCCGTTGATGCAGCCAGGCTCAAGCATTGTCGGATTAACTTTTGATGCATCTATTGCTTGGCCAATTTATGACTGGATGGGCGTAGCAAAAGCTGCCTTTGAATCCACTTGCCGCTACCTTGCTAGAGATCTTGGCCCTAAAGGCATTCGAGTGAATCTAGTAGCTGCCGGTCCCATTGGTTCCATGGCGGCGAAATCCATCCCTGACTTTCATCGCATTGAAGCCATTTGGGATGAACGAGCACCAATTGGTTGGGATACCAAGGATGCAGAACCATCAGCACGCACCTGCATCGGCTTGATGAGTGACTGGTTCCCTAAAACCACCGGTGAAATTGTGCATTGTGATGGCGGCGTCCACGCTGTAGCAGGCTAATGAGAGAACTCATTTTGGTCAGGCACGCAAAAAGCGACTGGCCATCAGGTGTTGAAGACAAAGAGCGCACACTTTCAGATCGAGGCGTTAGAGACTGTCAGAATGCAGCTCGTTATTTCATAGGGTTAGAAGAACTAAATAATTTTGAGGTTCACGTATCTGCCGCAGCGCGCACCGTTCAAACCTGGCGCGAAGTATCGAAGTTTTTCGCTGAACAACCAAACGTTGTGATGTCGGAAGAAATTTATGAAGCAAGTTTGGACGGTTTAAGCACATACTTATCGAGTCAGTCTGCAAAACGATTGATATTCGTGGGACACAATCCTTCGTTAGCCCTTTTGGGAGAACGTTTAACAGGAGAGTCGATCGGCAAGTTCCCAACATTAAGTATTTGGCATTTGCAAGTGCCTAAGCAATGGGCTTTTGGGTCCGCAACCACCGTAAATCGTTTAGTTCCTAGGGAAGATCCAAACCTTACAGATTCTGATTAATGGTCGTGATTGTGGTGAATAGGCTTGTATTCGGCCTGCAATCCGCTGTCTGCATCAAATTTTTCGATTTCGGCTCGAGTTATGCCAAGTAAATAAAGCACAGTGTCTAGATAGGGAACATTTACCGAAGCGTCAGCAGCGTTCTGAACGATTGGTTTGGCATTGAAAGCGATACCGAGCCCTGCGGCATCGAGCATATCTAAATCATTAGCCCCATCACCGATAGCAATTGTGCGAGACAGCGGAATTCCATGATCTTCAGCAAACTTCTTCAAAGCAGCAGCTTTACCAGCACGGTCAACAACTTTTCCTAAGATGTTACCTGTTAATACACCATCAATAACTTCCAAATCATTTGCTTCTACGTGATCGACATTTAGCATTTCGCCGAGCGGTTGCACGACCTGGATGAATCCACCTGACACCAAGGCGACGTGGAAATCTAATGATTTCAATACTCGGCAAAGGGTTTTAGCACCCGGCGTCAATCGAATTTCTTGAAGCACTTCAGAGAACACAGATTCAGTTAAACCTTTTAACAAAGAAACTCGCTCGCGCAGTGACTGTTCAAAATCTAATTCTCCAGCCATCGCCCGAGCAGTTATCTCTTTTACTTTCTCGCCAGCTCCAGCTTTTTCTGCGAGCAATTCGACAACTTCATCTTGGATTACGGTGCTGTCAACATCCATGACGACTAGTTGGCGACCTCGCCTTCTAAGGCCACCTTCTTGCACAGCTATGTCAAAACCATGAGCAGCGGCTGCCGCAGCTAGGGAACGGCGGAGGCCAGCAATTTCACCTTGTGAGATTTTCAATTCAAGTGCGGTAACAGGATAAGAAGCAATGCGTTCAATCCGGTCAATGTTCGCACCATTTTTAGCAACTATTTGTGAAATAGTTGAAAGTGCATTGCCGTTCAAAGGTGACCCGAGAACAGTGATGACCAATTGCGCCGGATGATCGTTATCTTTGTTGTCAGTTACTTCAGTTGAAATCTGCATCCCAGCTGCACTTATCGTCGCCCGAACAGAGTCAGCAATTTCAGATGCATCAACTTCAGGTGTAATCTCAATAAGAACAGCGAGAGTCAAAATTCCTTTAACTACAACTTGTTCAACATCCAGAATTGTGATTTCTTTCGGTAAGGCATCAAATAATTGTGCCGTGATACCTGGTTTATCAAAACCAGTGATATTTAGCATCAAAGACTTAGTCACAGGCGAACTCTACCTATCCAAGATTGCCAAAGTAGGCTTACGCGTGTGAATCAAGTTGTTGAACTGCTAGATGTGAGCGTTTTTCGCGAAGGCAAAGCAATTCTTGATGATATTTCCTGGAAGATAAACAGAGACGAACATTGGGTGGTACTTGGACCCAATGGCGCTGGCAAAACCACCTTGATGCAAATCCTGCAAACGATGATTTTTCCCACAAAAGGAATTGTTGAGATCCTTGGCGAGTACTTAGGTCTTGTTGACGTGTTTGAACTTCGCACACGAATTGGTCTTTCATCGGCTTCCTTAATAGATCGATTCCCTGAACATGAAAATGCATTAAACGTGGTCAAAACAGCGGCGTATTCCATGACTGGAACCTGGCGAGAAGATTACGAAGATACTGACATAGTTCGAGCACTTGAGCTGCTTGGCATGTGGAAGATGGACCATCTCGCAAATAGAACTTTTAGGACTCTTTCAGAAGGTGAGAAGAAGCGAGTGCTCATAGCGCGCGCCCTCATGGCAAATCCTGAATTGCTTTTACTCGATGAGCCTGCTGCTGGTCTCGACATTGTTGGACGGGAATCTATGGTGATGGAATTAGGTAAATTCGCAACATCTGACAACTCACCGGTTTGCGTTTTGGTTACTCATCACGTTGAAGAAATCCCAGAGGGATTCACTCATGTTTTATGTTTGAATGATGGAAGAGTCGTCGCACAGGGACCAATTGATTCAACCCTTAATGATGATAATGTGTCAAAAACTTTCGGCCTGAATTTGCGGGTTAGTAAGCAGGCCACTTCGCGAGGGAATCGTTGGTCGGCATCGTTGATTTAGGGATTTTTCAGCGTGGCAACTAAATCTCAACCGAATACCTAGATAGAAACACCCCATGAGCGTAGAAATCAACAATCAGCCACAATGGTTATCATCGCAAGACCTCGACAATATCCGCGAAAAGCTCCCGATTCTTTACGTCAATGTAGTGCCAGTCCGGATCGATAACACCGGGAAGATTTCACATGTCGGGCTTCTGCTAACCGTTTCTCCAGATGGAACCATCACTCGCTCCATAGTTGGAGGTCGAGTTTTGCACGGTGAATTAGTAAGAGATTCAATAAGTAGACACATACTCAAAGACCTAGGTCCAGTTGCTTTTCCCAGAATTCCTGTTTCATTGCAACCATTTGACGTAATCGAGTATTTTCCCGACAAAGAAGTAACCGGATATCAAGATCCTCGCCAACATGCCGTCGCGCTGAGTTATGTTGTCGCGGTAACGGGAGAATGCCAGCCTTCGCAAGACGCTCTCGATTTGGTTTGGCTGAGCGTTGAAGAAGCTTCTAATGAAAAAGTGCGAAGTGAAATGTATGGCGGACAAGATCGGGTAGTGCGTTCAGCCTTAGCTCACGCTGGCTGTCTGCTTTAAAGCATGTTACAAAACTGGTTGAGCGCAATCCATCCTTCTTGGCAACCGTTTATCGATACCCAAGTTGCCAGACTTGAACAAATTGGTTCAAATATCAACCAAATATCTGCTGATACAAATATTTTGCCTCACCCAAGTCAGGTTTTTCGATGCCTCAGTATTGCTTTGAGTGATGTGAAAGTTGTCATTGTCGGCCAAGATCCTTATCCAAATTCTAATCACGCTTGTGGACTCGCATTTGCTGTTGGGGAAAGTTCTGTTGCCTTGCCAAAGAGTCTGAAAAATATTCAAACTGAACTTTGCTCCGATTTGGGTTGCGCAATGACTGAACATTTAGATTTAGCGGCTTGGCATCTGCAAGGTGTAATGCTGCTAAATCGTGTTTTGACAATCAACGAAGGAACAACTAACAGTCACGCCAACATTGGCTGGGAAGATTTCACGCTTGAGCTTCTCAAATATATTGACGAAAATCGGCCAGTTGTGGCCATTCTTTGGGGCAATACAGCAATGAGTGTTGAAGCAGAACTTCCAAATGCTCGGATTGTTAAGTCTGCTCACCCAAGTCCGCTGTCCGCGTATAGAGGATTTTTCGGAAGTAGACCTTTCAGCGAAACCAACAAACATTTATTAGAGTTAAGGCAAACGCCCATTGACTGGTGTCGAGCAACGGTCGATAAGTAATCGTATTTTCTTGATAGAACTGGTATCTATCGCATAAACAGAGCTGTGAGACGTTTGGTAGTAATAATTAGTCCTGCACAAATCATGACCAAGAAATAGATAACTGGGCCAATTATGTGAAACGAAACATTTCCCAGCATGAGATCCCGGATCAAGTTCACGGCTTGGGACAATGGAAGGCAATTGACGATGTTTTGTAGCCACTGCGGAAATACGCTTACTGGGTAGAAAGTTCCCGAAAATAGAAACATTGGTAGCAAAACAAAGCTAATCCAGTTCATCTGGGCAAAAGATTCCAAATATGAAGTCACAGCCATACCAACCGCCGCAAACCCAAATGCGACCAAGAGAGCTGCGGGTATCGCAAATATTGCATAGGGGCTAATTACAAGGCCTAGTGGAATGCTGATACACATGAAACCGATTGCGTAAACCAAGCCCCGCAAAAGAGCCCATGCCATTTCCCCAACCGCTAGATCTAACGGCCCCATGGAAGTGGCCAAAGTGGCTTGATATTGCTTACCGAAATGCATTCTGAAAAACACGTTCCAGGTCGAATCGTAGATAGCGCCGTTCATGGCACTAGTCGCTAAAAGAGCGGGTGCGATGTAAGCGGCGTATGAAACTGGGTTGCCTGCTCCGTCTGTTACTCCACCAATCAATTGACCAACACCAAATCCAAAAGACAATAGATAGAAAACGGGTTCCACGAACCCCGAAAGTATTACAAACCAATTAGAAGACTTCATAGCAAAGTAGCCGCGTTGCACTACCACTCGCGAACGCCCGGAATAGATACTTGATCCAGGTTTATTTGATCGACGTTCCGCAATCAACACGGCAGAATCCATAACTAGATTGGTAATCATCAAGAAGCCAAACGTGAGGTAATTTTCTTCGCACCAAAATATGCGCCAATTGCAAACAGAATCGACAGATATCCGAAATGCATCAACATTGTTGGTCCACTCATATTGATTCCGTAGGTGAATTGTCGGCCGATTTCAGTGGCATGCCAAAGAGGCGAGACCCAACCGACTACCTGTAAACCTGTCGGCATCAAATCAAGAGGGTAGAAGGTGCCAGAAAACAAAA
>JAPLBX010000092.1:16717-17679 GCA_026392535.1 Actinomycetota bacterium
GGTGCCAGAAAACAAAAACATGGGAGCGATAACGAATCTACCTATTAGAGCAAAATATCCATCGTCATCTTTAACGTATGCGGCCACTGCAAGCATCAAAGATGCAAAAGCCGTACCAGCAAAAATAGCTGATGGAACCAATGTGAAAAGCGAAAGGAAGTCGACAACGCCAGCTATCAAAAGCACCAGCCAATAAACAACTACCGAGAATACTGTTCTAGCAAATGCTGCGATCTGCACGCCATGGGTTATCTGCTTGCCTGTTATCGCCGTTGCGTTCATTGCGTAGAAGTATTTTTCCCAGATAAACCCAGCAAGCACTGGAAACGTGACTTCATCCATGCCACTTTGAATTGCAGCACTTGCAAGTAATGCGGGAGCTAGAAACAGTAGGTATGAAACCCCATTAACTCCTTGGTTTCCTACGTTTGCATCTACGAGGGTGCCAATTCCTAAACCGATTGACACCAGGTATAGAACAGGATTACCTAACCCGAAGGCCAATATTGCGGTCCACCACTTGAACATGTGTCTGATTCGGTATTCGGCAACATAAAACGCACCCCACCTAGCAACGTTTTGAACGTCAACTAATTTCAGAGCGCCGACTCTTGCTGTTTGATCAGTACTCACTCGACCAAGCTCCGACCTGTCAAGCGCAAAAAGACATCTTCAAGGGAACTTCGCCGCACTAAAGAGGTAACTGGATGTAAACCCATTGCAATAATCTTGACTAATTCCGCTTCACCATCCTGCGAATAAATCAAAATTCTGTCTGGAAGTATTTCGATTCTTTCTCCCAGACCTTTGATTTGTTGTGAAATCTCCGCGTTTTTATCGGAACCGAATCGAACTTCCAAAACTTCTTTAGAGCTGTATTCCTTAATAAGTTCTGACGGACTGCCTTGTGCCATGATTTTTCCGTTATCCATCACTATTAAACGATCGCACAACTGCTCCGC
>JAPLBX010000163.1 GCA_026392535.1 Actinomycetota bacterium
AATGTCTGTGGCATATTCAGTTTCAAGTTTTTTGAACGCTTGATCAATTTCTTCACTCGTTTTACATTTATTCAAAATATTGCTGATTGTCGTTTCGAAATTGAGCCCATCCTCAATCGCGCCGAGGATCTCATCGGAAGCGCCAAAGACTGACTCAAAGAGGTGAAACTTGTTTGCCAGCAACTCAAGAATTCGCTGCTCTGCAATATTGCCCTTGTTAGAGAAGTTAACTACAACAACATTGTGCTTCTGACCGTACCTGTGAGAACGACCGATTCGTTGTTCTACACGCTGTGGATTCCATGGAAGGTCATAATTCACAACCATCGAGCAGAATTGAAGATTGATACCTTCAGCTGCCGCTTCCGTCGCAATCATGATGGAACCTGAATCACGGAAATAATCGACTAACGCCTTACGGCGATCTGCAGCCTGAATGCCAGTAACAAGGTCGCTGTCCTTGTTTGCCTCTAACCACTTTCGATAGATAGCGGTGGCTTCTGGTGAATCATTAGAACCGTTAAAGACGACTAATCCCTCACCCCAGCCAGAATCTTGAAGTGATCTAGCAATATATTCCTGTGTCTTAGTTGAATCAGTGAAGATAATTGCTTTTTCCTGAGCACCAATCTCTCGAAGCTTCACAAACCCCTGTTTGAGAGCCTCATTAAGTTGAATAGCCTTCTGATTGATAGTTATCGACTTGGCAAGTTCGGCGTAACTCCTTAGCTCTTCGACTTCAGCTGAGATTTTTTGTTTAAGCGCCCGATCTACAGTGCTCAATGCGGGTGGCAACCAATCGGATTCTTCAATCTCTTCTAGTTCATCACTATTCAGATCATCATCTAAGTAGAGCCCGCCCCTGTTATCGCGACGGAAACCACTATCAAGTTCGGCAGCTAGGCGATTGGCGATGTTCTCCAACGTGGTTGACACAGCGTACGTAGAGGAACCTAGACGCTTACGGATAATGAGTGCCGTGAGGTGCCGTTGAGATGAGGAAAAGGCATATAGTTCATCCCTTTGAAGATACGCATTAACTAAGTCGTAAAGCTTTAGTTCATCTGATGATGGCGTGAACTCAATGGTCAAAGGCATGCGTTGCGTGAATTGAATATATTTGTCAGCATCACGTCTGAGTGTTCGCTTTGAAATCGTTGCAACACGATCGACTAAATCATCGTCACCTCGAAGTGCCCGATTCTTTACATAGCGCTCACGAAATGCGTCCAGGGAGTAGAAGTAGCCAGGATCAAAGATGGAGACAAGTCCATAGAGCTCTTCCAATCGATTCTGCAGTGGCGTCGCTGTAAGCAGAAGTGTCTTCTTAGTGCTTGCAACAATGTGAGCAACAGCCTCAGAGACTCGCGTTTTGCCTGTCCAGTGACTACGCAACCTGTGCGCTTCGTCTGCAATAAGTAGGTCCCACTGTCGCAGTAGTGACGTTTCATGACGCAATGCGAATTCATACGAGCATATGTAAACCACCGGAGACTTTGAAGGGTTACGGGAAAGCTGTTCATCCTTAGACTTCGCATCAAGCAGAACGCTTGGAATCAAAAACTTCTCATAGAGTTCTTGCTGCCACTGTTGACGAAGACTTGAAGGAGTAATAATCAAAATGTCGCGTTTGCGCTCAGCCCAATACTGAGTAATGACAATGCCAGCTTCAATCGTCTTTCCAAGCCCCACTTCATCAGCCAAAATCACACCCGGCAGATATGGAGTCTGTAGAGCAAAAAGCGCGGCATCAATCTGGTGAGGCTTCGGTTCAACTTGAGCGTCAAAAAGTAGTCCTGCCAGCTTTCCAACGTGATCATTGGCATAACTACGCTGAAGTTCATGCGCGTAATACTTGGCCTGATAGTTGGTTAACTGATTCACATTAGCAACTTTAGCGATATGGGCTATTAATAGACAGTAAGAATATGTAGTCAAACGCAAAAATGCCCTAGTGGGGGTAGCCGCCCGTAGGCGACTACCCCATTGACTATTCCTCTAGGACTC
>JAPLBX010000123.1 GCA_026392535.1 Actinomycetota bacterium
CATGGCCAAACCGTTTTATCCGCGCGTACTTGCAGCCAGAGTGAAATCCATGCTTCGCCGTCACATCGACGCAATCGAGTCAGATACCGTGTTAACGGTTGGTTCAATTGTGCTTGATCAAGATTGCCGAACTGTGGCAGTACGCGGAACAGAAATTTATTTAACCCGTATCGAATTCGATCTACTTGCAGTGCTAATGGAAAAGCCAAAGCGAGTATTTTCGCGCGAAGAGTTAATGATGCGCGTATGGGATGGCTGGCATTGCGGGGGACACGTTCTTGAGTCGCACCTTTCACGATTGCGCAGTAAGTTCCGTGATGCTGGTGCGCCTACAGTTGCGGTAGCTGTGCGCGGATTCGGCTACAAACTTGGAATAGACATTCAAGCGGATGTTAATGAACTGGCCAGGGCGAGTTAAGTGGCCAGCCCATTTGGAACATTTTCGTTCAAGCTACCTGCCGGTGTTTCATTGCCGATTGGACCGTTAGCAAACATCGCTTCCACTAACTCGGCGACATTAACGGTAGCTATGCGGGTTCCGGTATCACTGAACCCGTATGGCAGGAATATGGTGCCATTGTGTATTAATCCACCACAGGAATACACCACATTAGGCACATACCCATTGCGTTCATCTGCGTTAGCAGATAGCAGTGGTTGAGATAGTCGACCGATAACTTTTGTTGGATCCTCTAGATCAAGCAGAATCGCGCCAAGACAGTATTCGCGCATGGGTCCGGTTCCGTGCGTAATTATTACTATCCAGCCAGATTCAGTTTCAAGCGGCGAGCCACAGTTTCCAATATGTACGATCTCCCAAGGCTGGTTTGCGACTTGAATTGTCGTGGCTTTGTCCCAGTGAAAACCATCATCAGAGAAGGCAATCGAATTCGATTCCCGATCCCATCTAGACATGGCTAAGTATTTTCCATTGATAGTGCGCGGGAACAGAGCTACACCCTTGTTATTAATTGCGCTTCCGGTCAGATTTGTTGACGTATAGTTACAGAAATTCTCGGTTTCAAAGACTCTGGTACTCACTGAGTGTCCGTCGTATGCCGTATAGGTAGCTATGTATGAACTGGTGCCGTTAGGTTTAGTGAAATATACCCATCTGGCATCTTCAATTCCGCCACGCTCGTCCGGAGAAGTTGGCCAAAGCACTTGTTCACTTATCGGCGTTTTGTCCGAGAAGTTGGTTTCGTAGCCACTTTGCACGATAGTTTGCAGAACTGCCCGAACGGGGTCAGGCTCCGTTTCCGATTGATTCATCGGGATCACCTGAGACAGGGCTACCTCTAAATCAGCTGGGGTAAATTTATTGGGCAACAACCCTAAGACGAGATCTAAACGTTCATCATCACATCCGCTGGAAATCGCAGTCTGCTTTACCACATGGTTGTGGAGGACCGAACTGCGTTTTGTATGTGAAGTTGCATAGTGTGGACTTGAGTCAATCAAAATCTCACCGATTGGATTAATGATTCCGCTACGAAAAACCAAACTTGAAATATGTCCTTCGCCAACAGCGCGAACACTCATGATGATTCGTAAGTAGCCGGAACTAAGTCCGGATTGATCTGGATGAGCAACCATTGATGGGTTGAAGTATGCAGCTGATTCGAAGGAATATTCCTGCGTGAAGTATGCGCCAATTAGCATTTTCCGTTCGCGCGATATTTCTCCAGCACTTTGGTCAACCAGGTTTTCGACTGCACAGAAATGAACTAGTAGTTGCTCCTCTAAATCGCGGTGCCGATGACCAAATCTGGCAATAGTCGTTGCAAATGTTTCTTGTACAACATCTTCAGAAAGATTCATACACCTGCTTACAACTTCTTTAGCTCGGCTCTTGCCTACAATCAGGTGTTCTTCACCTGGAATAAAAAGGCGAGACAAGACGCGTTGTGGGTTTGGGCGCAAGATTACGCTTGTGCGTTCAGCGAGTGTCATTGGAGCCTACAAAATATCGTTCGTATTGGTCCATTACGGAAAGATAAGCAATCGTGGATTCTGCTCCGCAGTTATGATTTCGTCCGTCTTTAGTCATTCCATCAAATCCCGCACCGGTCATCGGGTCGTGCATTGGGATTCGTGCATCATTCGATCCGGCAAACCAACGGGCCACAAGAGCAATGTATGACAAACATTGACTGTAGTTAGTCACCGCGTATGCAGTGCTACAGGCATCAACTAGCGCAGCGATCTCAATAGGTTGCTGATCAAAATCACCAACTACGTCATTCTCACCTCGTCCACCCACGGGAGTAACGGAAAAGTGTGGTGGTTTTGATTCCATGCTGAGTAACCACTTAAGTAATACGATTCCACGCACAAGGTAATCGCGATTATTGAGCCGTACCCCAGCCAAGATAAGCACCTCAGGCAAGGCTGCATTCGCATAGGTTAGACGTTTTTCTGGCCAAAGCCATTCAGACACCTGTTCGTTTTCTTGGGTGATTGACTCGATTTTCTGCGCAGTTTCATCCAAGAGTGACACCGCAAGTTTGTTCGTGGCATCAACCTCTAGTACGGCTGCAGCGCCAAGAGATGCGAAAAGCATACTTCGCATGAAGTCACTACGGTTGCGGGCACCTAATTCAAAGCGTTGAAGGGCTTCGTAAGCGAGATCTCTATCTTGGTCAAACCTAAATGTGGTACCAAAGGCCCAAAGAGCGCGACCCCAGTGGTCTGCGATTTCTGCTGGACCATTCCATACGCCCGCAACATCTTTACGGTTAATGAACTCACCGGTATCAGTTTGTGCCTCGCGGAGAAATTGTAAATAAGTCAATCGTTGGTTTTGAATCGTTTTACTCTCGGGT
>JAPLBX010000191.1 GCA_026392535.1 Actinomycetota bacterium
TCTCCGTTTTCACAAACTCTTTTTGATTATGTAAACACCGAAGTTTCTATTAGGTCTTTGCAAATGGATATTCGAACCATAAGCAGTGAATACCTACTGGCCGTGTTTTTCTTCATCGCTGGCATTGAGCTAAGGCAAGAGATTTCAATCGGCAGCCTCAACACATTCAAAGCTGGCAGCGTGCCAGTGCTGGCTGCAGTTGGGGGAATGATCTTCCCGGCTCTCATTTACCTTTATCTAAGTCCGTTAGATTCTGGATGGGGAATCCCAATGGCAACCGACCTGCCTTTCGCGTTGGGTGTAATTGCGATCTTCGGAAAACGCTTATCTTTAGAAGTCAGAGCGTTCTTATTAGCACTTGCAATTGTTGATGATTCTCTGTCGGTTTTAGTAATTACTTTTGGAACTGGTCACTCTTCAATCCACCCAACTCTTATCGCAGTAATTCTTGGATTGATAGTTCCTACAAGAAATGAATTTTCAGAAAAACTACGCGAATTCATTCAACCATTTTCAAGCGGCATTGTGCTGCCGCTTTTTGCAATTACGGCTCTGGCAGTGCCACTGAATATTTCACATCTACTAAATGATCAAACTGCTGCTATTTCTCTTGCACGGTTAGTTGGAAAGCCGCTAGGTGTAACCATAGGAGCGGTGCTCGCAATTGCACTTCTTCGCAGCAGGGCAAGCATTTCAATCCGCGAGATATTTGTGGTTGGTTGCGTTGCCAGCATTGGCTTTTCAGTCTCGCTCTTATTCGTGAACCTAAGTGGGTTTAGCCCAATGCAAGTTACAGCAGCAACCGGCGCAGTAATAGTCGCGATTCCGCTCAGTGCTGCACTCGGAGCAATCGCTAGTTCTATGACTAAGGTCCCTTCCAAATAGGTTGGCTTGCACCTATTCTCATAAACAACAATTTGATCGCATGAAATCTGGGCTTGGTTTTGTCGCTGCACTAGACCAAAGCGGTGGTAGCACACCAAAAGCTTTGAAACTGTATGGATTATCAGAAGCAGACTACAAAAATGAATCAGAGATGTTTGATCTTGTTCACCAGATGCGCACCCGAATAATCAAAAGTCCTGCATTTACTTCCCAAAAGATTTTGGCTGCAATTCTTTTCGAAATGACTATGAATCGGACGATAGATGGCATAGGAACTGCAGAATATCTCTGGAAAGAAAAAGGAATTGTCCCAATCTTAAAAATCGACAACGGTTTGCTTGACGAAGTTGATGGCGTGCAACTCATGAAACCAATACCTGAACTTGCTCAAAGATTGAGTGACGCAAATTCACATGGCGTGTTCGGAACAAAAATGAGGTCGGTTATCAAATCTGCTAATCCAGTTGGCATTTCAAATATAGTCAAACAGCAGTTTGAATTTGCACAAACAATTCTTGAAGCCGGGCTGTATCCAATAATTGAACCAGAGGTTGATATCAAGGCAGCTGACAAATTGGAATGCGAGAAGATACTTAAGGCAGAGCTCTTAAAGCACTTAGAAACACTCGCCACAGACAAGCTTGTAATGTTGAAACTTACGATTCCATCCGAGGCGAACTTCTATCAAGATTTAATTAATCATCCAAAGGTGTTACGCGTAGTTGCGCTTTCTGGTGGCTACTCTAGAGATGAAGCCAACTCTCTACTGGCCAAAAACAACGGGCTGATTGCGAGTTTCTCACGAGCTTTAACCGAGGGGTTAAGTGCACAGCAATCTGATGAAGAGTTCAATGCGACCTTATCTAGGTCCATTGATGATATCTACCAGGCATCAATTACCTAGTCTTAAAGTCTCTACTTTTATGCGCTTTCGCGAATTACTAATTCGGTTGGCAAAATAATTGGCTGTGGTTTTTCACCATTAATTACGTTAATCATTAAGTTAGCCACAGTTTCTCCGAGCTTCACGATGTCTTGTCTCACTGAGGTTAGTTCTGGTCGAGAAGTTTGCGCCAATACAGAATCGTCAAAGCCAACGATTTTTATGTCTTCTGGGCAACCAAATCCAGCATCTCTAATTGCTTTGATTGCACCCACTGCCATCAAGTCATTAGCGACGAAGACACCGTCTGGGCGCGATTTCATTGCTAGAAGTTTGGTCATTTGATCGCGACCACTTTCGAAAGAATAATCACCAATGGCAATATGTTGTTTCATTGGTTCATATTTATTGAGCTTGCATGCAGAAAGGAATCCGTCATGGCGAAGACGTCCGGCGGTTGCTCCCACATCACCGGTGATAGCGGCAACTCTTTTACACCCAACGCTGAATAAATGTTGGGTTGCAAGTTTCCCGCCACCGTAATTGTCAGTGTCTACATACGCAAGACCGGCATCTTTATGCGGACTTCCTGCGATCACTACGGGTAAACCTTGTTTAGCAAGTTTTTTTACTAAGGCGTCTTTATGCATTTGGAAGAAAATAGCTCCGTCAACTTCGCCACCTTCGAGGTAGTGAGCCACTGGTCCATCAACTTCGTTTGAAGGGGCAACTAGTAGCAAAGTTTGAAGTTCGTTTTCCATGAGGACTTTTGACACACCTGATGAGACGCTCGACCAAAATGGATCGGAAAAAACACTAAGGTCATCTTCAATCACGATGGCAATTAATCTTGATTTTCCAGATGCTAACGCGGCGGCGCTTCGGTTTCGACGATAGCCGAGTTTGTCTACTGCCTTTTTGACCGCTTTTGCGCGATCTGGGTGAACTCTTTCGTCACCATTTAAGACTCGAGAAACGGTTGCTTCTGATACTCCAGCAACTTCAGCAATTTCAGAATAGGTCGGCTTCGGCTTTTCTGTATAAGCCATTACCCCACCTCTAACTCTGACTGACCGTCTCCCAATAGGAGCTGTGAGAGTGGATTATAGAACTGTAGACCTTGGCGCTTTCCTTTGGAGTGCGCACGAGGGTGTCAAAATCCACGTGAACTATGCCAAATCGCTTTGCATAGCCTTCAGCCCACTCATAATTATCCATAAATGACCAGGCGAAGTAGCGCTTAACTGGAGCGCCAGCAGCAATAGCTTGCCCTACGGCCTCAATATGGGATTCCACATATTCGATACGGCGAGTGTCATGCACTTCACCGTTTTCATCTGGACCTTCAGGATATGCGGCACCATTTTCAGTGATCGCGATCTCTTCGATATTTGGCCACTCTTTTGAGATCCGAACTAACAAATCCCGCATGCCATTTGGAGTGATTGGCCAACCCATATCGGTTTGAGGTTGAGG
>JAPLBX010000170.1:0-1417 GCA_026392535.1 Actinomycetota bacterium
TCTGAACTCTTCGCCGCTCCCAAGAGCCATGAAATTTGATTCCGGAGGTCCGGTTCAGTTGCGTTCTTGCCAAATGCGGTGTCAAATCGAGCACCGAGAAAATCTGCCCGATCGTTCAAAGGTTTAAGTGTTCGGCCTTCTTCGCTAACCAATCGATATAAATTGCGCCCACGCTGTCCGTATGACTGATAGAGGGCAAACTTATCTTCAAGCAACTGATCACTTGCGAACCCATAGTGAACAACAGAAGGCTTTGTTAGGCGCGCAATGCTATTCATACCTAATGGATGCATTTCGTTGTGAAGTCCGCTCTTCAATGGAAACGAAAGGTTCGCACCAGCCCTCCACAGACGAACTGGATAAAGATCGTCGTAATAGTCGTCAGTTCGATAGAAGAAGTTGGAACGCCAAAGATTGACATGAGGGAGGCGCGCGCCATCGAAATTTTCCGCATGTAATTTCTGGCAGATACCAATGAGTTCATCTTTGGATGCGTAAAGGACTTCATCTGCATCAAGCCATAGATAAAAGTCATGATCACTCGTCAAATGTGCTGAAGCATCTAGAAGTTGCTGACGGCTCCTCAACTCATCACCGAAGAGGGGCATCGTTCCCCGAATCAAGACATCACAATACGGTTCAATTCGTTCTGCAGTGCCGTCATCGCTTGCGTCGTCATAAACAACTAAGCAATCAAGAAGTGGCAGATTCTGCTTAATGAAGCGTTCAAGGTGACCTGAAGCAATTTCATTGCGAACTTGCAAAAATCCTATGATTTTGGGGACGGATGCGGAATCCATTTTGTGCGGCGTTATACCTGTTGCAACCAAGCAGGAGTTGACGAGGACCGCGACGCGATTGTAAGCCCAGGAAAGATTGGGATCGTTACAGATGACCATTCACCGTTCGTTCGTTCCTTCAAGAGAGATGGCACGCGATAAGAATCGGAACAACGTCCATCGGAGGCATCTTTCGAATTTTCGGGCCACGTATCGTGAAAGAGAATAAGGGCGTTCTTTGCTGCGAATTTGTCAACTTCTACAAAGTCGCTCATGACTGCTTCACTTCGGTGATCTCCATCGATGAAGGCAAAGTCAATGACTGTATTTCGTGACGCGCACAAAGCTGTCAGTTCTAGATTGCTGCCCGAGACAAATTCTGCGTTCTTGGCTTTGATAAATTTCCCAGCCGCAGGATTGATGTCGACACCTATTGCATGGCCACAGTGTCTAGCAACCGCATTCAGAGTTGCGGCTTGATAGATACCTATTTCTACATAAATTTTTGGCTGGATAATTTGCGCAATCGATGCCACAAATGGAATGTGCCAGCTTGAGTCGCCCCGTTGGAAGAGAAATTGTTTGATACCACTAAGTTTCATTTGGTAGTCCTTTCTGTAGTTCTTGTTTAATCGTAA
>JAPLBX010000170.1:1438-3183 GCA_026392535.1 Actinomycetota bacterium
CAGGGTTTGAGGCTGTTATGGGACTGTTTTGATAACAAACTAGTTGTCAGATTTGAATAATTGAGAAGCGTCGATGAGGTGGGGAAACTCTGCAGAGAGTTGCTGGAGAGAACCCTTGCCCACGAGGCGTCCAAATTCTATGGCGATGACCATGTCAGCATCAGAAATTGTGCTGAGACGATGAGCAATGATGATGATTGTCGTTTTCCCGCTCAACGTAGCCAACATTTGTGTCAGGCTGTCCTCGGTTTGTGAGTCAAGTGCGCTAGTCGGTTCGTCGAGTATCAACAAGCCGGGGCGAGTAAGAAGCGCACGCGCGATGCCTAAACGCTGTCTCTGACCTCCACTGAGCGTGGCACCTGATTCTCCCACCAGTGTGGACAGGCCTAGAGGCAATGATTCGATATAGGAATTCAACTGCGACTTCACTAGGGCTTCTTGAATAACTCCCGTAGTCAATACTTCTGCGGGAAGTCCAAAGACAATATTTTCCAGAATTGTTCCCCGAATGATGGTCGGTGCCTGTGGTACGTAAGCCACGGAACCTTCATGGCTATCTATGAATTCACTTGGGGTGAGACCGTCAAGAAGGATACTGCCACTCTTTGGTGCGATGATTCCCAAAATTGCGTCTACAAGCGTTGATTTACCCGCCCCAGATGGACCGACAATTGCAACCTTCGCCCCTTTTGTCACACTGAACGTGATATCACTCAGTGCATCAATTTCGCCCCCGGCGTACTGGATATGAAGATTTTGGATGTCAAGACTTACAGGTTGATGCACTAAATTTTGAACTTTTTCCTGAACTTCCGTTGAATTATTCGTAGTTAGTGGCAATGCGAGTTGCTGAGTGCCAAGAGCAGATCGAAGTGTGTGCGATTCCCCAATAGCTTGCTTCATAGCCCCAATGGCACCTTGCAACGAGAGAACAGATGGTGCGATGCGACTTCCGGTAGCTAAGAAGAGGCCGATTGCACCAAGAGACTCCGAGTTATCGTGCTGGAGATAGTCAACAAGACCTACCGCGAACGCGCTCAGAATGAGAGAAAACTCGAGAACTTGACGTGGGATTGTTACAAGGAAATTCACGTCAGAAGAAAGATCGGCAGCTTTCTTTCGCTCGTTGCTCAATTTAGTACGAAAGTATGTCTCACGTTTGAGTACGAGAATTTCGCGATGGGCGTCGACCAGCTCACGGATACTCGCGTTTTGTTCGATCATTGCATTTGAATACGAGACTCCTTTTTCAAAGAGTCGATTATTTATACTGACTTGAAAGATGCCAATAAGTAAAATAAAGACGCAAAGAGCGACAAGTGTTCCTAACGGATTGACAATTACTGACGCAATTGTCAATATAACTATTGACATCATCTCAGTGACTGCAACGCCACAAAAACCCAATAAACGCGGGACTAATGAATTAACACCGTGTGTTAGTGCATAAGAAAGGGTTGGCGTCTCAATCATCCGTAACTGAGCAATTTCTTGAGCGAACAGAAGTTCAGTTGCCCTGCTGCCAAAAAGGATTTCTTCTCTAGCGAGTAATCGCAAGGTGCGATTGTGTATGTAGAGAGACGCGATTCCCTTGACGGCGAAGAGCAATAAAGCAAAAGATGCGAGAGCTCCGAGACCAAACTTGCTTGAGGAATCAGGAATGAATCTGTTGAGCACTCCGTAGTCGTTATTTGCGTCGTTTCCTTGTGTGCCCATTATTACGATTATTCCGACGACAACTACTG
>JAPLBX010000015.1:0-3677 GCA_026392535.1 Actinomycetota bacterium
ACGAACCACCAGGACGCTTTGGATCTTGCAATCCCGCACGTGAGCGGCGAATTGATTTAGAAACAGCTGCGATCGCTTCTTTCTGACCAATCACTCGCTTGTGAAGTTCATCTTCCATCTTCATCAGACGTGCTGATTCTTCTTCAGAGATTTGAACGACTGGGATTCCAGTTGCGATTGCAAGAACTTCAGCAACTAGACCTTCGCCAACTTCTGCAACCACATCAAGGTCACCAGACTTCCATTCTTTTTCTTTAAGACCTTTTTGTTCGATCAATTTCTTCTCTTGATCGCGAAGTTGAGCAGCTTTTTCAAAATCTTGTGAATCGATTGCGGACTCTTTTTCTTTGCGTGATGCTGCAATTGCATCATCAAATGCGCGTAGCTCTGGTGGTGCGGTCATGCGACGAATGCGCAAACGGGCACCAGCTTCGTCAATCAGGTCAATTGCTTTATCTGGAAGTTGACGGTCGTTGATGTAACGATCTGCCAAAGTCGCTGCAGCAACTAGTGCACCATCAGTAATTGTGACGCGATGGTGTTGTTCATAGCGGTCGCGCAGACCTTTAAGAATGTCGATGGTCTCAGCAACAGTAGGTTCGTTAACCTGAATTGGCTGGAAGCGACGTTCTAACGCAGCATCTTTTTCAATGTATTTGCGGTATTCGTCGAAAGTGGTTGCGCCAACCATTTGAAGTTCACCACGAGCAAGTAATGGTTTCAGGATTGAAGCTGCGTCAATTGCACCTTCAGCTGCACCAGCACCAACTAATGTGTGAATTTCATCGATGAAAAGAATGATGTCTCCACGAGTGCGGATTTCTTTAAGAACTTTCTTCAAACGTTCTTCGAAGTCACCACGGTAGCGGGAACCTGCCACCAAAGCACCAAGGTCTAGTGAGTAAAGCTGTTTGTCTTTCAAAGTTGTTGGGACGGTATCGCGGACAATCATCTGTGCTAAACCTTCAACACAAGCTGATTTACCAACACCTGGTTCACCAACCAAAACAGGATTGTTCTTGGTTCTACGTGAAAGAACTTGCATCACTCTTTCAATTTCTTTAGAGCGACCAATAACTGGATCTAGTTTCCCTTCACGCGCAGCTTGGGTGAGGTTGCGACCAAATTGATCTAGCACCAAAGAAGTTGATGGTGTGCCTTCTTGCTGGCCACTTTGTTGTGGTTCTTTTCCTTGGTAACCGGAAACAAGCTGAATCACTTGTTGGCGAACTCGCCCTAGGTCTGCGCCAAGTTTTTCAAGAATTTTTACTGCAACGCCTTCGCCTTCACGCATTAGCCCAAGCAAAATATGTTCGGTGCCGATGTAGTTGTGGCCAAGTTGGAGAGCTTCGCGAAGTGATAGTTCCAAAACTTTTTTGGCACGAGGTGTAAAAGGAATATGTCCAGAGGTTGGGTTTTGACCTTGACCAATGGTTTCTTCCACCTGGGCGCGAACTGCGTCAAGTGAAATGCCCATGGATTCAAGAGCCTTCGCGGCCACTCCTTCACCTTCATGGATCAAGCCAAGCAATATGTGTTCGGTGCCGATGTAGTTGTGATTCAACATCCGGGCTTCATCTTGAGCCAAGACCACTACGCGGCGAGCTCGGTCTGTAAACCGTTCAAACATGAGATTTCCCTCCTGAAAATACGACTTAAGCCTATTGCTACTGCCTGAAACTTGCCTCCCCCAACTATCCGCCTGTGACTCACAGGCGAGCCCTTGCCCACTATCTGAAACTCGCAACATGCTCGTAACCTGTATTCATTACCTTTAGCCCGTGTCAGAAATGCCCCTTTCCAAGAATCTGGTGGATGCCGACCTTCGTTCGGAGATCCGCCGGTTAGGCATTTTCCTAGGGCAGACCCTGCAAGAACTTGAGGGCCAGGAGCTTTTCGACAAGGTTGAACGTATCCGCCATATGGTTCGAGACGACCCAGAAAAGGCATCTCACGAACTAGCGGAATTAAATCTCCATGATGCGATGCGGCTTTCACGAGCATTTAGCACCTACTTCAATTTGGCTAACGTAGCCGAACAGGTTTTTCGCGCTAAAGAACTTTCTGAAGATCGAATTGCAACTGGTGGTGCACTTTCACGGGCTGCAAAAAATATTAGCGCAGCGAACATCCCAGCGCGAGAGATTGCAACCTGCTTAAGTCGGATGAATACCCGACCAGTTTTTACAGCTCACCCAACCGAAGCTGCCCGCAGAAGTGTTTTGTTAAAAATCCGCCGCATTGCAGATTTGTTAACCCAACCAGAAGACACTCATCGCAACCGCCGTTTGAAAGAAGCAGTTTCGTTGCTTTGGCAAACCGATGAACTTCGTTTGTCGCGACCAGAGGTAATGGATGAGGCGCGTAATGCTTTGTACTTCCTCGATGCTTTGTCACAAGGTCCACTGGCGTCAATCTTGGATGAGCTTGAACATGAGATGCAGGAAATTGGAGCCGAATTTCCAGTTGATGCAACACCGTTAACTTTTGGTTCTTGGATTGGTGGCGACCGAGATGGCAATCCGTTCGTAACTCCGGAAGTAACTTCTAAAGTTATTTCAATGCAACGCGACCATGCAATCCGCAACTTGCTGACACATTTAGATCGCGTGATTGAAGATCTTTCAATATCCGAGAGAATCGTTGACGCAGATCGCGATGAGGTTTTGTGGAAACAAATTGAAGCCGACCTGAATAATCTGCCAGAACTAGATCGCAGGTATTTGCGTATTAATGCGGAAGAACCATGGCGCTTGAAGTTAACTTGTGTTAGACAAAAACTGGTCAATACTCGTGAAAGACTTTCGAATCGTTCACATCACGTTCCAGGTCATGATTATCTGACCAATGAGGAACTACTTGTCGATCTAAACCAAGTGAGTGAATCACTCTCTCGTTTAAGCAACAAGAATTCGGTAGCTGAAAGCATCTTTAAGCGTTTTATCCGTTTGGTGCGCGCCACTGGGCTAAATCTGGCAACTTTGGATGTGCGTGAACATTCTGAAAAATTACATCTCACACTCGCAAATCTCATAGACGGCAAATCTGATGGCAAATACGTGAAAATGTCATTGTCTGACAAGTCCGATGCACTAACCGCAATCTTATCTAGCGAAAAAGCCAGCACTTTTGATGAGAAAAAATTTGATGAAGTAACGCAAGCAACTTTTGGTGCGTTCAAAGCTATTGTTGATGTGCAGAAAAACTTTGGCAAATCTGTAGTTGAGACTTACATCATTTCGATGACAAAGAGTGCCGAAGACGTCTTAGCGGCTGCGGCACTTGCTCGTGCAGCAGGACTGGTTGATCTCAGCCAAAACAAGGCGGACATTGGCTTTGCACCACTACTAGAAACTGTAGATGAGCTTCGCCGAGCTGGAGAAATCCTCGACCAACTACTTTCAAATCCGGTTTACCGACAACTTGTGAAACTTCGTAATGATGAGCAAGAAGTAATGCTTGGTTATTCCGACAGCAACAAAGATGCAGGCATCACGACATCACAATGGGAAATCCACTTGGCTCAGCGTCATTTGCGAGATGTTGCCGCCAAGCATGATGTGCGATTGCGTTTATTCCACGGCCGCGGTGGAACGGTAGGACGCGGTGGCGGACCAACTTTTGAAGCGATTATGGCGCAACCTTGGGGTGTACTTGATGGTGAAATAAAAATCACT
>JAPLBX010000015.1:3706-7738 GCA_026392535.1 Actinomycetota bacterium
GGTTATTTCTGACAAGTACTTACTGCCATCTCTTGCACGTGCAAACCTACGGTTAACTTTGGCTGCAGTTCTAGAAGCAACCCTGCTTCATCGCCAACCACGCCAATTCTCAGAGATCTTGGTTCGGTGGGATGAAGTTATGCAAACTGCTTCAGATTCAGCGTTTGCAAAATACCGCAAACTTATTGACGATCCAGAATTGCCGCGTTACTTCGCGCTTTCAACTCCAGTAGATGAACTTTCTAATGTGCACATGGGTTCACGACCTGCTCGTCGGCCAGATACTTCTAATGGAATAGATGGCTTGCGCGCGATTCCTTGGGTATTTGGTTGGACCCAATCTCGCCAAATCGTGCCTGGTTGGTATGGAGTTGGAACGGCGCTAAAAGCTGCGCGCGAATCTGGGGCTGGCGACTCTTTGAAGCAGATGTATGAAGAGTGGCACTTCTTCAAGAACTTTATTTCGAATGTCGAAATGACTTTGGCTAAAACAGATTTGAACGTTGCATCTCACTACGTTGAAAATCTAGTTCCAAAAGAATTGCACCGGATTTTTGAAGATATTAAGCAAGAGTTTGCACTCAAAGTGCAGGAAATAAAAATTATGACCGAAGACTTAAGCGTGTTGGATCACAACCAACCACTAGCAGCAACATTGCAAGTGCGCGATTTCTACTTGTTACCACGTCAGTTCGTACAAGTTTCGCTGCTTAAGCGGATTCGTGCGGAAAGAATTAGCGATTCAGAAAATGATCCGGAATTGAGCCGAGCACTGTCACTGACTATTAACGGCATTGCTAACGGACTTAGAAATACTGGCTGATTTAGTTAAGTAATTTAGATAATTTGAAATTTAGGTAACTAGATAACTAGATAACTAGATAATAAGAAAATTAGAAAACTAGATAAATCGCAACATACGAGTATTGCCTAAAGTATTTGGCTTAACTCTTTCAAGACCCAACATTTCTGCAACACCTTCGTCATATGACTCAAGTAACTGTTCATAGGCTGAAAAAATGATGTTTCGAAAGTCAAACAAAAGATTCGGCTAATCCCCAGCACGCGAGCTCGGTCTATTAACAATTCCAAAATCGTGCCACCAAGGCCAGAATGACGTAGTTCTGGCGAAATCGCCAAGGTGCGTACTTCGGCTAAGTCTTCCCACATTACGTGTAAAGCACCGCAACCAACTACTTCATCCCCTTTGATTGCAACCAAGAATTCTTGAACTGATTCATACAGAGTTACAGTCGGTTTTGCGAGCAATCGACCATCACCTGAGTAAGTGTCTATCAGTTGGCTAATCCCACGGACATCTTTCGTGTTTGCAACCCGAATCAAGACGCCATTTGGCAAAGTTATTTCTTGTTTCATTAACTCAATCGTTCTGGCTTAACCAGTGGGAAAAGAATGGTTTCACGAATACCTAAGCCAGTTAGTGCCATTAATAACCGGTCAATGCCTAGGCCAACTCCACCCATTGGTGGCGCACCATATTCGAGGGCTCGCAAAAAGTCCTCGTCCATTCCCATTGCCTCAGCATCACCGCGAGCTGCCAAAGAAGCTTGCTCAACTAGACGTTGACGCTGAATTACTGGGTCGATTAATTCCGAAT
Source organism: Actinomycetota bacterium (assembly GCA_026392535.1). Classification (GTDB taxonomy): domain Bacteria; phylum Actinomycetota; class Actinomycetes; order S36-B12; family UBA5976; genus JAFMIT01. The sequence goes on from JAPLBX010000015.1 coordinate 5,325, forward strand.
AACCCGTTGCAAGTTCGAATCCATCAACATAAAGATCCCACTTCTCAACCACACCAGTTTCAGAACGGTGATCGCGAACTAGAGGGGATGTGTCAACTGGGAAATCGCGCACAAAAGTTGGGGTTGTGAAAGTTGAGATTACATAGTGTTCGAAAAGTTCTTCAACATATTTACCGTGGACCCAAGTTTTTTCTGGTTTCATTCCAACAGCAGCTGCTAATTTTTGCAAATGCTCAATTGGTGTGGCTGGAGTGATTTCCTCACCGATTGCTTTTGAAAGCGCTGGGAACATCGAAACTGAATTCCATTGCCCACCAAGATCATGAACCGTGCCATCAAGATGTGTTACTTCCAGTGAGCCACAAACTGCAAGTGCTGCATTTTGGATTAGTTCCCGCGTGAAATCGGCAACGTCGTTGTAATCAGCGTATGACTGGTAGAACTCAAGCATGGCAAATTCTGGTGAGTGAGTTGAGTCAGCACCTTCATTGCGGAAATTGCGATTGATTTCATAAACACGTTCAATTCCGCCAACCACACAACGCTTTAAGAAAAGCTCTGGTGCAATGCGTAGAAACAATTCGATGTCAAACGCATTTGAATGAGTTTTGAATGGTCGAGCAGCAGCGCCACCATGCAAAGTTTGCAACATCGGAGTTTCCACTTCAATGAAGTTATGGTTTGAAAAAGTATTACGAAGCGACTGCATAACTTTTGGTCGCATTCGAGCCATTTCGCGCGCTTCAGGCCGAACTATCAAATCCACATATCTTTGCCGCACCCGAGTTTCTTCAGACAATGGTTTGTGGGCGACCGGCAGTGGGCGCAATGCCTTGCTAACCATTTGCCATGAATTGCAAAGAATTGAAAGTTCTCCCCGGCGCGAAGAAATTACTTCACCAGTAACACCAACAAAGTCACCAATGTCAACGATGGATTTCCAAGCTTCAAGGGTTTCTTCGCCAACTTTATCCAGACTTATCATGGCTTGGATCTCGGTGCCATCACCATCTCGAATAGATGCAAAGCAAAGCTTGCCTGTGTTACGAACGAAAATTACCCGACCTGAAACCGAGTGGATTACCCCAGTTGTGTCATCTGCATTGAGGTTTGCAAACTCTGATCGAACCTGACCGATGGTTGCGGTTCGAGTGAAATTAACTGGGTACGGCTCTTGTCCAAGGTCTAGTAAGCGTTCGCGTTTTGCGTGACGAACCTGCATTTGTTCTGGCAGGTCATCTACTTCATTCTTGGGCGTCTCAGTCACGGGCAGAGCCTACCTAGAGCCGTTTCAAGCCAAGGGCGATTACCCAAGGTTGCGTTCGAAAACCATTCTTAATCCGTGCAAGGTTAGGTCTGGATCATGGTCAGTAATCGTGTTTGATTCACTAACCACAATGGATGCAAGTCCGCCGGTAGCAATTACTGCTTTAACTGGCTCGCCAAGTTCAGCAATTATTCTGTCTACCAAGCCGTCTACTTGCCCAGCGAATCCATAGATCGCACCAGATTGCAGTGCCTCTACTGTGTTCTTTCCAATTACATTTTTTGGCTTTACCAATTCAACTTTACGAAGTTGTGCAGCCCTTGATGCTAAAGCTTCAATCGAAATTTCAACTCCTGGAGCTAAAGCGCCACCAAGAAATTCACCTTTTGAGGAAATAACATCAAGATTTGTCGACGTTCCAAAATCAACCACAATAGAAGGTCCACCATAAATAGCAAACGCTGCCAATGTATTAACAATTCTGTCAGCCCCAACCTCCTTCGGATTGTCAGTTAAAACCGGAACTCCAGTTTTGGTCCCAGGCTCAACCACAACATGTGGGATGTCAGCAAAATAGCGTTGCAGCATTGTGCGCAATTCTCGTAAGACCGCCGGAACAGTTGCACAAATCGAAACCCCATCGATTTTTGAAGTATCGTCAAGTAATCCATGGAATTTAAGTGCAAACTCATCAGCTGTAGTTCTAGCATCAGTCGCAATCCGAAAAGACTCAACCAACTTATCGCCATCAAAAAGCCCTAGAACAATGTTGGTATTTCCAACGTCAATACAAAGCAACATTAAATCTCCTCCAATGTTTTGAGATCAGCGCCAATATCCAAAATGGCTGTTGAATGCGTAATCGCACCAACAGCTAAGAAATCAACGCCAGCTTCCGCATATGCACGCGCAACATCAAGTGTTAGCCCACCGCTTGCTTCAAGTTTTGCACGATTGGCATTTAGAGCCACTGCTACTTTTACTTGCTCAACAGTGAAGTTATCTAATAAAACTAAGTCTGCGCCGGCATTCACTACTTCTTTTAGTTGCTCAAGGGAGTCAACTTCAACTTCAACCGCTAAGTCTGGAAATTTCCTGCGAACAGCTTCAAATGCCTGCACCACTCCACCAGCGGCAACAATGTGGT
>JAPLBX010000015.1:7759-33033 GCA_026392535.1 Actinomycetota bacterium
GCGGCAACAATGTGGTTGTCCTTGACAAGCGCAGCATCGGAAAGTGACATGCGGTGATTCGTTCCACCGCCACAAACAACTGCGTATTTTTCGATTCGACGCAGACTTGGGGTGGTTTTGCGAGTATCGCGAACCTTTGTTTTTGTACCTTCCAAAACTTTCACCCATTGGTTTGTAGCTGTTGCAATACCCGAAAGGTGGCACAAGATATTAAGTGCGGAGCGTTCAGCGGTCAGCAAAGTAAATGTTGGTCCGATAATTGTCATAACGACTTCGCCCGCGGCTACTTCCATGCCATCTGCGACATGAATCTCAACTTTTGCTTCCGATTGTGAGACTAAATCGAACACGGCGGCTGCGATTGTGCCGCCAGCGACAACCCCAGCCTTGCGGGCACGTAATTCCATAACGGATTTTTGCGTGCTTGGGATTGTGGCAGAAGTCGTCACATCAACCCCACCATCAAGATCTTCAGATAGGCAACGTTTGATCAAGTCCAGAATTTCATCAAGATTCATCCCTTGTGCTCGAAGTGGAACCGCAAAGTCCGTTCCAATCACACTTGGTAACCAATGTGGGGTTTTAGCCATTACAGCACTTCCTTTGTGTCGGGAACTTGCGGAACCGGTTCGTATGAAACGGAAAGTTTTCCATTTGAATCACTTTTAATCAAAACGCGTTTGAGCCAGGAATCATTGGCCTCGGGGAAATCTTCACGCCAATGCGAACCACGGGTTTCTTCGCGAGTCGAGGCAGCCAGTGAAATTGCCGTTGCAACAGTATGTAGGTTTGAAGTTTCCCAATTCTTTGTATTAGGCAATAAGCCCGAAGATGAAACATTTAATAAAGCCAAATCATCAATTGCAGTATTAGTTGATTTTGCACTTCGTAATACGCCAACATTTCGAGTCATTGAATTTTGAATTGATTTACGCAATTCGTCACTCAAAAGCACTTCACTACCAACGTTTGGCACGTATGGTTTGCGTTCTGGCAAACCTAGGGCCAGTAAAGCGCCAATCCGTTCAGCAAAAACCAATCCTTCAAGCAGGGAATTACTTGCCAAACGATTTGCTCCGTGTACTCCAGTGCAGGCAACTTCACCGCAGGCAAACAAACCAGGAATACTCGTTCTTCCGTACAAGTCAGTGCGGATTCCACCTGAGTGATAGTGCTGAGCTGGCGCAACAGGAATTAAGTCAGAGCGTGGATCTATTCCGTAACCTAAAAGCAGATTGAAAATTGTTGGAAAACGTTCCTGCCAATTATCCCCAATTTTTCTCGCGTCAAGCCAAACATGTGACAAGTTTTTTTCAATCATTAACTTCATGATTGCAATCGAAACAATATCTCGTGGTGCAAGGTCAGCCATTGGATGCACACCATCCATAATATGATTTCCAAAATCGTCAACTAGAAATGCACCTTCGCCTCGCACTGCTTCACTAATAAGTGGTTGCTGCCCCATTGCTTGGGAACCTAGATATAAAACGGTTGGGTGAAACTGAATGAATTCCAAATCAGCCAAAGTTGCACCTGCTCGAAGTGCGAGTGCAATCCCATCACCAGTTGCAACTTTTGGGTTTGTTGATTGGGCAAATACTTGTCCAACACCACCAGTTGCCAAAATAACAACCGGTGCAAGCACAGCACCAACACCGTCATGCATTCCTTGACCCATTACGTGCAAGGTCACACCTTGGGCGGCACCATATTCATCTTGTAATAAATCCAGCACCAGGGCATTTTCAATCAATTCAATCTCAGGGTCGTTGGCAACTGCATCAACCAATGCGCGGGAAATCTCGGCACCAGTTGCATCTCCGCCAGCATGCGCAATGCGATCTCGGTGGTGACCACCTTCACGAGTTAATGCGATTGCACCGCTTTCAGTTTTATCAAATTTTGCACCGCGGGAAATCAATCGGCGGATTGCATTCGGACCTTCAACAACTAAAACGCGAGCAGCAGCTGAATCACAAAGGCCTGCTCCTGCCACAATCGTGTCCCGCCAATGTTCATCAGTTGAGTCGTTTGGGTCGAGCGCGGCAGCGATGCCACCTTGTGCCCATCTTGTTGATCCATCATCAACATGTGCTTTAGTTACCAAGATAACTTTGTATCCACTTGTGCGAGCTTGCATGGCGGCGGTTAGGCCAGCAACGCCACTTCCGATGATGATTACATCTGTATTCGCAAACCAACCTGGTTCGGCTGCGGTGAGTTTGGTGCCGATATGCGCTGGGTTAGACATTAGCCACTGCCAATTCACATTCGATGTTGTCGATTAATCGCACATCACCAATCCTTGCAGCGACTAGAACTCGTGCCAACCCAGGTACTGGTTTGCCCAAACTTGGACTTAGAACTGTCAAATAGTCCAACTCAATCTCAGGAAAATCCGCCATCCATTCGATTGTGCTGGAAATCGCCTTTTCAATCGGATGATTCTCCAAAAGCTGCGCCTTGACTCGATTTAACGCGTCATACAAATGTGGTGCAAGAGCTCTTTCTTCCTCGCTCAAGCGCATGTTTCGACTCGACATTGCTAGGCCATCAGATTCGCGCACTGTTTCCACGCCAATCACTTCTACTGGTATGGAAAGTTCTTTCACTATCTCTCTAACAATAGTTAACTGTTGATAATCCTTTTCGCCAAAACAAGTAACTGATGGCTTGGTAATCTCAAGCAGGCGATTTACTACTGTGGCAACACCTGCAAAATGTCCGGGCCGGCTAGCACCTTCCAAAATATTTGCAATCTCGCCTGGCTCAATTTTCTTAACAAGGGTCTTCAGCGGATATATCTCATCAACGGTTGGAGCAAATACGATGTCGGCAGAATTTTGTTCACAAATCTCCACGTCGCTGGCCAAGTCTCGTGGATATTTTTCTAAATCTTTATTGTTCTCAAATTGAGTTGGGTTAACAAAGATTGTCACTACCACTATTGCGTCTTTGCCAACAGTTTCTCGGCACTGCTTGATCAATTGAGCGTGCCCTTGATGCAACGCACCCATTGTGAAAACTGCTCCCACCCGTTTACCATCTACGGCAGTTTGTAATTCCGTTACGGTTTTGATGATTTTAGTCATTGCAAAACCTCCAACAAATCTTTGGTGACTGAATTTGAAAGTTTTCCTAGTTGGTGCAATCGATTGACAGTTGCAACTGCAATGGTGCGATAGGTCTTTTGAACTTCAGTATCGCCTAAAGCCAATAAGTGCGCACGGACAGTTTCCACGTCACCTCGAACTATTGGCCCAGTTAATGCATCTATTCCCATGGTTAAGGAGTTTTCAATAGCTGCATTTACAAGTGGGGATAGAAATAGACCAGGATCTTCAATCCCAATTTCTTGCAAAATACTCGTGGCTTGATTTACGACAATACTTGAATGATTAGCTGCATGACTTAAAGCGGCGTGATAAAGCGCTCGATCTTTTTCGGCCACCACATATTCACGACCACCCATGTTTAAAACAAGTGCAGCGGCAATCGGCAACAATTCATCAGTAGTGGTAATCGCAAATGGGCAACCAACTATTCGATCAACATCATTCGGTGCTCCCGTGAAAGTCATTGCTGGGTGAATTGCCATTGGCAGTGCACCTTGCAAAGTGGCTGGAGCTAAAACGTCAATCCCGAAGCGACCAGATGTGTGAATCACGAATTGATGTTTTTTGAAACCAATAGTCTGAGCAATCCCGCGTACCAAATCTGGTAGCACATCATCCGGAACTGCAAACAGAACCGTTTGAACATTTTCAATTAGATTTTCGATTTCTTGCAAATCTGTGGCAGGCAAAAACTCATGAACTCGTTTTTGAGATTTTTCTGAGATTGCATTAGCGGCAATGATTGAATGGCCGTGATTTTGTAACGACCTAGAAAGTGCAATTCCAACTCGGCCAGCGCCGATAAGGCCAACCTTTAAAACCGGTGGTGCTTGTGATGCCATTTCCGCCACATTCTGTTCCAAGCCCGCGAGGGTCTCGTTCAATGGTTGAAGGCTATGGGTTACGCAGAAGTATTGTCACAACTCACATTTGAGCCGCAGCGCGGGCAAACATGGCTTTCAACCATGCGGATCCGGCGCGATGAGCTAGACATCAAGGCCTCAACATCGGTTGCTCGGTAGCGGCGGTGGCCACTTGGCAGGGTGATTGGGCTGAGCCGACCCGTTTTGGCCCATCGAGTCACAGTCTTTGGGTCGACCTTAAACAGCACTGCCACTTCGCGTGGCCGCAGCATGCGTTCAGTTTCCTGGTTCATTCTTACCTCCGTGATAAGGCCACAATGCCACAGATTTACTCTCCAAGTTAGGGCAAAACGGCCTAGATTTGGTGCAGATTGGGTGGAATAAGGTGATTTTGCCAATATTTGAACTTGCAGTGCCAAAAAGCAGGCTCATTGGCTAAAGTTCGCCTCTGTTGCTCGGGCGTCCGAGCAGTGACATACGCATGCAAGGGGCTTAACCATGGGTCGCGGCCGACAAAAAGCTAAGCAAACAAAAGTTGCGCGTGAACTTAAATATGACACCGGCGCAATCGATTTAACTGCCCTGGCAGCCGAACTTCACGGTAGCAAGGTTCCGGCAAACAATTCCGGTGACATCCCTGAAGGCGACTATTCAGACTGGATCGAAGATGATGATTCAGAGGAAGAATTAGAAGAAGATTCAGACAAAAATTAATTTGTCAAAAAGACTGCTCCACCCTTTCCACCTTTAGCCGCAGCATCGCCTTTTTCATTATCTTTGCGATTTCTTACATTTCCACAAACAAATGCCGTAAAACCTTGGCCACTCAAATCTGCTAATGCTTTATCTGCCACATCTTGCGCGACAACCGCAAACATTCCAATTCCTTGATTGAAAGTTTGCTCCATATCAGCTTGCGAGACTTTGCCAACGCCAGCAATTAAATTAAAGATGGCTGGGACTTGCCAGGTCTTTCGATCAATGTCAGCTGCCAAGTTCTCTGGGAGCACTCGAGCAAGATTCGCCGCTAGGCCACCACCAGTGACATGTGAAAAAATGCGAAGAGATGTTTGCAAATTACTAGCAAGTTGCAAGCAAGACTTCGTATAGATCCGGGTTGGTTCAAGCATTTCTTCGCCGAGTGTGCGTCCAAGTTCGTCAATGTGAGCTTCAAGTTTGAAACCTTTATCGCCAAGTAAAACGTGACGAGCTAACGAATACCCATTGCTGTGCAATCCAGAAGACGACATTGCAATTACTACGTCACCTGATTGCACGCGGTCTGCACTTAACAAATTTTCAGATTCAACCACACCGGTTCCAGCGCCAGCTATGTCATATTCGCCAGCCGCCATCACACCTGGATGTTCAGCTGTTTCGCCGCCTAGCAACGCCATACCTGCCTGTTTGCAACCAGTTGCAACGCCGCGAACTATGTCTGCAATTACTGTTGGTTCAACTTTTCCAGTTGCGATGTAGTCAGTTAAAAACAATGGTTCTGCGCCGCAAACCACAATGTCATCTGCAATCATGGCTACTAAATCAATACCAACAGTGTGATGAATACCAAGTCTTTGCGCAATAACTACTTTGGTGCCAACTCCATCTGTGCCGGTGGCAAGGATTGGTTTTTTATATTTAGTTAAAGCACTCGCATCAAATAATCCAGCAAACCCGCCAAAGTCGCCAATCACTTCTGGCCGGCTGGCTGATAGGACGCTGGCCTTCATCAAAGCAACAGCGCGTTCACCTGCTTCGACATCTACGCCTGCTTTTGCGTATGAATCACTCACGGCAACCTCAAAGCTCGTGCAGTGCCTTCATCTTCTTCAACACCTTTGGCGATATTTTCTAGAAGATTTTTTCCAAATTGGCCATCTTCAGGAAGTGCAATTGGGTATTTGCCATCGAAACATGCCTTGCATAAGCGATCTTCGGCAACTTTCGTAGCTGCTACTAAACCTTCGAGTGAAACAAATCCGAGTGAATCCGCACCAATTGAATTCTTAACTTCTTCAACAGTTAGTCCACTTGCCACCAACTCTGCTCGAGTCGCAAAATCAATTCCATAAAAACAAGGCCACATAACTGGCGGACTAGAAATTCGCACGTGGACTTCGAGTGCACCAGCTTCGCGTAACATTTTCACGATTGCTCGCTGAGTATTTCCTCGCACAATTGAATCATCAACCACGATGATGCGTTTGCCAGCTATTTCTTCACGCAACGGATTGAGTTTCAATCGAATACCAAGTTGGCGCAAAGTCTGTGAAGGCTGAATGAATGTCCGACCAACATAAGCGTTCTTAACTAAACCTTGTGCAAACGGAATGTTTGCACCTTGTGCGTAGCCAACAGCTGCTGGGGTTCCTGATTCTGGAACTGGAATCACCATATCGGCATCAATTGGATGCTCTTTAGCGAGAGTTCTGCCTACTTCCACCCGGACCGCGTGCACAGAATGGCCAGTTAGAACCGTGTCTGGTCGAGCCAGATACACATATTCAAACAGACAATGTTTTGGCGTTGGTTTTGCAAAATTCTGGCTACGCAAACCTGACTCATCAATTGCAATGAGTTCACCTGGTTCAACGTCGCGAACAAACGATGCACCGACGATGTCAAGCGCGGCAGTTTCACTTGCCACTACCCAACCATTATCAAGTTTTCCGATCACCAATGGGCGAACACCATGAGGGTCGCGGGCGGCATAAAGCGTGGTCGCATCCATGAAGACCAGTGAGAAAGCTCCGCGAACATTTGGCAATTCCATCATCGCTGATTCTTCAATTGAAAGTTCTGGATGAGACGCGAGAAGTTCAGTTAAAACTTCGGTGTCTGAAGTTGAAGTGCGATGGATATTGCTTAATGGCAATTCGCCTTTGTCGCGTTTTGAAACTCGCTCGATAAGTTCTTTGGTGTTTACCAGATTGCCATTGTGGCCAAGAGCTAGATGGCCTTGTGAAGTGGTGCGAAATGTTGGTTGCGCATTTTCCCATTTACTAGAACCGGTTGTGGAATAGCGCGTGTGACCGATTGCTAAATAACCAGTAAGAGTTTCGAGAATATTTTCATTGAAGACTTGGGAAACCAATCCCATTTCTTTATAGACAACGATGCGATTGCCATCGCTAGCGGCAATACCAGCAGATTCTTGTCCACGATGTTGAAGTGCATACATTCCGAAGTAAGTAAGTTTCGCTACAGCTTCGCCTGGAGCCCAAACTCCGAAAACTCCACAAGCGTCTTGTGGACCTTTTTCGTTTGGATCTAGATCATGATTTAAAAGGCCATCTGGACGAATCACTGGCTAATCCTAAACTGGAAAATGGTCTGACAAGTTGCTGCGTTCACCGCTAGCACTCACCCGCCCATCCTCGGTCGCTTCTTGCCACGAAATTTTGCCAATCGCCAGCAAAATCAAAGTTTTTGCGTTCATTTCCACCACAGCGGCTGGGGTGCCACGGCGGTGATTTGTGCCTTCAATTATCTGAATTGCCGCATATGGTGGAATTCGAACTTCCACACTCTTGCCCGGTGCCTTTTGCGAAAGTGATTGGAGAATGGTCTTAACGGCCATGCGTTCGGTTTCGTTATTTGGTTGCACTTCGGTGGCGTAAGCATTTACGCATTCAGCCACTGAAGTCTCCACTTCTAACCTACCGTCGGCCCGAAAAGAGCTGGCAAAGTTTCGAAATGCTTTTTGCTCAATTCCGAGATTGGCAAAACCAAAGTTTCATTCCACACATTGTCGATACTCAAAACCTGTTCATCTGCCAACATTGAATCAACTACTCCGATTCGAGTGTTAGCAAATCCACGAGCATTACACATTTCAGTAAATCTAGTTTCTTCACTTCGTGGCACAACCACAACTGCGCGAGTTGCAGATTCGGCGTAAGCAAAAACAAATGGATCCAAATTGTCTGGCACCCAAAGGCGAGCACCAATCCCTGAACGAATCGCCATTTCTACTAATGTTTGCATCGCGCCACCTTCGCTCACGTCGTGGGCGGCGTTGATTAAGCCATCGCGTGATGCGGCAACAAGAATTTGCGAAAGTTGCATTTCTTTTTGTAAATCTATTTTAGGTGGCAAACCGCCAAGATGCGCATGAATCTCGTGTGCCCACTCACTACCAGCAAAATCATCACTGGTTTCACCAAGTAGATAAATCAGATCGCCATCTTCTTGCCAAGCCATACCAGTGCGACGCTCAACATCATCAATAACGCCTAGGACGCCAACTACTGGGGTTGGCAAAATTGCAACATTGCCAGTTTGGTTATAGAAAGAAACATTGCCACCGGTGACTGGGGTGTTCATCTCTAAGCAACCATCTGCAAGGCCACGGACGGCTTCAGAAAATTGCCACATAACTTCTGGATCTTCAGGCGAACCAAAATTCAAGCAGTTAGTTACCGCCAAAGGAACAGCACCAGTTGTTGAAACATTTCGATATGCCTCTGCTAATGCCAACTTTGCACCGTTGTAAGGATCTAGTTTTGCAAACCGGCCATTGCAATCAGTTGAAACTGCAACACCACGACCAGTAGTTTCATCAACCCGAACCATTCCTGAATCTTCTGGTTGGGACAAAATTGTATTTCCCAAAACATAACGGTCATATTGGTCTGTCACCCAACGCTTTGATGCCAAGTTTGGTGCGGCAGTCATTTTCAAAATAGTTTCGCGAAGTTCGCTAACTGTTGTTGGCCGAGCAAGCTTTGATGGCGAATCAGCTTGTAATGCATCTTGCCAAACTGGTCGGTGGTAAGGACGTTCATAAACCGGACCATCGTGGGCAACAGTGCGCGGTGGCACATCAACAATGATCTCGTTATGCCATTCAATTACTAGTCGGCCAGTGTCGGTCACTTCACCAATATCAGTAGCAACAACTTCCCACTTCTGGCAAATTTCCATGAACTTAGCGACATTCTCTGGTGGCACGATTGCACACATACGTTCTTGAGATTCACTCATCAAGATTTCTTCAGGCGAAAGTGTGTGATCGCGAAGTGGAACTCGGTCCAACCAAACATGCATTCCGCCAGTTCCATTGCTGGCAAGTTCGGAAGTAGCACATGAAATACCCGCGCCACCCAAATCTTGAATACCTTCGACTAAACCTGCATGCAAAACCTCGAGGGTGCATTCAATAAGTAGTTTTTCCATAAATGGATCTCCAACTTGAACGCTAGGACGTTTGGCCGGGCCACCATCTTCAAAGGTTTCTGACGCAAGAACCGAAACGCCACCAATTCCATCGCCACCGGTTGCAGCACCAAACAAAATGACTCGGTTGCCGATAACTGAAGCTTTAGCAAGATGAATATCTTCGTGACGCATAGTTCCAACACAAAGTGCATTCACTAGAGGATTGCCAAGGTAAGACGGATCAAATACAACTTCGCCACCAATGTTTGGAAGGCCAAGGCAGTTTCCGTATCCACCAACACCCGCAATGATGCCTGGTAAAACTCGCGCAGTGTCTTTTGCATCAGCTGGACCGAATCGAAGTGGATCCATAACTGCAACTGGGCGAGCACCCATTGAAAGAATGTCGCGCACAATGCCGCCAATGCCAGTTGCAGCACCTTGATATGGTTCAACGAAAGACGGATGGTTATGGCTTTCAACTTTGAAAGTTACTGCCCAGCCGTCACCAATGTCGACCACACCAGCATTTTCACCAATTCCCACCAGCATTGCATCAGATTTAGGTTTCTTCTCACCAAATTGTTGCAAGTGAACTTTAGAAGATTTGTATGAGCAATGTTCACTCCACATAACGGAGTACATAGCAAGTTCAGAATTTGTCGGTCGCCGACCAAGAATTTCTCGAATCCGAGCGTATTCATCATCTTTTACGCCAAGGTCTAAATATGGCTGCTTCACATCTGGAGTTTCACTTGCGATTTTTACAGTGTCCATGCTCATTACTTAACACCTGCCAATAGCGAGCTTAGAACGGAAGTGAAAAACGGCAAACCATCAGTTGTTGGACCAGTCAAAGCATCAACCGCATGTTCTGGATGTGGCATCAAACCAACTACGTTTCCGCGTGCGTTTGTTATGCCAGCGATATCGCGGCGTGTTTTTCATCGGCGATGTATCCACCTTCGCCATTCTTAAGTGGAATCACAATTTCTTGACCAACTTCAAAATTTTTAGTCCAAATCGATGAGTTGTTCTCTATGCGGATTTTCTGGTCGCGACAAACAAAGTGCTGATGGTCATTTCGAATCAAAGCACCTGGCAATAAATGTGATTCGCAGAGAATTTGAAAACCATTACAAATGCCAAAAACTGGAAGCCCACCATTTGCCGCAACCACAAGTTTTTCCATCACTGGTGCGAACCGAGCAATGGCTCCGCAACGCAAATAATCGCCGTATGAAAACCCACCTGGTAAAACCACTGCATCTACGTCGTGCAGATTTGCATCTCCGTGCCAAAGTGCAACTGCTGTGCCACCGGCAATGCGAACTGCGCGGGCTGCATCTCTATCGTCTAACGAACCTGGGAAAGTTACTACACCAATGCGTGCGCCAGAAACTTCGCTCACGCCTTTTCAACTCGCAATTCGTAATCTTCAATTACTGGGTTGCTCAATAGGTTGCCTGCTAGTTCGTGAAGTTTTTTCAATGTTTCATCATTGACGTCGCCATCTAGATCAATTACGAATTGTTTTCCTTGACGGACATTTGAAACTTTGCCAAGTCCAAGGCGAACCAATGACCCTTGGACAGCGCGACCTTGTGGGTCGAGAATTTCTGACTTCAATCGAACATCGACCACGACACGGGCCACGCGGCGCTCCTTTGATAAGGGGTTTTGCGGATTTTTAGCACTGAAAATTCAGTGGCTAGGGAGCAAAGTTTAGTCGCGAAGTGGCTTGCGACTAGGACCAGGCAAGGCCTGTCAAACGCTCATATGCCTCAACGTATTTATCGTGAGTTCCAGCCACAACCTCAGGTGGCAAAGCTGGTGGTGGGGTGCTGCCAGAACGGTCCCAGCCTGAGGCTGAAGAGGTCAACCAGTCACGTAGGAACTGCTTATCAAAGGAGGGCTGGCTGGCTCCTGGTGCCCACAGTTCGGCTGGCCAGTAACGTGAAGAATCTGGGGTCAACACCTCATCAGCGAGCAATATCTGCCCATCAGCAGCTCGCCCAAATTCGAACTTGGTATCTGCCAAGATCACATTTCTTGTCCGAGCTACTTCTTCGGCCCGTTCATAAATTGCAATTGTTAAATCTCGAAGGGTGGTTGCATCTGCTTGCCCAATGGTTTTAACCACATGATTGAAATCTACATTTTCATCATGATCGCCAAGTTCCGCTTTTGTGGCTGGGGTGAAAATCGAATTTGGAAGGCGCGACCCGTCAACTAGGCCATCTGGAAGTGCATTTCCGCAGATCTTTTTGTGTTCTTTGTATTCGGCCAAACCAGAGCCGGCTAAATATCCGCGCGCGACGCATTCAATTGGAAACATTTCAAGTGACTGACAAATCATTGCGCGGCCGGCAACTGATTGCGGAACATCAGTACTAATAACATGATTTGGAACTATGTCTTTAAGTTTGTCAAACCACCAAAGTGAAAGTGCAGTGAGAATTTTTCCTTTGTCTGGAATTTCAGTTGGCATAACCCAGTCATATGCACTTATGCGATCACTTGCAACAAAAAGTAATTGATTATCTGGAGTTCGATAGAGGTCTCGTACTTTTCCTGAATAAACATGGGTGTATTCCGGTGGTAATTCGTAATTGGTTGGTTTGATATCCACTGCGCCTACAGAATTGAAGCAGGTGAATAAATTGCAGCATCAGGATTTAGTGATGCGATTGATTCAATTTGTTCGACCACAGCAGCAACTTGGGAAACTGCAGCACCGGTGAATTCCATTGGAGATTTCATCAAGCTGTTGATTTCATCGGCAGACAATTGCAATCGACTGTCTCCTGCTAAACGCTCTACTAAATTGTTGATTCCACCCTCGCGAAGCGAAAGCGCGGTCGCAACTGCGTGTTCCTTGATAACTTCGTGGGCCACTTCGCGTCCCACACCTTTGCGCACCGCAGCCATTAAAACTTTGGTGGTAGCAAGGAATGGCAGATTTCGGGCTAATTCCTTTTCAATCACAGCAGGAAAAGCGCCAAATTCATCTAAGACTGTCAAGAAAGTTTCAAACAAGCCGTCAATTGCAAAGAATGCATCGGCAAGTGCAACCCGGCGAACTACTGAACAAGCCACGTCGCCTTCATTCCATTGACTTCCGGCAAGTTCTGCTGTCATATTTGCATAGCCGCGCAAAATTACGGCAAACCCATTTATCCGTTCGCAAGAACGGGTGTTCATCTTGTGTGGCATTGCACTTGAGCCAACTTGCCCAGCTTTAAATCCCTCAGTGACAAGTTCTACACCTGCCATCAATCTGATTGTGTGTGCCAAAGATGAAGGACCAGCTGCAAGTTGCACAAGTGCGCTTGTCACATCGTGATCTAGAGAACGTGGATACACCTGACCAACGGATGTAAGTACGTTTTCAAAACCTAGATGTTCAGCAATTTTACTTTCAAGAATAGCAAGTTTCTTTTCGTCACCATTAAGTAAATCCAACATATCTTGCGCAGTGCCAACTGGGCCTTTGATGCCACGTAATGGATAGCGAACAATTAAATCTTCCAGCCGATCGAATGAAATCAACATTTCATCTGCAGCAGAGGCAAAACGCTTTCCGAGAGTTGTGATTTGTGCCGGCACATTATGTGAGCGACCAGTTAATGGAGTTTCTTCATATTGCGAAGCCATATTTCCTAGGCGAACAAGTGCCGCAATCACCCGAACTCGGATTAATTGCAAAGACTGCAAAATTTGAAGTTGTTCAACGTTTTCGGTTAAGTCGCGTGAAGTCATACCTTTGTGAATTTGTTCATGGCCTGCAAGTGCAGAAAATTCTTCGATTCGAGCCTTAACGTCGTGACGGGTTACTGCTTCACGAGCTGCAATAGAAGCAAGGTCAATTTGGTCAATGACTTTTTCATATGCAGCAATCGCATCTTTTGGCACTTCGATGCCAGCATCCGCTTGGGCTTTTAATACAGCAATCCAAAGTTGGCGCTCTAACCGGACCTTATTTTCAGCTGACCAGATAACGGCCATATCTTGCGATGCATATCTATTCGCCAGGACATTTTCGATGCGCGGTTTAGTCACTGGCTCATTCTCTCAGTTAGCGGCCTTTTGAGCGATGTCCGTGCGGAAATGTGCTCCTCGGATGCTGATCTGCCCCACAGCTCCATATGCGCGGGCTCGAGCAGTTTTGAGGTCTGGGCCAGTGGCTGTGACTGACAGAACCCGGCCACCTGCCGTAACGATTTCACCGTCTTTCAAAGCTGTCCCTGCATGGTGAACTTTCACGTTCGGCAAAGCATCGGCGCGCTCTAAACCATTAATCACATCGCCGACAATTGGAGTTTGGGGATATTTCTCACTTGCAATCACAACTGTTACTGCTGCATCGGTTGACCATTCAAGTGGTGGTAGTTGATTTAGCTTCCCCGTTGCTGCTGCATAAAGAACAGATGCAAGTGGGGTTTTTAAGCGAGACAAAACCACTTGAGTTTCTGGATCTCCGAATCGAGTATTGAATTCAATAACTTTTGGTCCCTTGGATGTGATTGCAAGTCCCACGAATAAAACGCCACTAAACGGTGTTCCACGTTCATGCATGAAATCAATAACAGGTTGTCCTATTTTGGTCACTACTTCATCAATTAAATTCGCTGGCGCCCAAGGCAGTGGTGAATATGCACCCATGCCACCAGTATTTGGACCAGCATCATCATTTCCAACTCGCTTGAAATCCTGAGCTGGTTGCAATGCCACAACATTTTTACCATCGCAAAGCAAGAAAAGAGAAACTTCAGGTCCGTCTAAGAATTCTTCAACCACAACTTTTGCATCTGGAGTTGCAAAACATTCTTGTGCATGTTCGATTGCGACTTCTGCTTCATTTGTTACAACCACACCTTTGCCGGCTGCAAGCCCATCATCTTTAATCACAAATGGAGCACCGAATTCGGCCATTGCTTTTTCTACTTCAGAAACATTGCTGCAGGTATAAGACTTTGAAGTTGGAACATTTGCCGCCTTCATCACTTCTTTAGCAAAGGACTTACTAGCTTCAAGTTTTGCAGCTTCACGCAATGGTCCAAAGCATGCGATTCCAGCAGCGGTAACCGCATCGGCTGCGCCATGCGCCAATGGAATTTCAGGGCCTATAACAACTAGATCCACATTTAGTTGCTGAGCCAGCAAAGTAATCGCTGCGCTGTTTGTCACATCTATTGGATGGATTGGAACCTCCTGCGCAATTCCGGCATTGCCCGGCGCGCAGTCCACGGATTCGGTAATTGGATCTGCCAACAAAGAACGCACAATTGCATGTTCTCGCGCACCTGAGCCAATCACCAGAATTTTCACTAGCGAATTTTACTTGCCTTTGGCTTAGCCCTCGTAGTGCTTGTCCAGAACGCTGAAAACTATCTCAAGTTTCTCGAGTGCTTCTTGCACTTCTGACTTTGAGACATTGCAAGGTGGGACAACGTGTAAACGGTTGGCTGCTGTAAATGGCAACAATCCATTGGCTCGGCAAGTGGCGATCAACTCAGCCATAACTGGCGATGGACCAGTTGCTGGGGCTACTGGTCTGCGGGTCTTTTGATCATGCACTAGGTCCAAGGCCCAAAAGACGCCAAGTCCGCGAACTTCACCAATGATTGGATGACGTCCGGCTAACTCACATAGACCTGCACCGAGAACACCACTACCAATCTTGGCTGCGTTTTCAACAATCTTTTCTTCTCGCATTGCGTTAATGGTTGCGACTGCTGATGCGGTTGCGATTGGATGACCTGAATAAGTAAGTCCACCTGGGAAAACTTTGGTATCAAACGTGGCTGCGATTTCATCACTGATGATTACGCCGCCAAGTGGGATGTAACCGCTGTTTACGCCTTTTGCAAAAACAATCAGATCAGGCTTGATGTTGAAGTGCTCAAAGGCAAACCACTTACCGGTGCGACCAGCCATTACTTCATCGGCGATGTAAACAATGTTGTGTTTTTCGCAAAGTGCCTTTACACCTTCTAGATAGCCAGGTGGCGGAATCAGAACGCCGCCAGTTCCAACTACTGATTCCAACAGAATGCAGGCGATTGATTGTGGACCTTCAGCGGCAATAACTTCTGCAAGATGAGCAAGTGCGCGTTCGGTTTCTTGTTCAGGAGATTCTGACCAGAAATTTGAACGGTATGGAAATGGTCCAAAGAAATGAACGTGACCAAGTGAATATTCATTCGGGATTCGACGCCAGTCACCAGTTGCATTGATTGCTGAACCTGTGTTGCCATGATATGAACGGTAGTAAGAAAGTACTTTTGTTTTCCCAGTATGAATGCGAGCCATACGAATTGCATTTTCAACCCCGTCAGCTCCACCGTTAGTGAAGAAAACTTTGTTGAATCCATCTGGGGCAACTTCGGAAATCAGTTTGGCCGCTTCACCACGTGACTTAACTGCATGCTGTGGCGCGATAGTTGCCATTTCGTCAGCTTGAGCTTTGATCGCAGCAATCACTTTTGGATGTTGGTGACCAATGTTGGTATTAACCAATTGACTAGAGATGTCGAGGTATTTGTTGCCATCGTAATCCCACAGGTATGAACCAGCAGTTTTTTCAACTACAAACGGATTCAAAGCACCTTGCGCAGACCAAGAATGAAAAACATGTTTTCGGTCTAAATCAAATACGTACTTACCTGCATCACTCATATGTTTTCCCGTTCACTCATGCGCAGAAATCTACTCGGAGTACAGCCGCGCTTCTAGACGAGCACGTACTTTTGGCCATTCTTCAGCCGTAATTGAGAAAAGAACGGTATCCCGAATGGTGCCGTCTGCCCGGCGCTGATATTTCCTAAGGATTCCCTCATAGGTGGCACCTAGTCGAGCTATTGCCTGTTGAGATCTGACATTTCGAATGTCCGTTTTAATTTGCACTCGGCCCATGCCTAATTCTTCAAATGCGTATTTGAGTAGAAGATATTTGGTTTCAGGGTTTACCTTCGAAGCCCAAACAGACTTTGCGTAAGTAGTTGCGCCAATCTCGGTTCTTGCATCGTTTGCAGAAGTTTCCATAAACGAAGTTGTGCCAACGATTTCGCCATTTTCGATCAATCGAACTATCCAGGGAAACCAGGCGCTACCGGATAATCGATTTCGCAAAGGTTCGGCAATATCGGCAGCGCTCTTTGGCCGACTAATCGCATGTTCCCAAAGTTCATCTGAATTAAGTGCATCAAAAAGTTCTTGTGTGTGAACTTCCTGCAGCGGCTCAACTAAAACAAACTTTCCCGCTAGCTTTGTTTCAGTGTCGATTGGCCATTTGATTCCCTGCCACACCACATCTTTTGGTCGCGGATCAACCTTTGGATCGAAACGTGGCAATTCATCCATGATTAGTCAATCAAGTCGTGAACAGAAATAGTTGCATTTCGATCTTGACCGACACCAATTGCACTAATGCGAGCGCCAGAGATTTTTTCTAAGAAGCGAACATAGTCCTGCGCATTTTTTGGAAGCTCTTCAAATGTTCGGCAACCACTAATGTCAGTTTTCCAACCAGGCAAGTTTTCGTAGATTGGTTTTGCATGGTGGAAATCACTTTGTGAAGCTGGAAGTTCTTCAACTCGTTTTCCATCGATCTCATAAGCGACACAA
The DNA here is from genome assembly GCA_026392535.1 of Actinomycetota bacterium. Classification (GTDB taxonomy): domain Bacteria; phylum Actinomycetota; class Actinomycetes; order S36-B12; family UBA5976; genus JAFMIT01. The sequence continues at coordinate 24,531 of JAPLBX010000015.1, forward strand.
ACTGGAATCTCAGCCCAATCGCTGAGCACATCTAATTTGGTCAAGAAGAAATCAGTTAAACCGTTAACCCGAGTTGCATATCGTGCGATTGGCCCATCAAACCAGCCACATCGTCGTGGCCGGCCAGTTGTTACACCAACCTCGCCACCAATACGTCGAAGTTCTTCACCATCATGATCTAGAAGTTCAGTTGGGAATGGGCCTGAACCAACCCGAGTTGTGTAAGCCTTCAAAATTCCAATTGTGCGTGAGATCTTTGTTGGCCCAATTCCAGAACCAGTGCACGCGCCACCAGCAGTTGGGTTTGATGAAGTCACGAACGGGTAGGTGCCGTGGTCCACATCCAGCAAAGTTCCCTGGCCACCTTCAAGCAAAACTACTTTGCCTTCATCTAATGCGTTGTTTAGTAGCAAAGTTGTGTCTTGAACATATGGGCGCAGGCGATCTGCAAACGAAAGCAGTTCTTCAACTATGGTTTCAGCCTGGACTGCGCGTCGGTTATACACCTTCACAAGAACTTGGTTCTTGTTGATTAGTGCACCTTCAACCTTGTCTTTCAAAATCTTTTCATCAAACAAGTCTTGGATCCGAATTCCAACTCGAGCAACTTTGTCAGAATATGTTGGACCAATTCCACGGCCAGTGGTGCCAATCTTTGATTTGCCTAAGAAACGTTCGGTTACTTTGTCTAATGTGACGTGGTAAGGCGTGATGACATGTGCATTTGCACTGATGACAAGTTTGGAAGTGTTAATACCTTGAGCTTCTAGTCCGTCGATTTCGTGGAACAAAACTGCAAGGTCGATAACCACGCCATTGCCAATAACCGGTACAACTTCTGGACTCAAGATTCCACTTGGCAGAAGGTGAAGTGCGAACTTCTTGTCGCCAATCACCACAGTGTGGCCGGCATTGTTTCCACCTTGGTAGCGAACCACGTAGTCAACGCGGCTACCTAATAAATCGGTGGCTTTACCTTTGCCTTCATCGCCCCATTGGGCACCCAGCAGCACAATCGCAGGCATTGGGCGCCTCCTCACCTAAATCACTTCGGCAAGCACCCGATGGTCTTGCGGCGGAAGTTTAACCAAGGACCCAAAAAACAAACAGCGACACAGTCACCTGTGCCGCTGTTCGCTGTTTTTAGTTAGTTGGTGGTGTGAATTGCGTCTGCTAGTTCAAGTGCCTTCACCTTTAGTTGGCCACCGATTGGGGCGTAACCAAGGTCTCTACCGTGGTCAGGACCACAGGTATTTAGCAAGTACTTGACGAATCCTTCAACAGCTTCTGCCTTGGCAGAAGTTGCATTGCGATCAGCAATTGCGTATGTAAGCAATGAAGCTTGGTATGCACCAGCAATTACCTTAGTGAAGTCAAGAGTGACTGCACCAGTTGCTGAGTTGAAGTTTGCGCGACCGTAGAACTCTTGCAAGAACTTACCTGCAGCGGCTGAGCTTGGCGCAATGTATTCGCCATTTGCGTTCTTCAATTTTGCAACTGTAACTTTTGCTTTACCACTTGAATCTACTGAGTCAGACAAGTCTGCGTAGCCAAGTGTGTAGTTGGTGTTCTTAACAGATGTAACTAGTGCCTGGGAAGTTGCTGCACCGATTGCACCTGCTGGCATACGACCAGCTGGGTTACCTGAAGCGATGGTTCCGTTCTTTGCCTTTGTCCAAATGCTTGGAACATTTTGGCGCAAGTAGTCAGTCAAGTTTTCAGAAGTACCTGAGCTTGCAGAACGGTAAACAACGCGGATTGACTTGTTAGGAAGTTTTGCTTTGATTGCTGCAATTTGCAATTTCTTGATTGCTGCATCATTCCATTTGGTAATTTTTCCAGAAAGGATTTTTGCCAAAGTTGAAGCATCAAGCTGTAGTTTTGTGTTTGCAATTCCAGGAATGTTGTACATGATTGCAATTGGTCCACCAACTACAGGAATGTAACGGTAGGTGCGGCCAGTCGTGATTGATGAGGCTGCGTCAGATGCACCGAAGTCAACTGTGCTTGCACCAAATGCAGTACGGCCTGTGCCGGATCCCTGGCTGATGTAAGTGACGTTGTATTCACTTTGCTTGGTTGAGCATTCAGTGATGAATTTGTAGGCAAAGGATGAGCCAGTGCCCTTAAGACTTGTAACTGCGAATGCAGGGCCTGCAAAGAAAGTTGTAAGTGCAAGAGCTGCAACTGCTAGAGCTGTAAGCAAGCGCTTTGGCATGCCATTTCCTTTCGTGTTGTTGTGAGCGATTAGCTGATGCTTATCTACGGATTCCCACAACATGACTCGGACAATAGAGAACAAGATGAAACAAACCTCTGCGTCTGGTAGAAGCAGAGGTTTGTTTTAGGTGAACTTTTGGTGAAGTAATTTGAGGCTACCCGAAGCGCCCGTGAACGTAATCGTCTGTGCGCTGGTCTTTTGGCTCATGGAAGATGTCATTTGTGAGCCCATATTCAACTACGTGCCCCGGATGGCCTTCTTCAGACAAGAAAAAGGCTGTGTAATCACTCACGCGAAGCGCTTGCTGCATATTGTGAGTCACGATCACAATGGTCACAGATTCCCGTAATTCTTTGATGGTTTCTTCAATGCGGCGAGTTGAGCCTGGGTCAAGAGCTGAGCATGGCTCGTCCATCAGAAGAACTTGAGGCTTCAAGACAAGTGAGCGTGCAATACATAGACGTTGTTGTTGTCCACCAGATAGCGAGCCCGCACTTGTCTTCAAGCGATCTTTGACTTCATCCCAAAGGCCGGCTTTACGAAGTGAATCTTCCAAAATGAAATCTGCATCTTCAACTTTGCGCTTTGCCAATTTCAAACCAGCAAGAACGTTGTCACCAATAGACATGGATGGGAAAGGGTTTGGCTTTTGGAAAACCATTCCGACTTTTAGACGAATATCCACTGGATCGACATGTGCGGCATAAATATCTTCGTCGTCAAGCATTACACGACCAGCTAGTTTGGCGCTCGGAATAAGTTCGTGCATTCGATTCAAGGTGCGAATGAAAGTTGACTTACCGCAACCTGATGGTCCAATCAATGCGGTTACGGTATTGGTTTGAAACTCAAGGTTGACATTTGCCAATACTTGACGCTCGCCAAACCAGACGTTGATGTCTTTGGTTTCCATTGCGTTGTCTAAATTCGCAACAAATTCAAGTTCTTCTGAACCCATCTTTACCTCTAGTTTCTCTTCATCCGGTCAGCAACAATTCGAGCTGATGTAAACAAAATCGTGATTGCAATTAACAAAACAAAAGTGGCAAACCAGGCACGAGCCATGTCGTTGTCACCACCGAGCAACATCTGATTAAAGACATAGCTCGGTAAAGCGGCCATTGAATCCGAGAATGGATTCACATTTAGAACGTTATTACCAAAAGCGGTTAGCAATAAAGGAGCAGTCTCGCCAGCCACACGTGCAATTCCCAAAATCGCAGAAGTGATCAAACCACTCTTAGCCGCAGGTAACACCACCATTCGAACTGTGCGCCATTGCGTGCCGCCAAGTGCCAAAGCTGCAGTACGTAAGTCATCTGGAATAAGTCGCAAGATTTCTTCGGCAGTTCTCGCCACTGTAGGCAACATCAATATTGAAAGTGCGAGTGATCCAGCAAAACCTGAATATTGCAAAATGCCACTGATGATAAGTGCGGAGTAGATAAACAAACCAGCAACAATTGAAGGCACGCCAGACATGGCCTGCACGAAGAAGCGCACGAACGGAGTTAGCTTTCCGCGTACTTCTGTTACATAAAGCGCAGCCAGGATTCCAATTGGCACCGAGATTAAAGAAGCTAGTCCAATCATCAGCGCACTACCAACTATTGCGTGGCCAAACCCGCCTTTATCCAAAGATGCATCAGCACCAACTTTTCCTGCATCTTGGAAAAGCAAATTTAGATGAGATACCCCAGCCATACCGTTTGAGATAACTGGCCACAGCACGGTTGAAACGAATGCGACAAAAACAAAAATTGTTACTCCAACAAACACTTCAATAAATGCGTTTGCATAAGATTTAGGTTTCTTGCCATATTTAGCGAGAAGTGCAGCTGCAAAAACATGGAACCCAAACCAAGTAACACAAAAACCCGTGAAACCAGCCATTGGTGAAATCACAGTAAACAAAAGCGCCAAGACCGGAGTACCCAGATGAGTAATTAGTTGCTGTTTGCGAAATTCTGGGTCAACAGTCTTCCACGGTTGCGTCGGAGTATCTGAAAGTGCTTTGCTCATTTTTTCGCCCGATTAGTTGAGGAAACGATGGCAGTTGCAACTGCGTTTACGGCTAGTGTGACCAGGAACAGCGCTAACCCAGCACCGAAAAGTGCACTGATCTCAAGTGGTTGGGCTTCGCCAAACCTAGAAACAATTAGTGACGCAACTGAGCCACCGGTGCTTTCCAAAATTCTAATCCAGTTGATTTCGTCGAAGAAAAGTTGCAAAACGAAGAAAACCGCAATGGTCTCGCCAAGGGCGCGACCCAGGCCAAGCATCGCTCCACCGGTTATTCCGCTCTTACTAAAAGGAATGACCACGTTTCGAATCATTGTCCAGCGCGATGCCCCGAGTGCTTGTGCACCGTTGATTAATTCTGCGGGTACTGATGCAAAAATTTCGCGAGAAACTGCGGCGATGATCGGAGTGATCATGATCGCCAGCACTAAGCCGGCCATAAATGGTGATTGCTCAAATCCTTCGAACTCCACTTTGAAAAATGGAATGAAACCTAAATGTGTGTTCAACCATTTTGCCCATAATGCTCCGTGCTGCATAAGCACAAAGAATCCCCACAAACCAAACACAATTGATGGAATGGCTGCAACAAGGTCTACGAAAACTGTAAAAGCAAATGCAATTTTTTTAGGCAAGAAATAAGTAGCTGCTAATGCAATTCCGATTGCCATAGGAATTGCAATTGCGACTGCAATGACTGCAATCAGTAGTGAACCCCACAGCATTGGCGCAAGACCAAACGTGGGTGGATCGATAGAACCTTCCGAAGGCAAAAGACCATCACCTGCGTACCAAGTTTTACCAGTGAAAAAACTCAGTCCGAATGCGCGAAGAACCGGACCTGCAGAAGTTGCTAAGAAACCGAAAATTCCAGAAAGTAGGACGAAGGCGGCGAGACCGCCAGCGATCAAAATGCCACGAAATACCTTGTCCGAGTTTTGACGAATAACGTGAATAACCCGCGGGGTTATTTTCTCGGTTTCAAGCTCTGTCGACACTTGTGTATTTTGTCCGTTCAAGTTAGCGCTCGGTAGGTCGGTAGGTAATTAGGGTGCGAATTCGAGGTTAACATCAGGTGAACAAGCACATAAACGAAGTGGCGGCCACCTAATGGTGGCCGCCGGTTCGTCTCTGGAAGGGAGATGGTTATTGCTTAGATGACTGTGAAAAGTGCGTCCCAGTCTTCGATCTTCAAGGTGTATAGACCGCCACCTTCGAAGATTGTGCTCTTCAAAAGCAAGTCATCACCTGTAGATGACACTGATGCTTTCGCGTTAGCAGTTAACCCGGAGTTACCAACATTCAAGTCACCGTTCAAAGTCACAGTGCTCTTGACTGTAACTGTGAATGTTCTGGCACCTACGTTAACTGCAGTAACAGAGTATGTGCCGTTAACTTCAGCTGTACCACCGTAAATAGTCACGATGTCGTTGGCTGCTAGTTCACCAATATCAGAAACTGTCACAGTAATAGATGTTGCTGCAGCAGAAGCTCGGTTGATGTTAGTGATTGAGTAGTCAGTTGTTGGTACAAGGTCAGGACGTAGAACTGCTACAGCACGAGCCTTTAATGGATCTGAGCCGAAGGAGTTTCCACCACCATCTTTTGAAACCGGGTGAACTTGCGCATTGAACATGAAGTAGCTTGCATCGTCACCAAGGTTGAAGTACTTAGTTGCATCAAAGATGCCGCTTGATTCTTCATCGTTGGTTAGGTAGCTATCTACACTGCTTGGTGCGAAGTAAGTTGGATCGAATTGAGCAACACTTACCAATGCTTTATCTGACAAGCGCAATGCAAGTAGACGAGCGATATGGTTGTTTGCACCTGGATCTTCTTGCAACATGATGTACTGGCCATCAGCGCTGAAAGACATGTTGTCAGGCTTGTTCAATTTGATTGCTGCATCGTTTGCTGGAGATTCAGTACCATCAAGAATCAATTCAAGATTTGCACCAAGTTCTGGATGTGCAACATCTACGAATGTCATCTTCCATAGTCCACCGCCGTCACGACCTGCAACATCGCCAACACCTGGGAAACCTGAGCCAGAAGTTACTGAGTCTGATTGAGTGGTAACGAAGAACAATTCATTGGCATTTGCTGGGTTGAAAGACAAGTCTTCAACGCGAGCAAAGATTGTGCCACGAAGTTGTGCAAGTGCCTGTTGAGCATCTCCAGCCATATCGGTTGGAAGTTTCTTGAATTCAACATCCAAGATTTTGTGCGCAGTTCCGCCTGTTGACGAGAATGCAGCTCCATCTTGCTTAACTGTGAACACAGTTGTTGAACCGGTTGGAACACCTGTTACTAGGTAACGACCAGATAGACCAGCTACACCTTCGAAGGAGACAGTGTCACCTTCGATAAGGCCATGGGCAGCACTGGTTGTTACAACCACGCGAGGAGTTGGCAATGCAACTGAACCAGCTGTGAAGGCTGTTTCAGCTAGATTGTCTAGATCAACACCGAATGTGAATGCGGTTGTAGATCCAACTGCTGAAACAGTTGCGGTTCCATTGATTCCTGACAAGTCAACTGTTACAGGAGTTGCATCTGTTACTGATGCAAAACCGCTTAGTGTGACCTTGTCACCAATTTTCACGTTGTGAACTGCGGCAGTTGTGATGGTCAATTGACCTTCAACAATTTTTACCTTAGTGGTAGTTACAGCGTTTCCACCGTTGATGGCAGAAACGATTGTCTTATCTGCCATTGCGGTACGAACCTTGTAATCATCTGCAACTGTTGCTCCTGAATTTAGAACGCGAGTTACGTAACGAAGGCCATTTGTTAGACCAGCGCGCTTGAACCAGCTACCAGTCTTTGTCTTTGTGCCTTTGTAAACAAACAATTGGCTTGAAGTTGATTCGCCATCTTCGCCAAGAACTGCGACTGTGCTCTTCTTAGTAACATCAACATCAGCAATGCCGATGTTTTCAACTGCGCCAAGACCAAGAGCTGGAAGTTGCACAAGTTGCTTGGTAGTGATGTTTAGACCGAAAGCGCGTGATTCGTCAGCACCTTCTTCGCCAGTTAGGAAGATTGGATCTTTGGTGCCGAATTTAGCTTTTTTGTGCTTGTAGAAGAATCCACCAGCATCGATCAAAGTAGCTGAACAGAAACGGTTCAAAGCTTTTGTATGGTTTGGAGTGCTGAATGAGTCAACGTTTGGAGCATCTAGTGGCGCTTCTGGGTTCTTGCCATATTTGCCAGTTGTGTAGTCATACCAAACCGCAGTCTTGATTGCGTTAGAAATCTTGACAATTTCGCCGGTTGAAGGATTGAACTTGATTGCGGTTACGTTCGAACCGAATCCACCATAAGTACGTTCAACCATTGAAATGAATGAGTCAGATGCTGACAATTCCTGGTTAACGAAAATTGTGACAGTGCCGTCGCTATTGCGAACTGCACCCATTCCGTCTGGGACACCTTCCCAAGTAAGACCATTCTGGTCACCTGATGCCAAAACTTGCTCAATGGTTGCAGAAGCATTGGATGATTCCATGTAGGTCAAAGCATCGTCAGCCATAGATGGGTTGACGGTTAGTGCACTAATTACTGCAGCAACTACTGCAATCTTTCCAAGTGCAGAACGCTTACGAAGCGCCATAATAGAGAGGTCCTCTCGCTAAACCCATTGTTGGGATGAGCGGAGGATGACAGGACATGGTTAACGACAGGCAAACTTAATTTGATTTCCAGGTGCCAAGTTAGACAATAGTTAAAGCGATTTGGTAAACAAAAAGCGCTGACCACAAATGTGGCCAGCGCTTAAAGGTTTTAATTATTTGATTTTGGTTCCTGTGGACCTGAGGTCCTCACAGGCCTGCGTCACTCGGGCAGCCATACCGGCCTCAGCCAGTTTGCCGTAGGCGCGTGGGTCGTAAGCCTTCTTGTTACCAAGTTCGCCATCAATCTTCAAGACACCGTCGTAATTCTTGAACATGTGTTCAACGATTGGCCGGGTAAATGCATATTGGGTATCAGTGTCGATGTTCATCTTCACAGTTCCGTAATCAAGGGCTTCACGGATTTCAGATAGAAGAGAACCAGATCCACCGTGGAATACAAGGTCGAATGGCTTGTCTTTGCCATACTTTTCGCCAACAGTCTTTTGCAATGTGTTGAGGATTGAAGGGGTAAGCACAACGTTTCCTGGCTTGTAAACACCGTGGACGTTTCCGAAAGTTGCTGCAACCATGTAACGGCCTCGTTCACCAAGTCCAAGCTTTTCTGCAGTGGCTAATGCATCTT
>JAPLBX010000075.1 GCA_026392535.1 Actinomycetota bacterium
ATCTAAACGTACTGCGCTATTTTTCGAGTTTGGCACTTGCATTCATCCATTCATCTTCGATTGCAATTTTAAGTTCTCGGATTTTATCAATCTTTTGAGTTAATTCCATTAATTCTTCATGGTTACAAACAGCTGATTTTACTTGGGAGTACAATTCTTGTTCTTCGTAGCTTAGTTTTATAATTTGCTTTTCGTACTTGGCAATATTCTTTTTCATTCTTTGAATTTCAGCAAGACTAGAAGAGCTCTTTAATTTTTGAATTAGCACTTTATCGCTAGCTATCGCCTGGCGTAACTCTAGGTATTCGTCAATTCCTCTTGGCAGATCTCGAAGCGCTCCATTTCCAAGTAATCCAACGAATTTATCGCATGTGCGTTCTAAAAAATACCGATCATGCGAAATTACTACGAGCGTTCCAGCGAAACTATCTAATAAATCTTCTAATGCTGCCAATGTTTCAACATCGAAATAATTTGTGGGCTCCTCGAGAAATAAAACATTTGGCTCAGACATTAGAAGGCGAGTTAGTTGCAAACGCCTTCGTTCGCCACCTGATAAATCTCTAACTGGGGTCCATTGAGATTCGGTTGTAAAACCAAGGCGTTCGCAAAGTTGCGAAGCCGACAAGGTGCGACCTTTTCCAATTTCCACATGCTTGGCAATGCTTTCAACTGCCTCTAGCACGCGTTGGTTTGGATCGAGTTCTTCAAGGTGTTGCGAAAGATAGGCGAGTTTTACAGTCTTACCTCGAACCAGGTGCCCGCTCTTGACGGCAATATCTCCTGAAAGGGTTTTAAGTAAGGTGGTTTTACCAGCACCGTTGATACCAACTATGCCAATTCGCTGACCTGGTCCAACGTTCCAGTCAAGTCTTGAAATTAGGAGGTTTGTGCCGATCGCAACATCAGCATCTTGTAATTCAAAAACAGTTTTACCCAGCCGAGCACTGGCAAAAGCAAGAAGTTCCACATTGTCCCGAGGTGCAGGCTCAGCTGATATCAATTCGTTTGCAGCGTCAATTCGAAACTTTGGTTTTGCAGTTCGCGCCGGAGCACCACGGCGAAGCCAAGCAAGTTCTTTGCGAATCAGATTATTGCGTTTAATATTTTCAGTATTGCCCTGTCGTTCTCGTTCAGCTTTTGCCAAAACAAAAGCCGAGTAACCACCTTCGTAGCTTTCGACCTTGCCGCGGATAACTTCCCACATTTCTTCGCATACTTCATCTAAGAACCAGCGATCGTGTGTCACGACTACTAGGGCAACATCATTCAAATTCTTTAAGTGATTTGCAAGCCAGGAGACGGCTTCAACATCTAGATGGTTGGTAGGTTCGTCGAGCAATAAGACATCGGGTTTATCAATTAAGAGTTTGGCCAATGAGATGCGGCGTTTTTCACCACCGGAAAGTGGTGCAATATCTCTATCCAAAAATTGCTCGCCACCAAGTAGTTCCGTAACAACTTCACGATTTGCGCTGTTTCGAATCCATGAATTCTCATCATCTCCATGAAATAGAAATTCGCGGACGGTTTTAATTTTTCCAAAATTATCAACCTGATTTAAGGTGCCAATGGTGACGCCATTAGATACTGAAAGCCGGCCAGAATCTAATTGGGTCAGACCGGCCAGAACCCCCAGAAGGGTGGATTTGCCGCCGCCATTGCGACCCACAATTCCGGTGCGATTTCCTTGGATTACGCCAATGGAGATGCCATCCAAGACTTTGCCTTTGCCGAAGTCCAGGCTTGCGTTTTCGAGGTTAATTAGGTTGCGAGGTGCCACTGGCGCCTTTCTCTATGGGCGCATTGTCTCAAGGGGGTAACCTTGTGGCAGATTTCGGGAGTGCAAATGACGAAAATATCTTCCCCAACCGGGTTGTTGATCGATGGCAAGTGGATAACTGGTTCCAACAAGATGGATGTAATTGACCCTTCTTCGAATCAGGTTTTTGCCCAGGTGACAGACGCCACGTTGGCAGAAGTAGATGCGGCGATTGATAGCGCCTCAACCGCGTTCAAAACCTGGTCAGAAACTGCTCCGCGAGTTCGCAGTGAGATTTTGCGCAAGGCTTTTGAAATTATGTCTGCAGAACTTGAAGATTGCGCCCGATTGATATCACTAGAAAATGGCAAAGCTTGGCGAGATGCAATGGGCGAAGCTGCGTATGCGGCAGAATTTTTCAGATGGTTTAGCGAAGAAGCAGTTCGCACCCCTGGCGATTTTCGTAAATCTCCAAGCGGAGATAAAACCATAATTGTCGATCACCGCCCAATTGGCGTTGCGCTCATGGTTACACCATGGAATTTCCCAGCTGCGATGGCAACTCGCAAACTAGGACCAGCCCTTGCAGCAGGCTGCACCGCAATTCTTAAACCACCAGCTGAAACTCCTTTGACGGCTCTTTGGGTTGCAGACGTATTGCAACGTGCTGGGGTTCCTGCTGGTGTGGTGAATGTTGTTACTACTTCCAAATCTTCTGAAATGGTCGCTCACGCACTTGCAGACAAACGAATCGCAACCCTATCTTTCACAGGATCCACATTTGTTGGCAAGAAACTTTTGCAACTTACTTCGCAGCGAGTAATGCCAGCGTCGATGGAACTTGGCGGCAATGCTCCTTTCTTAGTATTCGAAGGTGCTGACGTGGATAAAGCAGTGGCTGGAGCCATGATTGCAAAAATGCGAAACGGTGGCGCAGCCTGCACCGCTGCAAACCGTTTCTACATCCATGAATCAGTTGCCGAAGAATTTAGTAAGAAATTGGCATCCGCTTTCTCAGCCTTAAAAATTGGTCCTGGAATTGAACGCGAAAACGATCTCGGCGCAATGGTTAGCCAAAAAGAAGCAGACAAAATCTCAGAACTTCTAACAAAAGCAGAATCTGAAGGTGGAAAAGTAATTTCTACAGCCAAAGCGCCAGAAAAGGGAGCTTTCGTTGCGCCAGTAATTGTCGAAGGTATTCAACACGGTTCGATTCTGACAAGAGAAGAAGTTTTTGGACCGGTAGCTCCAATCGTAAGTTTTCAAAACCAAGACGATGCAATTCAAATGGCGAATGACACTGAGTATGGATTGATTTCTTATGTCTTTGCTAAAGATGCGGGAGCTGGGATTGGAATTGCAAAGCAGATGGAATCCGGCATGGTTGCGATTAACCGAGGTCTTGCATCCGATCCCGCAGCACCATTTGGCGGGATGAAGGAATCTGGCATTGGCCGCGAGGGTGGCTTCCACGGAATTCACGAATTTTTGGAAACTCAATATTTTGCAGTTGATCTGTAAATTGATCTTTAAATTGGATTTGTAACTGTGTCAAAATATTTTGAAATTGAAAAACGTGTGAGCGACCTAAGTAAAGACAATTTGCAAGGTCGAGTAGGTGTCATTCACACCCCGCATGGAGACATCCAAACTCCCGCGTTCATTCCGGTTGGTACAAAAGCAACTGTTAAATCAGTTTTACCTGAGTCAATGAAAGATTTAGGGGCGCAAGCAATTTTGGCAAACGCTTATCACTTGTATTTGCAACCTGGTTCAGACATAGTCGATGCAGCTGGTGGTCTTGGAAAATTTATGAACTGGCAAGGACCAACGTTTACCGACAGTGGCGGATTTCAGGTCCTATCCCTTGGGGTGGGTTTTAAAAAAGTTCTAGCAATGGAAAGTGTGACTGTTCAATCGGATGACGTCATTGCCGAAGGTAAGGATCGCCTTGCCCATGTTGATGATGATGGAGTTACTTTCAAATCTCACCTTGATGGCACCATGCACCGGTTCAGCCCAGAAATTTCAATGCAAGTGCAGCATCAAATAGGCGCTGACATCATTTTTGCTTTCGATGAGTGCACAACTTTGCTAAATACCCGTAAATATCAGGAGATAGCCCTAGAACGCACTAAAGCGTGGGCTGAGCGCTGTATCGCTGAACATAAGCGTCTAACAGTTGAACGAAGTGATAAGCCTTATCAGGCGCTCTGGGGCGTCTTACAGGGAGCGCAGTACGAAGACTTACGTAGAAAAGCCGCTAAAGACCTCGGATCTCTAGATTTCGATGGTTTTGGCTTAGGTGGCGCACTCGACAAAGCCGAATTGGGAACGATTGTTAATTGGATGACTTCGGAGCTTCCACAAGATAAACCCCGCCATCTGCTTGGCATTGGCGAACCTGATGATTTGTTCGCAGGTGTGGAAAACGGCGCAGACACATTTGATTGCGTGGCAGCTTCGCGAGTAGCTCGAAACGCTTCGGCCTATGGCCTAACCGGCAGATTTAATGTCACCAATGCGCGCTTTAGGAGAGATTTCAATCCGCTTGTTGAAGATTGTGAATGCTACACATGCAAAAATTTCAGTGCCGCATACATTCATCACTTGCTAAAGGCAAAAGAAATGTTGGCCGCAACATTGTTGACAATTCACAATGAGCACTACATCGTCGGATTGGTAGCCAAAATCCGCCAAACTATTTTGGATGGAAACTATTTTGATTTCAAAGCAGAATTTTTAGGCAAGTTCCAGGAACTAAATCAAACGTTATA
>JAPLBX010000141.1 GCA_026392535.1 Actinomycetota bacterium
CTGCAGTTTGAGCTGCATATGCAGCAACAGGGGCATCGGAAACATCAGCAACAGCTTTTCCAGCGCGAATAGCTGACAAGGCCGCAGGATCGTCTGGCAATTCCATCACGTCAACTGGAGCCTTGCCTGCCTCAATGCACTGTGGTTCCAACGCACGAAGCAATTCACCCTGAACCGTTGATACGATCACTGCTACCGTTTTTCCACAAAGATCTGTGAGTGTAGTAATACCTTCTGGATTACCTTTTTTAACAACTATGGCAAAGCCCGCCCTGAAGTAATCAACAAAATCAAGAGTTGCCTGCCTTTCAACGGTGTCATTCATGCCAGAAATAATCACGTCGTGAAGACCAGATTGAAGCGATGGAATGATTCCATCCCAGTCCTGATCATTGAATGAAATTTTCAGATCAAGTTTCTGACCAATCGCTACTGCTAAATCGTAATCAACACCATAAACATTGTTGTTTTCGTCAAACATCTCCATTGGCGCGTACGGGATATCACTCGCGATACTAATACCCTTTTCTTTGAATCGATCAGGTACAAGCGCCGCAGCTGCCTCATCAACCGCAACTTCTGCGGGTTGCTCGGTTGCTGTCGCGCCTGAGTCCGAATCTGATGAACTACAACCGGACATGAATAAGAGACCAGTACTTGCCAATAAACTAATAAATATTTTTCTTTTTGTCATCGCCTACCACCCGTTTAACGAAAACCTACATTATGCAGATAGGTCCACGGTATCGATGAATACCTGAATGGTCTGGTGATTAAGTAATTTAAAGCACACTATTAATGAATGCTTGAGTTCGTTCGTGGCGTGGATTATCAAGTACTTGCGCAGGAATACCTGATTCCACAACTAACCCTTGATCCATAAAAGCAACTTGATCTGCAACTTCTCGAGCAAAGCCCATTTCATGGGTCACCACAATCATTGTCATTCCTGTTTTTGCCAAGTCCCTCATGACAGAGAGCACATCACCAACTAATTCTGGATCAAGTGCAGAAGTTGGCTCATCAAATAGCATTAATTTTGGTTCCATTGCTAAAGCTCGAGCGATTGCCACTCGCTGCTGCTGGCCACCCGATAATTGTGCCGGGTAGGCGTTTGCTTTATCTGTTAAACCAACACGTTCAAGAAGTTCCATTGCAAGAATTCGCGCTGTCTGCTTTGGGAAACCAAGAACTCCCGTTGGTGCGATCATGATATTTTCTATCGCAGTTAGGTGAGGAAACAGATTAAACTTCTGGAAGACCATTCCGATTTGCTTACGTTGATTCGCAATATCAGACGGTTTCATCTCATAAAGTTCATCGCCCTTTTCTTTATAGCCCATTAGTTCGCCATCAACATAGATGCGGCCACCATTAATTTTCTCAAGGTGGTTGATGCAGCGCAGGAATGTTGACTTACCTGACCCTGAAGGTCCAAGAAGGCACAAAACTTGCCCAGGATCGATCGCTAGTGTTATTCCATTTAGTACAGGAAGTGAGCCAAAAGATTTTTTAACATTTCTCGCCTCAAGCATTGGATGTGTCACTTTTTATCACTCCTAGCACCACGGAATAATCTCATGTGAGAATCAGTAGTTGAAGCAAATCCTCGACCATACTTTTTTTCTAAGTATGCCTGTGGAACCGCAAGCACAGTTGTCATTACTAGGTACCAAAATGCCGCTACAACCAAGAGTTCAACCTGAGCCAGATTCTGCGAAGAAATTTGAGAGGCACGGGTGTAAAGCTCCATAACTGCGATCACCGCGAGTAACGAAGTGTTCTTGAGCATGGAGATCGTTTCATTACCCATGGGTGGCACGATAACTCGCATAGCCTGTGGCAAAACAATTTTTTGAAGTATGAAACTATTTCTCATGCCCAGCGATTTAGCTGCTTCGGATTGACCAACATCAATTGAAATCAATCCGGCCCTAACAATTTCTGCTGCATACGCCGCTTCATTAAGTGATAGCGCTATGACACCCGCAGTAAAAGCTGAAAGTATATTTGAAGTAGGCGAAGTAAAAAAGACGATTTCAGTAAAAGGAATTGAAATTGTGACGTTTGGGTAAATCAAACCGAGGTAACCCCAAAATACAATTTGAATCAATAGTGGTGTGCCACGAAAAAACCAGATAAAAAATGTTGAGACTGTCTTAAGTAATGGGTTTGATGACAATTTCATTACTGCTAGACCAATGGCTAAGGTAATGCCGATTACCATCGCGATCACAGTAAGAATCAGAGTCAGTTTAATCCCGCCGGGTGTCTTAAAGGTTTAGCAATAACATCGTCACTGATCATTTTCAAACCCCAAATTTTGCATGTGACTCTAATTTAGTGGTTGAACACGAACTATTTCATCGACTTTGACAAACTATGTTGCCCACTTATGTTGCCAACAAGAATAAATCTGTGTCGATCAATTGAGTAAACCTTCAAAGCTCGGAAAGTATAAATGCAATACAGATAGACTCCGCGTCCAAGATCTTTATGCGAGTGGGCCCTGACGGGCTCGAACCGTCGACCCACGGATTAAAAGTCCGTTGCTCTACCAACTGAGCTAAAGGCCCTACCTTGCCTTTCGGCAATTCCCCGATCTTAGCGGATTTCCCTG
>JAPLBX010000079.1 GCA_026392535.1 Actinomycetota bacterium
GCATCAGAATCTGTAAACATCAACGTTTCTGGTAGCTCGCCACTTGCAGTTAGGAATCTCAAGGCAATTTCACCTGAGTTAGAAACTGCTGAAATCACTTGGGAGAAACCAAGTTACTTAGGTGGCAAGAAACTTAAGTATTACCAAATCACGCTTAAAGGAAATGGCAAAACCAAGTTTTATGAGACCAAGAAATTGAATTACACAATTAAAGGCCTCGCAAACGCCACTACCTACCAAGTCACAGTTAATGCGGTAACTTCAGTAGGAACTGGAAATCCTGCGAAAACAACGGTGCCAATCGCTTAATCAAAATCTATCTGCCAAACTGCGCTCATGATTTTTGGGCGTAAACCGAAGGTGCAAATCAAAACACCTGAGCAGATCGAAAAGATGCGAGTAGCAGGTCTTGTTGTTGGAAATACTTTGAAGTTGATCCAACAACAAACTGTTGCGGGTATGACTACGCTCGATATTGATGCCATCGCGCGGGCAGAGTTAAAGCGAACTGGTGCAACTCCATCCTTTCTAAATTACCACGGATATCCTGCAGTTGTTTGCACATCAGTCAACAATCAAGTTGTGCACGGCATTCCAGACAACTACACACTTAATGATGGTGATTTAGTTTCGGTTGACTTCGGTGCAATTGTTGATGGCTGGCATGGCGATAGTGCAGTGACAATTTTGATTGGCAACGTAAGCGACGAAGCCAAAGCTTTAAGTGACGTCACTCGTCGCGCAATGTGGGCTGGACTAAAAGCAGCAAGAGCTGGTAACACCCTTGGTGATGTTGGCTATGCCATCGCATCAATTGTGAATGCCGAAAAGCGGTGGGGGATTGTTGAAGATTATGTTGGCCACGGAATCGGTACTGAAATGCATATGGATCCGTCAGTTCCAAACTTTGGAACGCCAGGACAAGGTTTAACTCTCGAACTTGGAATGGCCATCGCGATCGAACCGATGATCACTGCCGGCCACCACCACACCCAAGTTCTCGACGATGACTGGACCGTGACCACCCTAGATGGCCAACTCGCAGCCCACTGGGAACACACAGTTGCCATCACCGAATCAGGCCCTTGGGTACTGACCGAGCTGGATGACTCTCTAGCCCGTCCTTAAACCTTAAGATTTACTCTCAATTTACTCACAGATTGCTCCCAGATCTGGGCCATATTCCACGATTTGGGAAGTGAGTGCCTAGATGCCTAAACTTCGCCCTCGGCGTGCGTAAAAGCCTGACCTTTTTGGTGCCTTCCCCAAGGCTTCGATTCGGTTCGATTTTGCGCGCAAACACAAACGATTGATATGGAGCCGCCACCTTTATGGCCAAAAAAGATGGTGCCATCGAACTCGAAGGCACAATCACTGAAGCGTTGCCTAATGCGATGTTTCGAGTGGAACTTGATAACGGACATATGGTGCTAGCACACATCAGCGGAAAGATGCGTCAACATTACATTCGCATTCTTCCAAGTGACCGAGTAGTTGTAGAGCTATCGCCCTACGACCTAACTCGCGGTCGCATCGTCTACCGATACAAATAAGGTTTCAACAGACATACGTTTGTTGATTTAAGAAGAAGGAAAACCATGAAGGTACATCCGAGCGTGAAGCCAATGTGCGACAAGTGCAAAGTCATTCGTCGTCACGGTAACGTCATGGTCATTTGCGAGAACCCTCGCCACAAACAACGTCAAGGGTAAAACCTTTTCGTTGCACAACTAAATAGCAACGCGATAAACCGTAGCCAAACTCTCGGGCCAGAGGTTTGGACGTCACCTCCAGTGTGAAGACTGGAGACTCATCCGGGCGGATGAGACCGTTTATCGCTCCGAAATCTTCACCAAACAGAAAGAAGCCGCCCAATGGCACGTATTGTTGGTGTCGATCTTCCACGCGATAAGCGCGTCGAAGTCGCTCTCACTTACATCTATGGTGTTGGTCGTCCAAGTGCACAAGCAACTTTGGCAACGACTGGCATTGATCCAAATACTCGAGTCAAAGATTTGACAGACGAGCAAGTTATCCAGCTCCGCGATCATATTGAAGCATCCTTCAAGATTGAAGGTGACCTCCGTCGTGAGGTTGCTGCTGATATCCGTCGCAAAGTTGAGATCGGCTGCTACCAGGGATTGCGTCACAGACGTGGTCTTCCTGTTCGCGGCCAGCGCACACGTACTAATGCACGTACGCGCAAGGGCCCGAAGAAAACAGTGGCTGGAAAGAAAAAAGTCACTAAGTAGTAGTCCAGATCCCTTTGCCGGGAATCAATTAACAATCAGGAGCGAAAGAAATATATGCCCCCTAAGTCATCGAAAGCGGCTGGTTCTAAAAAGCTACGCCGTAAGGAAAGAAAGAATGTGGCCGCTGGTTCCGCATTCATTAAGAGCACTTTTAACAACACCATTGTGTCTATTACAGATCCAACTGGTGCAGTTATTTCGTGGTCGTCTGCAGGACAAGTTGGTTTCAAGGGTTCACGTAAGTCAACCCCATACGCAGCGCAAATGGCTGCTGAAGCTGCTGCCCGTCGTGCAATGGAACACGGCATGAAGCGTGTTGATGTTTTCGTTAAAGGTCCAGGTTCTGGCCGCGAAACAGCAATTCGTTCACTTCAAGCTGCTGGTCTAGAGGTCGGTTCTATCTCCGACGTTACCCCTATCCCACACAACGGATGTCGTCCTTCAAAACGACGTCGTGTCTGAGAACCTGAGGAGATAAGAAAATGGCTCGTTATACCGGAGCAGACTGCAAGCGTTGCCGTCGCGAAAAAACTAAGTTGTACCTCAAAGGTTCAAAATGTGATTCAGGAAAGTGCCCTATTGAAAAGCGCCCTTACCCACCTGGACAACATGGTCGTAACCGAACTAAGGAATCTGAATACTTGCTACAGAAGCGCGAAAAGCAGAAGTGTGCACGTATTTATGGAATCTTGGAAAAGCAATTCCGTGGCTACTACGAAGAAGCACACCGCAAGACCGGCAAGACTGGTGAAAACCTATTGCTGATTCTTGAAACCCGTTTGGATAACGTTGTTTTCCGTGCAGGTTTTGCAAAGAGCCGCGACATGTCGCGTCAGCTAGTGCGTCACGGTCACTTCACTGTTAACGGTAAGAAAGTTGATATTCCATCTTTCCGCGTTACTCCAAGTGACATCATTGAAATTGCACCAGATTCACGTGAAGCGATTCCATTCCAAGTTGCTCGTGCGGAACATGGCGAAAAGCTAGTTCCTGCTTGGATTGAAGCAATCCCAAGTCGTTCACGTATTTTGGTTCACAACATGCCAGTTCGTGCACAAATCGACACAGCAGTTCAAGAACAGCTGATCGTTGAGTTGTACTCGAGATAATTCTTAAGTTAGCCCAGAGTTTTTCTCTGGGCTAACACCACAACTGAATCGCAAACGCGATTTAGTAGTCCAACTGTGACGTCAAATTGAGGTCGTCACCGAAAGGAAGAAAAAGTGCAGATCGCACAACGCCCAGTACTGAAAGAAGAAGTTCTTTCTGAAACCCGTTCCCGTTTCACCTTGACTCCATTGGAGCCAGGCTTCGGATACACACTTGGCAATTCACTACGCCGCACATTGCTGTCATCTATTCCAGGTTCAGCAGTGACCCAGATTCAAATCAATGGTGTTCTTCACGAGTTCTCAACTCTAGAAGGCGTCAAAGAAGATGTTGTTGAAATTGTTCTTAATATCAAGAACATTGTCGTTGCATCTGACTTCGACGAACCAGTAACCATGGTTCTAAACAAGTCCGGAGCTGGTATTGCTACTGCTGGAGACATCCAAGTTCCTGCAGGTGTTGAAATTCACAACCCAGAACTTCACATTGCTACTTTGAACGACAAAGCAAACTTAAACATCACATTCCAAGTTGAACGTGGTCGCGGTTATGTTTCAGCGTTCCAGAACAACAGCCCAGACAAAGCAATTGGCGTTATTCCAATTGACTCAATCTATTCACCAGTTTTGCGTGTTACTTACAAGATTGATGCAACTCGTGTTGGTCAACGTACCGACTTCGATGCACTTGTAATTGACGTTGAAACTAAGCCAGGTCGTAGCCCACGTGATGCAATGGCATCAGCTGGCTCAACATTGGTTGAATTGTTCGGTCTTGCTCGCGAATTGAACGAACTTGCTGAAGGTATCGAAATTGGACCATCAGCAACTGATGTTTATGCTGCAGAACAACTTGGAACTCCAATTGAACAATTGGATCTGACAGTTCGTTCTTACAACTGCTTGAAGCGCGAAGGCGTCCACACAGTTGGCGAACTTCTTTCTCGTTCAGAAGCTGACTTGATGGACATTCGTAACTTCGGTGCGAAGTCAATTGACGAAGTTAAAGCGAAATTGCAGTCACTCGGTCTTTCACTTAAGGACAGCCCAGAAGGTTGGAACCGTCCAGTAGTTGAAGAAACATGGGATGACGAAGCTGATCTGATGGAAGATAAATCATTCGTGGAGGACGAGTCCTACTAAGTAGGGACTCGTTATATAAGGAGATATAAATGCCTACCCCAACCAAAGGTGCCCGCTTAGGCGGAAGCCCAGCTCACCAACGATTGATTTTGGCGAACCTTGCTACTCAGTTGTTCCAGCATGGTCGCATCACCACCACTGAAGCAAAAGCGAAGCGCTTGCGCCCATACGCAGAGAAGTTGATCACCCAAGGTAAGCGTGGAGATCTACATGCTCGTCGTAATGCTGGCAAAGTTATTCGCGACAAAGGTGTACTACACATCTTGTTCACCGAAATCGGTCCACGTTTTGTGAACCGTAACGGTGGATACACCCGCATCACAAAGATCAATCCTCGTCCTGGCGACAACGCGCCAATGGCAGTAATTGAACTTTGTGAACCATTGGCTGAACAGGTTGTATCAGAAGCAACCGCTGCTACTAAGAAGGCTGCGAAAGCACCTGCGAAGAAGGCAGAACCAAAAGTAGAAGCTCCTGCAGCTGAAGAAGCAATTGTTGAAGAAACAGTTGTCGAAGCTGAAGAAGTTGCTGCTGAGGTTGTAGAAGCTGCTGGCGAAGAGGAAACTCCTAAGGCATAATGCTCAATAACTTGATGCACAATGAACCCCCAGCCCTTCCGGGCCGGGGGTTCATTCGTCTGCGCATCGATTTGTCGTATGACGGCACGATGTTTGCAGGTTGGGCATCACAGCCAAAACTTCGCGCTGTGCAAAGTGAAGTTGAAAAAGCACTCCAGATTGCGTTTCATTTAAAGAACCCAGTCAACACAATTGTTGGTGGCCGCACAGACGCTGGCGTGCACGCCCGCGGTCAAGTTATTCATGCGGATGTTCCTGAGTCAGTTTTGAAGGAAGATTTTGGCAAGATTAAATATAGTTTGAATGGCCTGCTCGATGCGGATGTTCGAATATTGGATATAGCTAATTCTCCATACGGATTCGATGCTCGTTTTGCTGCTATTGCGCGCACCTATTCATATTCGTTTAGTAATGGCGCACCTGATCCGCTTTACCGCAACTTTGTGGTGCCAGCTTGGCGCAAACTAGATGTTGAAGCCATGAATAAAGCAAGTGAGAAATTGCTTGGCTTAAATGATTTCACCGCATTTTGTAAACGCACTCAATATGGAACTTCAATTAGAACTTTAAATCAATTTGATTGGCGACATACTGACTTTGGCGTGATGGCAACTTTAGAAGCTGATGCTTTTTGTTATTCGATGGTCAGATCAATTGTGGGCTGCTTATTGCCGGTTGGTGAAGGTAGGCGCGACATTGACTATCCAAAACAGGTTTTGGATAGTGAAGTCCGACACGATGACATTGTCACGATGCCCGCACATGGTTTAGTACTTGAAAAAATCAGCTATGCAGCAGATGATGAGTTGATGGCCCGTCAGGAAATTACTCGCGCTCGTCGCGAAAATACTGAAGTAGAAAACTAATGCCACACATTGACGTTCAACACGTCACATATTCATTGCCCGATGGGCGCGTGTTATTAGATGACGTAAGTTTTAGAGTCGGTGATGGTGCAGTCGCGGCCCTAGTTGGCGCAAATGGCTCCGGTAAATCCACTTTGATGAAGTTTGTCTCTGACGAATGGCAACCACATGAAGGTTCAATAGTTTGCAGTGGTTCGGTTGCCGTAATGCCACAGTTCATTGGTCATATGACAAACGGAACTGTGCGAGATCTGCTTTTAACCGTGGCACCAGAACGTATTCGCAAAGCCGCTAAAGAGATGATCGACACCGAATTGCTCATGATGGACGATGACAATGAGGTCAACTCAGTTCGCTACGCGCAAGCAATTTCAGATTGGGCCGAAGTTGGCGGCTATGACATCGAAGTGGTTTGGGATGTCTGCACAATGGCTGCGATGGGGCAGGAATTTACAAAAGTTGAATATCGCGATGTTGGAACCCTTTCTGGTGGTGAACAAAAACGTTTAGTTTTGGAAGCCCTATTTCGCGGACCAGATGAAATCTTGTTATTAGACGAACCAGATAACTACCTTGATGTGCCCGGAAAACGTTGGCTTGAAAATAAGTTACGTGAATCTTCAAAAACTGTCTTGCTAATTAGTCACGATCGGGAATTGCTGGCATCAGCTGCCACTCACATTGTGGCGGTGGAATTAGGAGCAGCTGGTAACACGGTTTGGGTGCATGGTGGAAGTTTCAGAACTTTCCACGAAGCCCGAGTCGACCGGTTTGCCCGCCTTGAAGAATTGAAACTACGTTGGGATGAAAAACATCAACAACTAAAAGATTTAGTCCAAACATTAAAAGTTAAAGCAACTTTCAATGATGGAATGTCTTCCCGCTACCGAGCAGCATGCACTCGATTAGAAAAGTTTGAAAAGGCCGGCCCACCTCAAGCCATTCCTATTGAACAAAATGTAAAGATGCGGTTAAAGGGTGGCAGAACCGGAAAGCGCACCGTTGTTTGCGAACAACTTGAACTTACAAACTTAACTAAAGCTTTCGATGAAGAGATTTGGTTTGGCGAACGCATTGCAGTACTTGGCGGAAATGGAACTGGAAAATCACACTTCCTCCGATTGCTGGCATTGGGTGGTAGTGATCCAGAAGTTGAACACCGCCCAGTGGGAGATTTAGTAATCGAACCAGTTAAACATTCTGGCAGTGCAAAACTTGGCGCCCGAGTTACTCCAGGTTGGTTTGCGCAAACACATGTGAGACCAGATTTGCAAGGTAAAACACTGTTAGAAATTCTGCATCGTGGGGACGATCGTAGAGATGGCATGCCGCAAGAACCTGCAGCTCGTGCACTTGATCGATATGAACTCGCATATGCAAGTGAACAGAAATTCGACACTCTTTCAGGTGGCCAACAGGCGCGCTTTCAAATTCTTTTGCTTGAACTAAGTGGTTGCACGTTGTTATTGCTTGACGAACCGACTGACAACTTGGACCTCGCAAGTGCTGATGCACTGCAAAAAGGCCTAGATGGTTTTGAAGGAACTGTGGTTGCCGTCACACATGACCGCTGGTTTGCTGATTCTTTTGATCGTTTTGTTATTTTTTCTGCTGATGGAACTGTGTTTTCAAGCGACGAGCCTGTTTGGCAAGGTCGCGGTTAATTAATTGTCGCATTTGTTGTGATTTTGGTTCAAAAATAGTGACTTTCGGCACTTAGGTAACACGGTCTCGTAGTTCTAGTTTTAGTACATGCCAAATGGCATACAAATAAATCACTTTGGGGTGGTAAAAATGAAAAAAATTCTTTTAGCCCTAGCAGTCGCTAGCTCAATCTTTGCAGTAACAGCTGCTGGAGCTTCCGGTTTGGGCGCCCTAACTGGTGGTGGCACTGTTGGTGTTGTAAACACTGGAACTGTTTCAGTTACAACAACAAGTTGCGTTGACAATCTAAGCATTGCCTACGCTTACGCAGATGCTACTCATCAATCAATTACTGGTTTGACACTTACTGGTGCAATAAATGGAGCATCAACTTGCGTGGGCACAACTGCAACAGTTGTACTTAGCGATACGGCTGGTACTTACACCAAGACCGGTAATCAAGTATTCGTCGAGGGTTCAACACACGCTGAATCAGTAATTGCACTAGGAACTGCTTACAACGTAGTTACTAATCCACTTGTTCAACTAGCAATCTCGGTTGAATAGGCTCAAAATATGACTAAATCAATGGCCCGTCTTGCTCACCATGAAAATAGTGGTGCGAAGCGGGTCTTTGGTTTGTCGATTTCCATCTGCCTGTTCCTAGCTTGGTTTATTTTGTTTGCACCTCGCGCAGTCTTTGGGCCAGCCACATACGCGCTAGTTGATGGCGTCAGTATGGAACCTAGATACATAACAGGTGATCTAGTGGTTGCTCGATTCCAATCAGAATATGAATTAGGCCAAGAAGTAGTTTTTAATGCGGATGGCCGTTTAGTTGTTCACGAGCTTTATTCCGGTTCAGCAAATGAAGGCTGGCGAACCAAAGGCATTCACAACACATGGGTTGACCCTTGGGTATTGGAAGATAAAAATATTTACGGATCGGTCTGGTTTCATATTCCACAAGTTGCAAAGTTTGTTTCTTGGATCAAAGTAAACCCATATGGTTTTGCCGGATTAGTTTCGATTCTTTCAGTTCTTCCATTCTTTGTTTACCATCGCCGCAAAATTGCGCCTGAATTAGCGGAAGCACTTTCGCACGCGCATGAAGAATCCCACTGGCACACATGGAGCAAGCCGGAGCGGATTGCTTTAGTTTCAATGTACGGCGCATTCATTGTCGCGGCTATTTTCACCACAGTTCATTACGCCACTGGAAACTTGTTCACCGGAAACGGTTTGACTCTTGCAGCAAGTCTCATTGTGTGCGGGGTAGTTTTGACTTTACTTATTCAATATTTGTTCGACGGTGTTGGCAGAGCTGAGCCTGAAAAATCTCTAACAGCTTTGACCGGCAGATTATTTCTAGTTGACGAAAGACCTCATCTCTTGACGGATCCACTCATGCTCAAAGACGCCACTGCTTTGCGCCATGTGGCCGACAAATTCCGGCTTCCCATCCTGCATTTCATTGGGGACGTGGACCATGAGTTCTACCTAATAGGGCAGGACCACACAGTTTTGATGTGGAAAGCCCCCTTGCTAGCGCCTGAAAAGGTCAGCCAAACCCCCGAAATCACTCACAGTTTGTGAGTAAATCAGCCGTTTTGACCCGCCTGCCCTCGTGCGGGTAACCTGCGCCTCCTGTGAAAGCGCGGGTATCTCGCGCTCCACTTACCAAACAACTACGAACGAAGGTTTTCAAGCTGCTACCTTGCTACGCGGCAAGCACAAGCCAACATTCGCACCTCACGTTGACACTGGCGATTTCGTCATTGTTATCAACGCCGAAAAGGTTGCACTATCTGGTGCAAAGTTGACTGACAAATTTGATTACCGCCACTCAGGTCAACCTGGTGGTTTAACTGCAACTTCTTACGGCGACTTGCTTAAGTCAAACCCACGTCGTGTAATTGAAAAAGCAGTAAAGGGCATGTTGCCTCACAACCGTCTTGGTCGTCAGCAGATTACCAAGCTAAAGGTGTATGCAGGATCTGAACATCCACATGCATCACAAAAGCCTGTCCCATTCGTTATCACGCAGGTTGCACAGTAAAAACAGTCGCAACCGCGATTGTGTGAAAGGAAAAAAGTGACTGAAGTCGCTGAGGTTTACACAAGTGAGACTGCCGCTCCGGCAAAAGCTGCTCACTCAGTAAAGGCTGCACCAAGTAATGCAACAGGCCGTCGCAAAGAAGCAATCGCACGTGTGCGTTTGGTTCCAGGCACCGGACGTTGGGTTATCAATGGTCGCGATCTTGCTAACTACTTCCCAAACAAAGTTCACCAACAATCAGTCAACGACCCATTCAAACTTTCAGGCCTTGAAGGCAAGTTCGATGTGTTTGCAACTATGAATGGTGGCGGTGTTTCTGGTCAAGCAGGCGCACTTCGTCTAGGTATCGCTCGTGCGCTTAATGCAATCGATGCTGATGCTCTTCGCCCAAGCCTTAAGAAGGCTGGCTTCCTAACCCGCGATTCACGCGCTAAGGAACGTAAGAAGTACGGTTTGAAGAAAGCCCGTAAGGCTTCTCAGTACTCAAAGCGTTAATTCACTCTTATACAAAACCCTCGCATTGCGGGGGTTTTGTTTTATCCGCACAAGGTTAGGCTTTCGCTCTTATGGGTCGCTTATTTGGAACAGACGGAGTTCGCGGTCGCGCGAACGTTGATCTCACTGCAGAAATTGCACTTGATTTGTCTGTTGCTGCTGCCCACGTGCTTGGTGATCTGGGTGCTTTTTCAGGTCATCGCCCAATTGCGATTGTTGGTCAAGATTCCCGGGCAAGTGGTGAGTTCTTGCAAGCAGCAGTTGTTGCTGGACTTGCTAGTGCCGGAGTGGATGTAAAACTTGTTGGGATTGCGCCAACTCCAGCTGTGGCATTTCTAGTTGCCCAAACGGGTGCCGACTTAGGCGTAATGCTTTCAGCAAGTCACAATCCGATGCCTGACAACGGAATTAAATTCTTTGCCCGCGGCGGAGTGAAGCTAGCTGACGAAGTTGAAGATCTAATCGAAGCCCGGATGGGTGAAGATTGGTCGCGCCCAACAGGAAGTGATGTTGGTCGGGTAATTGATTCGCCGGATTTGTTAGAACTTTATATTCAACATGTGGTTGAAACCGTAAAGCAATCCCTTGCAGGTTTGAAGGTAGTGGTTGATGCTGCAAATGGAGCTGCATCTTTTGTGGCTCCAGAAATCTATCGTCGAGCTGGCGCAGAAGTAATTGAGATTCACTGCTCGCCAAATGGCACCAACATCAATGAAAATTGTGGATCAACCCACATGGAAGATTTGCAATTGGAAGTAGTTAAACAAAAAGCAGATATCGGTGTGGCGCATGACGGCGATGCTGACAGATTTCTTGCAGTAGATGCAAAAGGTGAGATTGTTGATGGCGACCAAATCATGGCAGTTCTCGCTGTTGCAAAGCGCGATGCTGGAACACTTAAATCAAACACAGTAGTTTCAACTGTCATGGCAAACTTAGGTTTCAAAATTGCAATGCAAAATGAAAAGATTGAAGTTGTTGAAACTGCAGTCGGCGATCGCTATGTTCTTGAAGCAATGCGTGATGGTGGCTATAACTTTGGTGGCGAACAAAGTGGCCATGTAATTCTTAGTGAATTTGCCACAACTGGAGATGGCGCACTAACTGCCTTGCAACTCATGTCACGTATGGCGCTTACTAAAAAGCCTTTGAGTGAGCTTGCTGCGGTAATGACCAAACTTCCACAAGTCTTGATTAATGTAAAGAATGTTGACAAGCATGCAACCGATTCAAATAAGAAAGTGCAGTCAGTAGTTAAAGAAGTTGAATCTGTGCTTGGCAATACCGGCCGGGTGCTCCTGCGACCTAGTGGCACCGAGCCAGTTGTGCGGGTAATGGTTGAAGCTGCCACAAAGGAACTTGCCCTAGAACAAGCCCAGCGAATAGTTGACGTTGTGGCTTTAGAACTAGCAATATAAATAGTAATTAGACTTGCCGATATGTGCGGAATCGTTGGATACGTAGGAAAGCAATCAGCCCTTGATGTGATCGTGGCTGGTTTGCGCCGACTTGAATATCGCGGTTATGACTCGGCCGGTGTGGCAGTAGTGGCAAACGGAGTGATTGAAACCCGTAAAAAAGCTGGCAAACTCATTAATCTTGAAAACGAAATTGAATCAACGCCTCTAACTCAATCACACACTGGTATCGGTCACACCCGCTGGGCAACCCACGGTGGGCCAACTGATCTAAATGCCCACCCACATTTGTCAGAAGACAAAAAAGTTGCTGTTATTCACAATGGCATCATTGAAAACTTTAGTGAGCTGCGCACAGAATTAATAGCAGCTGGCATCAAGTTGCAAAGTGATACCGACACCGAAGTTGTTGCGCACTTACTTTCTTCGATTTTGCCGAGTGTAAAAAATGACTTGGCAGAAGCAATGCGCAAAACCTGCGGCCGACTTCGCGGCGCTTTTACGTTAGTCGCAGCCCATGCAGATATCCCGGACCTAGTAGTAGGTGCCCGACGTAATTCGCCGTTGGTAGTTGGCCGCGGTGAAAATGAAAACTTTCTAGCTTCCGATGTGTCTGCTTTTATTGCTCACACCCGAAATGCAATTGAGCTTGGCCAAGACCAAGTGGTGGAGTTGCGCGCAGACTCAATTCGGGTAACAGATTTTGCAGGTAAAGAAGTTGCAGTTACCGAATATGAAGTTACCTGGGATGCAGCAGCCGCAGAAAAAGGTGGCTTTGACACTTTTATGTTGAAGGAAATTTCTGAACAACCGAAAGCGGTTGCTGACACTTTGCTTGGTCGCATCAAGAACAACCGAGTTGAACTCGATGAAATGAAATTCAGTGCCGATGAACTTCGTTCAGTTGATAAAATAATCATCACAGCCTGTGGCACTGCTTACCACTCAGGATTGATTGCTAAATACGCAATCGAACGATGGACCAGAGTTCCATGCGAAGTTGAACTTGCTAGCGAATTTCGTTACCGCGATCCGATTTTGGATAAGAACACTTTAGTGATTGCGATTTCCCAATCTGGCGAAACCATGGACACCTTGATGGCAATCCGATATGCAAAAGAACAGGGAAGCCGCGTGCTTTCGATTTGCAACACGCAAGGGTCAACAATGCCGCGAGAAAGTGATGCGGTGATTTACACCCATGCTGGACCAGAAATAGCTGTAGCGTCGACTAAAGCCTTTTTGACCCAAGTAATTGCGGTTTACATGTTTGCACTTTTCTTGGCCCAGGTTCACGGATCAGAACTTGATCTTGAAGCCTTGGTGGGTGAAGTTGCAGATATGTCTGCAAAGGTTGATTTAGTGCTCGACACCATGCAGCCAGTTCGTGATTTAGCGAAGCAGTACATGAATGCCAGTTCGGTTCTGTTTATTGGCCGCCACGTTGGTTATCCAGTGGCACTTGAAGGTGCATTAAAACTTAAAGAGCTGGCTTACATGCATGCCGAAGGTTTTGCAGCTGGCGAACTTAAACATGGCCCAATCGCTTTGCTTGAAGATGGACTCCCTGTTTTTGTGATTGTGCCATCACCAACTGATTCACCAGTACTACACGAAAAAATAGTTTCGAACATTCAAGAAGTTCGTGCGCGTGGTGCCCACACAATTGTGATTGCCCAAGAAGGTGACGAATCTGTTGTTCCATTCGCACATCACATAATTCGCATTCCTAAATGCCCTTCATTGTTGCAACCAGTAGTTGCAACTGTGCCATTGCAAGTATTTGCTTGCGAAATGGCAACTCTAAAAGGTTATGACGTAGATCAACCTCGAAACCTAGCTAAATCCGTAACGGTGGAGTAGCGGGAATTTAGGTTAAACGGGAGATGCAGATTTTTCCGTGATTTCATTTTCATTAATGACTAAGTCACTTTCCACTGGAACACAAACCATATTCAAAGCCACAGTGCGCCCAAAAATATTCTGCTTGTTCGCGAAGTAATTATTCCGATTGAAATAGTAAGTAACATGCCAATACATTCGATATTTAAGATCCCAAAGCATTTGAA